>NZ_JAWOQP010000021.1:0-93123 GCF_033337375.1 Vibrio sp. YT-17
TTCCTACGCAAAGGGTCACAAGTTTACATCGAGGGTCAATTGCAGACTCGCAAATGGAAAGACCAGCAAGGCCAAGACCGTTACAGCACAGAGGTAGTAGTTCAAGGCTTTAATGGCGTGATGCAAATGCTTGGCAATAACCGAGCTGGTGGCCAGCAACAACAAGGCGGTTGGGGTCAACCTCAACAACCACAGCATTCACCACAGCAACAGGGTGGTTGGGATCAATCTCAACAGCAATACGGCGAGCCACCAATGGACTTTGACGATGACATGCCGTTCCAGAACGAGTTCCGTCATTACAAGATGTTGAGTTACGTGGCGGCTTAAACCATGAGTAAACAAAATTTAGCGTTAGCAACTCAAGACGACTTACTGATTGTACTGCGTCGAATGACCACTAAAGCGCTTATGGAAATGCGCGAAGCGACAGGCGAAACGGACTTTACTGACACACCGAATGCTTTCTATTTCAGTAACCGCGCAATCGCGGCAGAGGTAAACGGGTGTTCGCGAGAGGTGGCCAATCTAATCCAAGAAAGTGATCTCGACTACGTTCACAAAGGTAGCGAAATACTGGTTTGGCTGGATGACTTAGAAGAACGCCTTGAGCGCTTTGCTAACCAAGAATAAGCAAACTTTAACCCTATTCCCTTATCCCAATTTTTGAGTAGTAGAGAAATTTTCCTATGAGCGATGTTTTTACTGTAGAGCTTCCGTGGGGACTTCCTGAAAATTCGCCAATTGAAATCAAAGAATTTGAGATCCCGCTTGTTGGTTTGATGCAGCACATCATCGATGACTTGCAATTCAAACTATCCCAACGCACGGCCAAGGCCGACGAGGCGCTAAAGCAAAAATATCAGGCAATGCTTGATGAACGTACCGAAATCCTTGCAGCGCGTGACCGCGCAATGGCTGGTACTGAGGTGATGCGTAAAAAGCGTAATGAGGCCGAGCAGATCGCAGCCGAGCTACGCGAAGAAAACGAGCGTCTAGGTAAGGACAACCAACGCCTAGAAGCAGAGATCAAACGCCTTACCACTGAGTTGCGTCACGCTCAACAAGAACTGGACGGCATTCCTAAGCTGGTGGAGAACAAGGTAGCCGCTGCATTGGCTAACCAAGTGGCATCATCTGGTGAACTGGAATCGCTTAATCAGCAACTTGAGAGTGTTCAAGAGCAACTACGCATTGCCGAGGATAAACGCAAAGCAACCGCCGCTAAGAACGCGACATTGGATGAGGCATACAAGGCCACTGAATCAGAGCTCACCAAGAGCAAAGAGCACATCGAAATGCTAAGTGAGCTGGTGGCGACTCAAACCGAGCAAATCAACAGCATGAGCGAGGGATTGAAGAACGCTGACGAGAACTATCACTACGTGATGCACAACATTGATGAGGTGTTGGCCTACGCAGCGATCATTGCTCACGAAAACGAAGAACTGCGCAACGACAACCTATATCTAGGTGAAGCGGTTCAATACCACGATCTTAAATCCGTTTGGAAAGGCGGTAACTGGCAAGCCTACATGCTTTGCAAGGCGACAGCGATTCAGCCTCAAGAGGGTCTAGGCAAACCGGATCAGCGTTTTGGTCTGATTTACCTAATGAACACGCATACCGGAGCTGGCCACACGGCTTACATTGGTGAAGATGGTTCCCTATGTATGTCTAAGCTGCTACACGAATCGTGCGTACTGCCACAAGAGTATTGGGAAGAATTTACCGAGGCCGCTAAGCAAGTGCCAGTAGACCAAATTGAGCGAGCTTTAGACCGTGCAGTTAAGCGCACAAAGAAAGTCGTGAGTGTGGCCAAAGTCCTCGATTTGGATTGGTGTACCCAAGTGAACCTAGTAGAGATTGCGCAGCGCTTAAGTGATTACGTGCCTCAACATGAGCTAAACCGAGCGCTAACACACATTGAACTTGCGAAAGAGCTTGCACCACGCAGCGTAAGCCTAATTAAGCGCATCAACAAACGATTCAATACAGAGTACGCGCTGCATTCCGCTGGTGGCCGTATTCCAGATTCACCAAAGAAACCAAGCAAGCCTAAACGTAACCAGAAACGAGGTAAGCGTAAGTGAGCGAGACATACAAGCCATTTTCAGCCGTGCTAGTGACGTACCAATGCGATGACGAGCAGTGTAAAGGCAATGTAGTTCGATTAGGTAAGGTGCGCGTCGATAATGAGTTTGCGCATCGATGCGAGAAATGCAGCAAAGGGTACATGCTGGAAAAGGAATACCCACACTTGGCGCACCAAAGCCACAAATACTGAGATGAATTTAAACCCGCAAGGGATACGCTCCCTTGCTTTTCCTACCCCTAATAAATTGTTTAAGCCAGAAAGCGAGAGGCATGAGCATGAACACTCAAGAACAGTTCGAAACATCCTGCGAAGTTAACACAATGATGGTCGGTTTTAATCCCGAAACAGGCGGAGTGGTTTTGATGGCTCCCTATTATTACGACCATTACCGCGCTGTGCGTGATGTGGTTCTTCAAGCAATTCCAATGCACGTAAGCAAGGTGTACGAGTATGACGAGAACGACAAAGATGCAGTACCGCCTCAAGTAGTCGTGGGAGTGGCGACCAAGATTGCTGAAACGCTACTTATGGACAGCAAGCTATTCCAATTGGCGATGAGTGCCGCTAATGAATTGGAATATGTGTACAAGGGGGAGGAAGAATTTGATCCCGAAATGCACTTGCCTTTGGTGTTAACGAACCTATCTCAACAAGCTTGCGATTACCTGACGAACGAGCTCAAAGACAACATTAAATCGGCAGATGATCGCCCTGGTGGTACGTCAGAAGAAACTAAGCAGATGCTTAGCCTTGTTATGGATATGCTTGACATGCTGAAAGTGGAAACCAAGCCGGATTCAACCGTAGAAGTTAAGAACGTTCAACGAGTTGTAGCTGACGGGGAGACTATTCACTGATGCTGAGAAAATTTACACTAGCGGCGGCCTTGCTGGCCGCTTTTCAAGCGCATTCAGCGCCAGTAGTAACCCCTGTTCGAGTTGCACCTATGCCAGTTCGTGTTGCTCCTGCGCCTGTTCGTCCGGCAACGCCAATCAAAGCATCCACCAGCACAACAAGCACGGCGGCGAATGCTGCTTTAATGATGACCGTGCCAATGATTGTTGCTAACAGTTCTGCGGCACAAACCGATTCTAGCGGCTCGCTGGTGGTCAATCCGATGTTCTTTACGGCTTGCTCGACAGAGCAGTATGAGAGCGCCTTGGTATTCCAAGAGGTGTGCAAGGTAACGAGAGGCATCAATTCATCGTATTGCCCTATCTTGTCGTTCTTTCGAGAGTGCGACCGAGTGGAGTCTGTAGAGGGCTTACAACCAATCAAACCTGAGTATAAACACGTATTTTTTAAGAGTGAGTAAAACAATGACTGAGCAACATTGCGGAACAAGACTTGTTAAAGGGCTGTCTTTTAAATTTGACGAGGAAAACAAGCGTGTTCACTTAAGTCCAAGTTTTTATTTTGACCATTTAAGAAATGTTCGTGAATCGATGAGGCGCAAGCTTGATGAACGAATGTCGGGTGCGCCAGATTCGGTGCTTAAGAGCTTTCCAAAGCTCTTTAATAGTGTATTGGCTGACGAGCGTTTGATGACATTCTCTCAAAAGTGCTCCGAAGTATTGAGTAAGCCTTGTGAGAGCCGTGAGGATGCGCGTCAACAAATGGGAAACATTGCTAGCGAGCTGGCCAATCAATGTAACAAGCAAGTGGCCAAGGTGCTAAGAGCTGAAAATGACATTTTAAAATCGAAAAACGCAAGCCTTGAGGGGCAGCCATCCCCAATTGAGCTGATAGCGATGGTGCTGGAATCGATGCGCTCAAAAGCTCGCAAAGTACATAACCCCGAAATAAGCACAATACACTAATCGAAAGATCATAACGTTAGGCCGCCTTGCCAAGCAGTGTGAGGCGGCAAAAAAGAGGTACAAAGTGGCTAACGTTAACGACTCCAATATCATTTCCCGTTTGTTATCCATTCCTGAGTGTTATCAGCTCGATTTCTTTGTTCGCAGTGCGCCAGCTATCCAAGACGACTCAACCTATTGGGACACGCTAGGAACGCTATGGAAAGCGCAAGGCTCGCACCAACATCAATGTGTGTGGTCGTCCCTGTTGACGTGCCCGAGACGCAACAAGCACAAGGTGATGAAATCGTCAGAGCGCAAGGCGTTCGCCAAGCTACCCAAGGTGATCACGGCCTACCGAGCTATCAATGACGAATCCGAAATCGAAACCGCACTTTGTTGGACGCTATCTGAGGACATTGCTAAGCGTGTTTTCTCGCAAGGTGGCTGCCGCAAAGTGGTAGCTAAGCAATTCACCAAGGACGAGGTATTTGCCTACTTTAACCGCCGTAAGGAACAAGAGATTTTAGTAACACAAGGGCTTATCTAGTTATGGCCAAGGCACCACGATTCGATCACTCTTTCCTCGCAAACCAAGTCGCTAAGCGCAAGAAGTGGAAAAGCAAAGGCCTGAAAGCTGGCCACGGTGGCGACTTCAATATCGATGCAGCACTTAACGAGATTAACCGTTCTGTTAATCACATCATCAATCCGGTATCGATAAACGTCCCTAATACCGCGCTGGTGGATAAGTCGGAACTACCAGCTTGGCTTATCCGTATTCTTGAGAAAGACAATGACGTTGCGCGCGCTGCAACACAGAAGAAAGTGGAACTGGATTCACCACACAAAACGCGCCTTGCACAAGGGATTAAGCGCCCGAAAGAGTTTAACGACACGAAACTGGCCGAACACTGGTTACAGGTGCGTTTGTTCTACACGTTAGAGACGCAGTACAAGGACATTTACCCACTGGTTTTCTCAATCCCGAACGGTGGCTATCGAACACCTAAAGCGGCTTCGATGATGAGCTATGAGGGACAAAAGAAAGGTGTGCCAGATATATTTTTTCCTATCCCGAGAGGGGTGTATCACGGGTTCTTTTTGGAGGTAAAAACGGAAAAAGGTCGCCCAAGTAAGGAACAACAGGAAAAGATAAAAATGTTCCAAAATCTAGGGTATTACGTGGTTGTGGCCAAGGGGTTTGATGAGTGCATTTGTCAAATTAATAGCTATCTCCAATTGCCAACATTTGATAACAAAACTAGACTAGCCGCATAAGTATATAAAAAGGGCTTAGTTATCTCATGTTAGCGAGTGAATATCACAGCATTGGCCAAAAGCCAGTTGATTTAGACGTGTTAGAAGCAACAAAGGTAGTCCGTAACTTCCTATGCGATTACCTTTACTATGACAAGTTGTTGCTAAGCTATGCTCCCGCAGGGGAATTTGGTAGCGCTCAAGCGTATCGCTGGCTTACTGGTGGTCATATTTGTGACTACGATGCTACTGGCGACACAATTGCACCAAGAGAGAAGATCAACTATCGAGTCATTAGAATGCTATTCGATGCTGGTCTAATCAAAGTAAAAACCAACATCCGAACGCCACATACTCGCTGCGTTATCTTTGAATGGGTTCGAGACATTAAGAAATATCGTCGTGAAATCCTCCGTACTAAAATCTTTGGCGAGAATGTTTACCTCACTAGCGCAATGATTGATGCTACAGCGGCGCAATATGGTCTGACCGTGACGTTTGTCGGTGCGAGAGGTGTCTTTGAGATATTGGATGGTAATGGCAACTCAATCCCGAACGGCCAAGCCAAGAACACCTACATATTCATGAATAGTGTTGGTGAGCCAGTAGGCCGACTACGTGATATGTCCTATTGGGAATGGGAACAATACTTATACGACACAGCGACACGCGCCAAGCTGCGCAAAACGCCTCTCAAAGTTCGTGATGGCATGCGCAGCCACTTTTCGGAGTTCAAACGAGCTTAACGCCAATCCTTGATCATCTTTCCACAAATACCGCCTATATGGGCGGTATTTTTTTGTATTAAAAACAGAAATCGTGTTCGGAATATTTACGGCGTGTTCGGAATGGTTATAATCGTCGCATGGCAGGACGTAAACCCAAAAAAGACGCCTTGACGCCTCAACAGCGCTGGAATCGTCATCTGGCCAAAATGGCTAGGTTCGACATTAAACGTCAATACTATCGCGCCAGCGCGACACAACGAGAGCAAATTAGGCGACTCCAAATAGAACTTGGCTGTAGCAGTCGAGAAGAACTGGTTCTTTACGCCATTAATCTTCTAGGCCAACAGCACGGAATTTATCTGAAAGATATTCAAGAGGACTTAGCGTGTCTAAACAAAAAGCCGTAGGTAAGCACGAACTGATCTCAGCAATGAAAAAAGAAACGGGCGCATTACGTGAAGAATGCGAGCTGGTTTTTGATGCCTTTATCGAAGAAATCTCAACTCAAACCATGATTGAGGGCAATGCTGTATTGCTTAGTGGTTTCGGTACGTTCGCACCTCGCCTTAAGAAAGCCCGAGCTGGCCGTAATCCAAAAACGGGAACACCAGCGATTGTAGCTGCGCGAGACAAGCTGACTTTTAGTGCATCGGATGTATTCCGCGATGAGCTGGCAAACAAGGTAAACGAGATCAAGGGGGCACATTAATGAGCACACGCTTAAACCGAACTGACATTGAAAGAAACATTTCTAAACGCCTTGGCTTAAAGCTTACTGGTGATGATGCAGAGCTGGTGGGCGATTGTCTGGACGCAATGATCAATCACATTCTGGTTGAGATTGCGAAAGGCCGTGAGGTGCAAATTCGAGGCTTTGGCCGTTTCCGTCACATAGAGCGTGAACGCACAACCATTAATCCGGCGACGAAAGAGCGCTTAGGTGTCAAAACCGAGCACAGCGTATTGTTCTCTGCTTACAAGGGCATGGTACGCGTCCATGAATGATAGCAAGGCAATTGGGCTACGTGTCTTTATCGGCTCTGTTCGACTACTGGCCATAACCATTGTGTTAGCGCTGGTGGCTGTTGTCGGTATTGGCACATACAGCTTTTATGGATTGGTGGTCTATCCAAAGATAGAGCGAGTGAAGATTGATTTGGACGCAGAACGTATCGAGCGCATTACGGTAGCGGCCAAGAGTGGGGAGAAGTCAGAGAATGGCGCACCTAGTCAAAAGTAAAACCGTCGAGGGCGCAAAGAACAAATGGGCGACTCGTTGGGACTGTTTCTTTGATGCTCAATTCCTCTTTCGACGTGATACCGGAAAAGAGTTTGTTTTAGACGTGGCCGCCGAGCCACAAACCGCCAAGGTAAACCGCTTCTACGTGGCTCCTGACTGGATTAACGAACAGCCGAGTGGATTCCCAAGCCTTAAACCAAAACACAAAGCAGCTCAGCTTCTAAACCCTGTTTGTGTTGGGTTCGATGGCCTACAAGGCGAATGGGAAGATGGCTGGTGGTGCAATCCTCCGTTCGACCTTAAGTTTGAGTTTCTGGAAAAGGCGCTAGAACAAGCCAGAAAAGGCCGTGACGGCATGATGCTGTTACCACATGAAGAACTCACAACGTGGTGGCTGGACTTGGTTGAGGGCTACGCCACGATGATTTACAAGCCGGATGGCCGTTACCCGTTCTATGAGACAGACGGACACACCAAAAAGCAAGGCGTGAACTTCGGCAGTGCCTTAGTGCTCTTTACCGAGAAAGGTCTACAAACACCATCCATGCGCTTTAACCGTAAGGTAGGCAGAACGCACCTTACTGGTATCTATGAGCAAATCGCAAAAGTGGCTTAAGGGAGTGAGCCGCTATGAGTATTCAATATCAGGGTCAACCAATGAGCGTGTACCGTCTCGCTCAGTTAACTGGCTATCCAATGACCTCCCTCTATCGCGCGTATCACAAAGGACTACGAACCGGAGAGGAACTACTGGCCGAGGCTACCAAGCACCTTGTGACCTACCAAGGCAAGGTAATGACCGCAAGACAGCTATGCGCCGCTACCGATACCAGTTACCGCAGAGTGCTAAGACGCCTTAAGGCTGGTGTACCCGCTGAAAAGGCCGTAAAGGACAACGTAGACCGCCGAGGAAAGAACTGCGCATCCAAGTTATCCCCTAGTGAAGTTCTACGCATCTATGAGCTGTTATTCACTAAACAGGTATGCCAACACACGTTAGCCGAGGAATACGGCGTACACCAGTCCACGATTAGCGACATATGGCGACATAAACGTTGGGGATGGCTCACTGCTCCGCTTCGATACCAGTTAGAGGGGAAAGCAAGCAATGAGTAAGACAGGAAAGACAAGAGCCTATGTATTCACGCTTAAGGTGAAGAAAGCTCGCCTAGTGACGGTGCTTAGATTCAAACATCAATGGTTAGCCTACATGGCCATCAAGCATCTGAAAAAGCGATTCTGGTTTGCTGACCTACAGTTTAGGCAAATCACGACTTTTAATGCGCTCTGGTACTTGTTTTTGATAAAGATTGGCTACTATGAAACGCTCAAGAAAGCCACCAGCAAAAAGCGACAGAAAAAATCTTTAAATGGGTAAAAGTCACAAAATGAAATACAAACTTATATTGTGATGTGTTCGGAATGAGTTTAGTATTGTTTCCATAGGACAGTGACGGATACGACTTCCTATACGGTGCGCTTGTTTAATAAGGTTGTGCAAGCGTTGTAGGGTAAAACCTACAGGCTCCCAAAGAGGGCAAAGGGTTGATCTTCGAAAGAGGGTCAGCCCTTTGTTCTATCTATCCCCTACCAAAGAACGCCTATGAGAGTAGGCACTATGAGAAAAGTTCACGAACTATTCTGGTATCGCAAACACGATCGCATCCTTAAGCGAGAGCTGGCCAAGGATAAGCTGTACACCAAAGAGCTGGATAACGCCCTACGCAAGATGATTCACGAGACAAACAATCATCTAAAGCAAACTGAAAGCGAAAAAATACTTGAACTGATAATTCCGAACAGCTAAATTTATTCATACGCGAGTTACATAGTTGCCATTGTGACGACCGTGTTTTCCTTTAAAAATCTTAGACAACTGTGCTCAAGCGCCTTTGGTTATTCCATTGGCGCTTTTTTCTTGATTTTTCGAGGTAAGTATCAATATAATTGCCTTGTTTTCGTGTGAAGCGTACAGCTTCGGCGAGTGATTCAAAGAAGGTTTGCAAAAGAGAGTTAAAGAGCTGGTAGAAATACTGGCTCTTTTTTTATATGTCGCGTTTCAACCTATTGAAAAGGCGTTTTGAGTGTCCTATATTTACCTCGCTCGCAAGAAAATGGACGTGGATACTCCAAAATATAGATGGCCAATTGATTGGTTATTGAATTACCTGTTATTGACAACTCCTCAAAATCAAAAGGCCACGGTAAAACGTGGCCTTTTTTATGTCAAAAACGTCATTTTCAGCAAGTCTATTCGGAATGACAAAGGCCGTAAAAAGCCAACTAAAATACATGCTACCGAGAAAATGAATACGCATGTGATTCGCTGGTGGCTCCCCGAAGCGAATAGATTCAAACAGTACCTATCAAATGGGGTAAAAATCGGCACTGGCTGGCGGTTTAGCACATCCCCAAGCCAATGCGAGATACAACCGCATCCAAATCCACACAGAATTGCACCTAGAATCGTGCTGGTGGCTTTTAACGCCTCAATGAGTACGAATGTATCCCCTATTGCCAAATGATAGCCATAAGCCGTTACAGCGAGCCATATTGAAAGGATGTGGGTGTAAGTTCGGTGCGGGATTCTGTCAAATTCAAGCCAGTCCGGTGCGCTCGAACCGCTTAAGCAACCAAGAAATGCCAGGATTGAATGCAGTGGTGTTGTGTCTGCCATTAAGGCGAGAGGAACGGGCGCAAAGCACAGTGCGCCCCAAGCGTGTCCAGTTCGGTTCATTCAGCTTCGCATCGAGCGCAATAGGCATAGACGATAGCACTCATCGCTATGGTTCGATTGCGGTAGTTGGTGGCCAATTTCTCAAACGTCTTTGCCACTTCGGGGTCAATCCAAGGACTGATTTGGCGTGTCCCTACTAGGTCGCCCTCGATTACTTCGGGGTGCTTTTCTGGTAGTTGGTTTGGATCGGTGTTGTTGATGGCCAACTGATACAGCTCGGTCAGGGTAATCCCGTTCTGTTCACATTGTTCGCATGCTTTTGCGTGAGCAAGGTGTGAAATTCGCACTTGAAGTAGCGCTAATCCCTTTTCCCGTTGGCGGGTTCTAAACATGGCTTGTCGTGCTTTGGTTTTGGCTTTGTGTCTGAATTTGATGCGCTCGGGTGCTTTCAAGGGGTATTCCTTTCGTCACGTAGCGCGTTGTCTTGGGTATGGGGGAAAGGTGGCTAGTGAGATAACGCAGCCAATTACTATATCGTGCCGCAGAATCAATTGTACATGAGTAGCGTTACTCACTAGCTGGCCATGATTATATGCAGAAAATCGTTACTGTAAACACTATTTAATGTCGCGTTATCAAATTTTGTCTTTAAAACCTTATTGACAATCAAATGATTGTTTTAACTGACCTCGTTCGTATTGTTGTTACCTGTTTAAACTCTGTATTATTCCGAACGTAACAAAATGAATGGGGTTTAACCGTGTCCGGCAAGATTGACTATCAGGCTCACCAACAGCAGTTTTGGGAGCAGTTAGAGAAGCAGCCGACTTTGACGCTGGCCGAGTATTGCGAAGCCAACGGATTGAAGTACGGCACCGCTAAGCGATATATAAAACGGCCAGCCAAAACGGGCGGCAAGTTCCAACCGTCCGTTATGCCAAAAATCAAAGCGAAAAAGACCAGTCAGGGCAATGACTGGCATTCCCTTTTGAAAGAATTTCTCGTGCGTGGCGCTCAAAACCCAACGCTCACGATGGCCGCTTTTGCGAAAGATAAAGGGGTGAACGGTGCGACATTGCGCCGCCAGTTTAATTCCATGCGATCGCTGCCCGAGTTTGATCGATTATTTGATCTTTACGATGAGCAATTAGCGAAATTTCAAGAAGCGAAAAACGACAAGAAGAAAAAAAGGGCTGATAAATCAAAGTCCAAAGAAGCGGGGGCAACTGCGCAAGCGCAAAGTGCGCAAGGCGATCGCGCGAAAACAGGGGGTATTGGATCACTGCGCAAGCCGCGATCAGTTGAGGGACTTTCGCAGTATTCCAGTGCTCAAGTGGGTCGCCCTGTTGTGCATGGTGGTTATGCCCGTAGTGCGGGTATTACTGGCGAAATCATGGATATTCTCATGGATACCGATCCGCTTTCGGTTTGCAACGAACTGATTATTGCCCGTTCGCAGTATTACCGAATGAATGAGACGTTAGCTAAACGCCTTAAAGAGATCGATGAAATGGAAGAAAGCGGAGACATTCCGCTCGATGACGAAAACCAGCCAGTAGACATAAACGCCATGCGTGACCGTCTCATCTTTGGCTATGGCACCAGATTGCGTGAACTGGAATTAAGTATTTCCACGATGGCCAAACAAGAGGCCAAGCGCTACATCGATTTGCGTAAACAGGAATACGCTGAATTGATGATGCCACACTTACTGCCAGCGGAAGAAACCAGCCTAGTAATAGAAATGCTTTCTCTGCGCACTAAGAACAACTGGACAGCCTTAGAGACGTGTCAGCAAATCGAGAAGTTAGGCGCACGTCCACCAGCAACGCTATTGCATGAAGCTAAGGTTGAACTAGCGAACCTAGAGCCAGAAGTAGACGACACTGGTATCAGTGAGCAAGAGCTGGATGAACTGTTTGATGACTACACGTTAGAGCAGATTGAGCAGCAAGATAACTGGCTACCTGCGCGCAAAGAAGAAGTAAACCGACGAATCAAAGAAGCCGAAGACCTAGAGAACGGCGTAGAACCTACCCTATCCCCATCCCAAATACAAAACGAAGCCGCTAAAGAGCAAGCCTATGATGACCTCGATAACGAGGGAGTGTCGGGGTTTGACGATGTAGACAGCTTCGAGGTACTTGGTGGCTAGACGAATAAAGAGCGTAACACAAGATCCCCGTTACCCTGCCCTAGTTAAGCGGTATCGCTATGACTGGAAACGCCTCGCTGTTGAGCTAGTCGGTAAGAAGCCGAGCTGGCAGCAGCGCAAAATCATTGATAGTGCTCAGCGTATTGGTGCGCGAACGACTGTCAGCTCTGGCCACGGTACAGGCAAGTCAGACATGACCAGTATCATGATCATTGCTTTCATGCTCTGCTTCCCCAATGCGCGTGTTGTGCTGGTGGCGAACAACGCGAGACAGGTACAAATCGGTGTATGGAAGTACCTAAAATCCAACTGGAACACGCTCTTACAAAAGCATGGTTGGTTACAGCAATACTTCACCATTACCGAGACAGCCTTTTTTGAAAACTCAGCAAAAGGTATCTGGCAAACCAGTGCTAAATCGTGCCGTATTGGTAACGAGGAAGCGCTAGCGGGTGAACACGCTAAACACTTGTTTGTCATTGTCGATGAGGCGTCAGGCGTCTCTGACAAGGCTTTTGGTGTGTTAGCGGGTGCATTGACCGAGAAAGATAACCGAATGCTGCTATTGAGCCAGCCAACGCGCCCTAGCGGCTATTTCTACGATACGCATCACCGATTAGCCGAGCCTAGTGGTCGATGGCGAGCCATCCGGCTTAACTCCGAGGAATCGCCGTTCGTAACCGTGGAATTTATCCTCGATAAGCGATTGGAGTATGGCGGTCGAGAGGCACCGGAATACCTGATTAAAGTACGTGGGGAGTTCCCAAGTTCCATTGCTGGCATGCTGCTTAGTCGGGATGCACTGGACAAAAGCGCAAGGCTCAATCTCGATATGCCCGATGGTTGGGGTTGGGCTGCGCTGGTGGACGTGGGTAATGGTCGTGACCGCTCGATACTCAATATCTGCAAGGTTTGGGGTCAACGCATGGAGCGCATCGTTAAGAGCGTGAAATTGCTTGAACAACCAAGCACGGTCGATCCGGTTCGGTTCGCTGACATTATCCATGCAGAGTGTAGTGAGGACTTGTACCCAAACATCACGATAGCAGTGGATAGTGACGGTGTAGGTTATGACACGGCGACTTGCTTAGAACGCTACGGACGGCGCGTACAGCGCATTCGTTGGGGTAAGAAGATGCACTCCACCAGCGACAAGCAGCGTTTCTTTAACCAGCGTGCGTATGCCAATGTTATGGCTCGGGATGCGATAAACCAAGGCCGCATGCAGATAGATAAGAACGTCAAGACGGCAGAACAAGGCAGTAAAATACCTTGTGCAATCAACGAGTCAGGCCAATGGGTAATGATGCCAAAACCTATGATGAAAGAGAAAATGAACATCCCATCACCTGACCGTTGGGATACATACTGCTTTTCTCAATTGGTAGATTATGTGCCGCACGAAATGGAAGTAACAGAGAGCATGCTAGAGTCTCGCAGTTCCGTAGAACAATGGGTACTGGAAGCGCTTGAATCGGACGATGCTTAATTCCGTTGGTGCCAACATATAAAAGTAATATGAAAAGGTGGCGATACCGCTAAATATCGCCACCAAATCACCAATCAAAGCGGAACAACAATAATTTAGCTTAAAACCTTAGTTCACTAATCCATCGAACTGCGAACGTGCTTTGCTTTCGTTCTTGCTTCTAAGCTCTTTTCTGGCTTCACGAATAGCGTCAACTTCGCTTTCTATATACATATTAGCGTTAGGGTACAGTACCGACTTAAAAGCATTCGCTTCATCGAATATCGAACGTCCCTCAGTGGTGTTGTTTGTGATTAGCACATCGTGATCTTTACAAGAGCGATGCCTAATTAGAACAAGGCCACCAGCGTTAACGTGAACCTTTTTAGCTACGCGAGAAATGCCGCCATTGTTGCCATCATAGGTATGGATAATAGCGACAATGTCATTGTGTTCTTGACCGCGCTTTCTAAACTCAACGTCTGCATTGTCTTTGAAGTATTTCAATTCATTCAATGCAGTGTTTTTATTGTTAGTGAGCTGTTCTTTCTCATCTTCTGGAAGATCGTAGGAGAGTTTACGGTCTAGGTCGCGTAGGTATGCTTCAAGTCTTTTGGCTAGACGTGCACCAGTGACTTTCTGGCTGCTAGCTGCTTTATTAATTGTGATGTTAACGCGACGGACGTTCTCAATTACGGTCGTCTCTTTAAATGAGTTAGATGAGCTGTTGAAGTATTGAGGTGCGCGCTCTAAAAGCTCTTTATTGGCTGATTTCGCGGCCTCAATATACTCAAGTAAACGAGTGGTCGGATTACCACGTTTTACTACAGCTACGATGCGATCATTGAATAGTCCACTATCTTCCTTGCCATCTATTTGTTCGGAAAAAGTCGCGCGGTGCTTCAAGGCACGTTTTAGGCGCGCATCTGCCGTTTGTTTGTTTGCAAGTAATTGATTAAGTGTTTCTATATCAATAGCTTTTAAATCTTTAATTTCAGTATTTTTTTTATTAATCATGGTGAACGGTTGCTCCAAATTACATTGGAGGATAAAGGTTACACTCCATCCCTGAGCGTACGCGAGTAACGAAAAACCCTACCTTTATCCTTGATGCGTAGCATACCGTTTTTGTGTTCGGAATTAAATAAAAAACGAACAGAAGAACGTTATAAGTGTTGCTTTTTAAGCGGAGAAGTGATCTCGAACGAAGTTTAATACGTCATCACGATTAATGGATGAATTGCATAGTGCGTTCGGATGCGATTGGATAAGATGCATCATGCAAATGTCGGTCGCGTCATCGAGGAACGAGCTGCTAAATACATCTAGGGACAGGTCACATTTATCTAGTATTTCGACTGGAATTAATTGATTCAACGTGCAGTGCATATCTATATCTCTTAAGCCAATTGACTGGATAGCCAATACGTATATAGCTCTGATTTGGAAAGAGTTTAGGGGATTCTCGCCAACCGAGCTGATGTTCGCGGAGTATTATGAGACTGTGATCTTTGATTGTCTAGATATGCAAAATAATGCAAACATATCGTTACTAGCAGTTAGGTTTTGAGAACGTGACCTATACCGCATAATAATTGAGGATATGCATGTTTGTTCGTGTCGCGTGACGGCGTAACACCGTCATTATATTGCCACAGACGGGTTATTGTCGTAGTGAGTTTCAAAAAAACCTCTTTTAGTTTCAGTTCTACACAGAACTGAAACTAACTTAACCAATGCTTTGTCGCTGGTCATCGACGCAAAAAGACATAAAATCCAATAAAAACAACAACTTATCAAATATCTAAGATTGCTTTCTAATCCTGGCATTTTGTGTGAATGAGCCTAAATATTCCATAGGAATATTAATAAAAAATGGCTTCTTGCTGGTGGTGTTTTGAGCACTATTGCGTTATTTATCAAAAGTTGATTAATTTCCCGCTTTTGGAACTCTTTGTACTTTCAATAGAAGTATTCCGAACAGGGTTGCAAAAGATATTCCGTTGGAATATATTGTGTTCCGAGCAAACACTGGCATTTTGCCAAAAAAGGATCAGCAAAAATGTTTAAAAAAAATGAATTGGTGTCGCTTTCGGATGAATGGGCGAGCAAACGCAGTGCCATCCAAGAGCGTCATCATGACCTTATTCTTATCTCTCTGGATGAGCTAATCAATGAATGTGGAGGCCAAGAGCAAGCCGCCGCTGTCATTCGCAACTTCTACGGCTTGCCTTGTGTGCAAGGCACGATCAGCAAGGCGCGAAAAGGCGCCAATGCCCTAAAGATTCGCTCTCAGCTTCGCTTTGCTATCAATACCATTAAAGAGCCTCAAAGTGTTCAAGCACAAACCAAGATGATTAACCACTTTGGCCGCCTACCTGTTCACCACGATTTTGTGTGTGTCGATGGGGAACTCGGCTTGTTCTTGGGTTTTGGCTTGCTATCTCGAACCCTACAAATTCAGGTGTTCGTTGGTGGTGAGTTTAAGACGGTTAATGCTAATGAAGTGGAGTTGATCTAATGGCTGCTTTCCCTGCGCGTGACTTAGACGAATTGGAAAAAATCATCCGTTTAATGGATGACATAAACCCGCTTATCTCGATGATGATTGAAATGGAAGTGCGTACAGGTTTACGTTATTGCGACATTTCGAAGCTAAAATTCAGCGATGTGATGATAAATGGCGTGATTAGGTCGTCATTTACCATTGTGCAGTCTAAAGGCTTCAAAGGCCGTATGACCCGAGGTAAGAGTGAAAAGGCCGCTAAAGAAGCCGCCCGAATCACCATCCACGTTAACGCCGAACTGGAAGAACTGATTAAGCGTATCTACCTACACAATGGCCATAATGAGTTGATGTTTCAATCCAATCACCACTTGGCCAAAAAGGGCAATGCGATCAGCATCCAGTACATCAACCGAGCGTATAAGCGCATAGCAATGGAGTTGAGGTTGCCATACCAGCTATCAACACACTCGATGCGAAAAATGTACGCCATGCTACTGCTTGAAAAGAAAGCCTCTTTGAAAGTGATTAAGGACGCGCTTGGTCATTCTAGTGTTGCTGTGACTGACCACTACTTAAGAACGTTCCACGATGAAGCGAAAGAGTACACAACAGGTATTTCATTAAAACCAAAGGCAGAATAAAGGGAGGGGAAATTATGTGTAAAGCTTTGATGAACGCGAACTTGCGAGTGAACGAATTTAAGCTTCGACAACAGGAACTTTCCCGAACCCCGATTCCGAATGAGCTCAAACCAAAGGTAAGAGAATTAATGAAGCAAGGGTTCAGCAAAAAGGCAATCAAGCTAGTGCTTGGTTGCAGCTATGATGACTTAAAGACTATCAATCTGTCGCATTAATTAGGAATATAAAAAACATAGTTACGCTGTAACGTTATTCATTTGGCCAAGAAAGGGCAGCAATGGCCAGTTAAATCCAACCGAAAGGAATCGCATGTTTTGTTTTTTTGAGGGTTATAGAGTGTCAGAGTGTCGTAACGCTTATGCTTATTTCGTATCTAACACAGGCTATCGATTTATCACCAAGAAAAAGACTTGCTACGCCGTTAGTGTACCTAAGCCGGAGGGTGGTTATATTCGTCGTTCTGTCGGGTTTGTTCGCATTGGTGAAAAGAAAGGACTACGCAAGGCAACCAAAATACGCAACCAAATCGGCAAGGAACTATGGGGGCGTTGTTGGGATCGCGTTCGCAAGCAATTCAACTTACTGGCGCGGTTGCCGAAAAGTCTCGACCCACGGTTAACTACCATTGATGGTAAGCAATACTATGTGGCACGGTACACCAAGTACGATGAGAACGACCAGAAGCGCGAGCATTTCATTAAGGTAAGTGTGAGCGCTCATGGGAAATTGGCGGCATGGACTCTTGCTAAGAGAAAGTTACTCAAAGCTCACAGCGATGTGATGGACGTATTGTTACACATTGAAAAGGTCAGCAGCGTACAACTTAAATAGTTTTGCTGCCGCCTACATACATTCCGAACACACCTTGTAAATCTAAACTCTATGGTTATAATCTACTCCTAATGTAAAACGTGACGTTTTAAACATACAAAAACGACGAGTTTGCATCATGGCACAGATTACACCGATTAAATTATGTGAGTTCAAACGGCTGGTGGAACATGGCCACCAGCTCAATATCGTCGCTCAGCAGCAAGCAAGCGGCGGTTTTTCTCTTATTGCCATCGATAACACTACCGATGACATAAAAGCCTACTCAGTGCGCTACACGCGCGACGATAAACCAAGAGAATGGCGATTAGACCGACTAGCAGCAATCCTTGAAGAATCCAAGGTTAGGCGGTTTGAAGTGCGCCACTTTCAGTAAACCACATACCGGCTACAGCAAAAGCCGGTATCTCGATACAAAACCACCAGCACACAGTAAAAGAAACATGAGCATTTCATTTAGCACATTCATATCTATTGCGTTTTGGATCAGCGCAATCACCATATTCATCCTATCCGCTTGGGTGCTCCACCTTGCCTTAAGCGAGAAAGTTCGCCGCATCAAAGAACGCCGCCGAGTTGAGCGTATTAACGCGCATTACCACGCTTGGGCGATGACCGTCTCAGATTCCCAATATTGGGTACTACGCCGCAATACAGAGCGTCAGCTAAACAAATAACCAACGATAACAAACCTATGGCGCTTGGTAGCGTTGATGCGCTGCCTTGCCCGAGCCAGAGAGAGCAGAAACTATGTGTATTTGGCCATTCTCGACCATCAAAAGACAACAAAGCGAAATCAAACGACTTAATGCCCTAGTGCATCAATTAAACGCTGGTACGGCAGCGAAATACTGCCAAATAATGGAAGATGAAAGCGTCGATGAGGAACTTAAACGCTCACTACTTCATAACCTTGCAGCAGCGTTCGTGGGTTACTTCAAACACAAGAAAGCGAACAACTACCAATTCCTTGATTACGTGGATAGCGCGCTCAATCAGCAATTCTCGATCGTCATCCAGAAAGAGAGCGGCCAAACACCAACAGCCACACTGATTCGCATTAAAAAGGCAGCATACGACCTAATGAATGCTACCAACGAAGAAGAAGTAGAAGCGGCAATGACAACACTAAGAGAGTTAACCAGATGAGTGATCTAATACGAGTTGTATCGGTTGGATTTCATAAGAACCAACCTTATCTATGTGAAATTCAGTGCCACAAGGACGAACAGGAACGCCCTATTGTAGATGGATTCCGTTTTCTGGATGCTTCCAAGGTCTTTAACGATGACTGGAAAGCGAACTTGCTAGCACTAATTGGCAATGATCATGCAGTAGTGTCCAGTCATGGTTGCGGCTGCTTCATTTACGAGTTCCTACGCAGCAAGGTTAAGACGCAAAACGTATTTATCCCACAAGGCGAAACAAGCCGCTTTGCTAGCGCGCGTGTGAATCTCTTATTTGAGTTGGCGGGACTGGTGGCGAGTGATACTGGCCATGATATTAAGCGCGAGCTGGTGGCCATTACGGCAAAGGCCAATGGACTGTCCATAAACCTCGCTCACTGGATGCGATCGCTCTTTCTACTGCGTTCGCGGGTTTGAAACGACTAATCCCTTTATCGGATGATGATGGTAATGAACATGATTAACTGGCCAGCGTTCTGGTTGGCCGTTGCGTTTTTCTTTGTGCTGGAATGCGTGTTCCATATGCTCAAGTTGCCCGAGTTCCCGCGCATTGTGATCGGCCTTGTTCTGGTCGTCCTCATGTCGGATTTTATATTTAAGGCGGTGTCTTGATGAACCTAATCACCAGTACAGAGAACCACTTTGCCACGGTAGCAAGTAACTCAAAGATTGATGCCATGCGTTTTGCGATGGCCTGTATTAAGCACAATCCCAAACGTCGCGTTCTGTTTGTATGTTCAGTCCAGGATAAGCACGAATATCTATCCCTGATTGAAGATTGCCTAATGGTAGAGAAAATCGTTGAACACAGTGGCGAGGTTTACCTTAAGAACGCCGACACATGTGGCCGACCATCGATCATGTTTCAACACTACCGTAGTGGTCGAGAGGAAGCGCTGGCGGGTTGGTGTCTACATAACTTTAAGATCATCGTTAACGAATCCTACTTAACCGATAAGGCCAAACAGGTGCTAATGGCCACAATAACCAATGATGATAACGCCCTGATAGTGACAGGGGCGACTGGCACCAAGAATGCAAACCACTTTGAGTACATACCATGCGAAAAACGAACATTACTTTCCGCAAGTCATTCCGAATATCTGGCCTTATAAGGGTTAACTTTGGCAAAACTGGCTTTACTAGCGTCTCAATTGGTGGGCGCTGGTTAACGCTCAATATTGGCCGTAGAGGCGTTTATGTCCAAGGGTCATTGTTTGGTACTGGTTTGGGCGCAAAACGCTGGATATGGAAGCCTACGCGCCAGAAAGAAGCACAAAAGAACTATGAGAAGTAGAACACAACTCGTCATCGATGCGCTTGAGGCTGAATACAAGCGACTTGAGAAGAAAGCAGCACGATATAGGGCGCAACAAGAAATGCCTTTGTTAGCGTTCTTTGAGCTGCGAAAGGAAATCCAAGAAAAGCTACCAACGCTTGATGCTGGAACACGCGCCTTTTCCAACTATGTGCGCCAATCCAATAAGAAACTGGCCGAACTGAAAATAGAACAAGCCAAGTACGAGAAGCGCGATATTAGCAAGGTCATACACAAAGAAGCGGTATGCCTAGAGGAAATGGCCACCATTCAAAGATTGATCGAGTTCGAGAAAATGCGAGCAATGTAAGTATGAGAGGACGACAAGCAACCATCCTGATTTGTGACGATTACGATAGCGAGCTGGCTATTTAAAGAAAGTCGTTTTTGCCCGTCAGTGTAGCCAGTGCATTAAACCAAAAGGCCGCCTTTGCTGGTGGCCTATCCGATGGCCGGAGCGGTAAGACGTATTCACGCCAAGTCATGCGCCAATACGCCAGCTTTAAGCGCGAGATACCGAGCTTAACGGCCTTTGTCGAAGCGTGTGGCCAGTTCGAACTAAAACCGTATCAGAGAGATCTTATCGAAAGGCTTGAGGCCAATCGAAACGTTAAAGGGGGATTGATATGTCTTGGTTAAGTAAACTGTTTGGCAAGCTGCGATTTTCAAACGTAGCTGCATCTATCTCAAGTATTAGCGCTGGTAGCGAAATCAGAATCAACGGCAAGGTCTATAAGGGCAACTCTATCTCGATCGATAATGATGGCC
Source organism: Vibrio sp. YT-17 (assembly GCF_033337375.1). NCBI lineage: Bacteria > Pseudomonadati > Pseudomonadota > Gammaproteobacteria > Vibrionales > Vibrionaceae > Vibrio > Vibrio sp. YT-17. The sequence continues at coordinate 20,680 of NZ_JAWOQP010000021.1, forward strand.
GTGTGTTTGTGGACGGCAAGCTACAAGAAGATATTAAGAGCGTGAATATCAACATCCATATCAACGGCGATGTGGGCGATATTGACGCTGGTTCGGGTAGTGTCCAATGCAATGAGGCAAGGTCAATTAACACTGGCTCGGGTAACGTGAAATGCGGAGACGTTGGCGGGGATGTTCGTACAGGTGCGGGCGATGTGGTGTGTGGTCGCGTTCGTGGCCGAGTGACCACCAGCTCCGGTAACGTATCTCAACGAGTTTGTGTTTAATTCTCCCTATCTTATATAGGTTGTAACTATCCGAGAATTGTTAATTATGATAATTGATAGGTATAAACTATTGGAAAATGATACGGAGTATCGTGATAATTAACTTGCTAACACATACTGGAACTCTTTTAGAGGGTGTTGGTGTCGGAGGTGACTCCCCTAGTCAGTGAACAGGATAATCTAATAAACAAAGACCAGACCAGATTTATATTTCCGTATGAAAGAGCGCCATTTAGGCGCTTTTTTCATATCTAACGCTTTCTATTCAGAATCGACTTGCCTTGCAGCCTTTGCGAAAGTATCCAGCTAACCCTCTTTGGCTTGCCTTTGGGTAATGTGTCGCGTCCCCACGCATCAAGCTCATACGCAGAATTGACCTTCATCTTTAATTCGCCAGTTGTTCCGTGCGGCTTCGTCAAACTAAAGAAAATCGCATAGTCATAAGCTTCCATGTAGTGATAGGACTCTCCTTTCTTGGAGAGATATGGCACTGCATAGTGTTCTATAAGGTTGTTCTGAATTAGGTTGGGCAGCTCTTTGCTTCTGGCGTAGCGCTCATGACACCAATAGCGTTGCTCCTTTTTAAAAAGCATCGCTCCATTTTCTTTTTGGTCAGTAAAGCAGTGGTTAGAGTAGCTAACGTGCAGCTTTACTTCTTGGCCATCAACCATGACATAGTGCTCAGAGCTTTGTAGGTGAGAAAGGTCGTAGAAATTGCCATCAATAGTAAAGCCTGTCCAAGTCATCTTTTATCCTTTATCTTTTTCGATTGGGACATTTTACTTTATTTTTCAAAGTGGGTTCACGTTGGGGTTTTGTTTTCCCTGACGCAATCACGCCGAAACAGAAAACCAACCCCAAATATGACTATATGATGTGATTAGGTCGTGAATCATCACTCTTAAAGGCGCATTTTGACCAACTTTTACCAGTGAGACTCACTGCACCTGCAAAGGAACGTTCAGAAATGATGCCAACTCTTGCGCCATCGACTCGTCTATAAGGTCGTGCCAATAGGTAAATCCATTGAACGTCATCGAGAAACGAAACAGCTCAGTAAAGTGGTCTGTTACCTCAAATTCTACGTTCACATCCTGCGGCGCGGTAACTGTGCCAGCTCCGTATAGATTCAGCAGCCATGTTCCTGTTAATGGGTTAGGCTTCACCAGTAGTGCCTTATGGCCACCAGCAAAGAACAGAGTAATGCGCTCGATGCCTGATTCCTTGGCCTCTCTATCTTCTTGGGCTGCCCGTTGTCTTTCTTGGGCTAGGTTGAACTTCTGCATGGTTTTCTCTAAGCGGTCAGGGCTCATATTGGTTAGCTTGTCGAGTACCTTGTCCAAATCAATCTTATCGTTCACGTTGTTTTCCTTGCTGGTGGTGTTGTTTGAGCTACACATTAACAGCAATTGGCGGGTAAAAGTAGTTGTTGAATCAATGTTATAGGGTGTAATGGTTGGGGGTGTGGATTAACGCGACTACGCTGACTAAGGAACGGCACAAGATCTCTATCTTCTATAGCCTTACTGCTCCATGCGAAACTTAATAGCTTCAATTGGATCAGGTGGAGCAATTGGATAATGAGCTTCTTCAAACGCCTCGACTAACGTTGCTAGCGCTTCCAATTCATCGCCCTCTGGCGTATTTGGTTCAGCATCGAAAATCTCAGAGATACGCGCCAGTGCAGCGCGGTTATCTTCCTCAGTTTTGATAGGTTTAATGTTCATATTCACCTCAATCTAAACGGTTGCTGCATCTACTTAGTCGTACTCAGCATGCGTATAGTCAATCATTCTTTCCCCAAAAAGGGAATTTTTTGATCCGAATAGTCAATTATTGTAGATACAAAAACACCGCCACGATGGGCGGTGTCTTTTTATTTGGTTAGCATTAACTAATCTTTAATGCCGCTCTTAGCTTGGAGAATGCTCGATCTCGCTGGGCGCTAGAATCAGAATATCCTACGGTTACTCTTGGCGTGTCGAAGTCTAGAGTGTTAATGTGAATTACACACTTTATCATTCTACCAAATGGAACGTCCTCTCGTTCAATGCTAGAAACATCATCATAATTGAAGACCTTTCCGTTCTTTTTGGTTCCAGCAAATATCTTTTTGTTGGCGTTATCGATTATTAGGCCATTATCACCATACAGCGATACATATTCTGAATTAACACCTAAACTATTAGCTCGCTTTATAAGGCGTGAATCCTCGTACTTCCCTAAATACCAGATCACTGTAATCGTGGTGATGATTGACGTAATGATGGCTCCCCAATAATTGAAATCACCATCACTAGGGATGATATGACCTCCAGCCTGAAATGAATAATAAGCCACCACTGGCGTTATAACGAATAATGTTATGATAAGTTTTATGACAAACATTCGATTCTTACTCTTTGTTATTTAGAATTTTTATTGGCAATTGCCGCCCGAAATATTATGCATTTACTTGCCGTCAATCAAGAAACTAATATTACCTATTAATGCTCTTGTAAATGATTTGAGCTATATATGAAACGATTCTTAATGGACGGCACTGTTTATCAAAGCAAGGCGATCGACACTTCGCCGTTTCTTGCTATTTTCGCCGCCTTGGCCATTTCTTCCTTAGTTGTCGCGTAGCTGTCATAGAACTGGTCAAATTCCACGGTGTTAGGGTCGAAAGGGTTTTCCATACCGCAGCCAGATTGCGCCACCATTCGCCCTAGTTCCTCGGCTGTGTCGTACTCAAACACATAGCCTTTGTACTCGATCGTGTATTTGCATTTCTTCCACCAGCGAGCCATTTGATTACTCCTAGATATTTACCCAAATTACAGCGCCTACCTTGTGCTCATAAGGGATTGGTTCAATGCGCTGTACGTCCTCCAAAACCCAAGGGCAACGCCATTTAGCCAGCTCAGGCATAGCGTCATAGTCCACCTTGTGTTTATCAAAGTTGGCCATCAATTCTGCATGCGATAGAGGCTCTAAAGAGTCGGTTAAGTTCGCTAGGCCAACGATTAAACCAGTGCCCTGTTCAATTAGGGCAATGGTGCCTCGGATTTTGGTTTTGGTAGAGCGCATTTCCCAAACCTTTAAGCCAGCGAGGATAAGGTGAATCCACGGCTTACGGATGATTAATGCGCGTGTAACTTCAATTCCGTTGATTAACATGTTTTGTCTTGAATGCTTTCATTGATAACGGCTTGAGTGGCCGCTTTAACGCCATCGCTAATGGTTAACTCAAGAACGTCTGCTACCTTATTGGCTACGGCGGAGGCCAGCTTTTCGTGCGCCTCCGTTTCTACATTCAGCTCAAGGTTCAATGACGTGCCAATGGCATTGTTAAACACGTAAACGCCGCTATGGTCTTTTGGCTGCGTGATTTCGATAATGATTTTCGCCATTACTCGTCCTCTCCCACTTTGATGCGTGGTAAGTCAGCGTAAAACTCGTCTGGTTCGCTAGTGATGGCGCGTAGCTCGATGTGTTGAGCCTTAAGGCCAGTTTTGCGCTCGAATGCCTCACGAACAAGGCCAAGTAATTCTATTTCGTTTAACGTCACTACGCCGTGTAGTTCGTTGCCGTCAATGGTTGCGTCTTTCCAAACAAGAAAAACCAAATCATCTAATGTCATAATCTGCTCCTAATTGTTCACATTTGCTGGTGGAGGATTACAGGTAGTTCTCTCTCAGTGCTAAGGTTGTTTTTTCGGTATTGGTGTACGTGTTGCTCTCTGCATCAAAGGCGATTGCGCCAGCGTCCACCAGCTCATTAAGCTCTTTCTCTGTAGCGGGTTCGTCTAGGTCGAGTAATGTTGGGTGCCAGCCATCGTCACGTTTAGCCATCTTTGAGCCGTTATCGATAAACACCAACCATTCCGCTTGTCGGCTGGTGGTGTTGAAATGCTTCGCTAGCGACTCGATACGGGTTTTGTAATAGAAGTCGGCCTTAAGGGTTGATGTGTTGCGAATAAGCGCGCCAACCGTTGCAGGATCGCTTTGAGTAGGTGTTGAGTAGCGCATGTATATGTTTTCTCGGGTCTGATTCAAGATTTGCTCATTAAGCTCTACACCGCCCTCCGCTGCGATTCTTCGGATTAGCCCGTCTAAGTCGCCATCTGGTGCGTCAATTTGAATAGCAATCCAGCTAATTTCCTCGGCTTGTGTCGCGTTGTGCTTGTCTGCTTTGCACTGAATTGCCAGGCTGCCGTTGATCTTAGCTTTAGGGTCAAACTCGATAATGTCATATGGTTTATTGCTGTCGATTAACTTCGGCTCTGGATGGTAAAGGCTGTTGCCTTTAGGTAGGTACTCGACCGTGCAAAAGCCTAGTGTGTAGTTGCCCTCTTGGCCGACTTGTTTGGAGTATCGGCGTAGGTCAGCAGAAAATGTGTAACGTCCAACTTTATAGACAATCATTAGGTAACTCCCGTTTCTAAACATCCCCTTTAACTACAAAGGGATTAGGAACGAAATTAATATACCACTTCAACTTTAAATTCCGAACACATTTATCACAAAGAGACATAAAATATGATCATTTCATAAATCTCTGTCTATTTTTGAGCCAAAAAAGGCGCACCATTAAGGCGCGCCGTGTGGGTTAGGTTGGGAAGTTGACCACGATTGGGATTATTAGCTCGGCGTAGTCACTTAGAAGCATTAGGAACAGGCCAAGATCAACGTATAACACCAGCTTTCGCAGTTGTTTGGTTAGCTTGGTCAGATCACTAACCAGTTCTTTGGAGGTTTTGAATGCTTCGATAGAAAGTTTAATTCTTTCAATGCGTTCTGGTGTGGCCAACTTATAAACCGCAATGGCCATCGCGATAAGACTTGATATAGTTATCATGCTTTTCTTTCTTTAATCTAAAGTTAGAAAATCGAAATACGCGCGTCAATGGCCAAGCAAAAATAGTTGAAAAAAAGTGTCCAGCACTGGTCAAAAGTGCCTTAAAAATCAAAATTTGGTGGGTTAGTTTCAGTTCTATGGAGAAATGAAACTAAATTGAATAAATTCCGAACAGGATAACCAATGAGTAGTTCGGTTAGACCGAAAAAGTGGAATATATTATTCCCCGTTAATACCTAACTTAATTGATACGCCTAACACGTTCGCCAGCGAGATAAGCGAGGATAAAGATGGGTCATTAGGTGGCTGTAAGGTATTATCCATACCTTTGGCCTTGGCAGCGGTAGCTAAAGCTTCTGCAATAATCTCGGGTTCACCAGTGCTTGACGCTTCATCAATATAGGCTTGGATTGTCTGTTGGTCGGTTAGGTAGTCGGATGCGTCAAACTCTTTTAATTGAGTCGTCATAAGATCAACCTCGTTATTGGCTATTGGCCACACTGAGCGCGGTAAGGCCGCTAACCTGATTAGCTTGCTGCATTGCGCTTTGAACGGCTTCACTGTATGAGTTAGCTTCTCGGTCGAACTCGATACGAATATCGCTGCCAGATGCCGATACAGTGCAATCATTAGCACCAACCTCAAACAGCGCATTAGATAGCTCGCAAAGCGTGTCTGCGTTCATGTCGCCTTGGAACTTGGCCACCAGTGCGAAATCAAACTCTTTCAATCATCAATCCTCTTTTTAAGCAATTAGTGGCATTTTAGCTTCAACCATAAAAAAAGCCACCAGCGATACGCTGGTGGCAACTGAGACTTTATTACTTTATGGGTATTATTAGGTTAGTTTAGATATTGATGAGTAGGTTTGCGTACTTATCGCTATTCTTCATCAATCTGGTTTCTAGGTGATGGTTAATTACATCCATCATGCGAGCGCGTTCTACTAGCTCGCTAGTAACTTTGCCCTTTTGGTATAGCCAATCTGCTATGTCGCTAAGCCTCCAAAGAGGATCTTTCTTTGAAGCTTTGCGTACTGGCACAGGGAAGCCGCCGCCGCCAAATGTGCCCTTTTTGTATTTTGCTAGTGTGCTTTTCTTAACTCCGGTGAACTCCGCAGCTTCGCCCAAACTCACAAGGTCGCCCTCAATAGAGATAACCTGCAAGTTGTAGCCATCTACCGACTCCACATCCTTGATTGCTTGTGTTACAGCTTGAGCAAAGGAATCTGCCTCTCGCTCAAATTCGATATATAGCATTTCATCAACAGACATAACCGCAGCGTCAGAGCAAGCGCCCTCATACAGTTTGCACGATACGTCGAGTAAATCGTTGTCGTTCGTGATGTTGATATTGCCGATGTTTAGAGTGAACTCATAGATACTCATCGAACTCTCTCTCCGTATCACTGATACTTAATTAAATAAAAAATCGAGACTTTTAAAATCCCCTTGAGCAGTCAAGGGGATTGATATTACTTACACTGTTTTACAGCTTTTCTAATCCGCTTAGCCCACCAAAGTCGTTTGCTTGGGATAGGGGTAGACGGTACTGACATTCGGTGACATTTGTTTTTGTGGGTGCATTTGAGAATCCCTGCTGGATGCCCTTTGCTTAACTCCCAAATCCAACCAGCTTTAACTGCTTCGCTGATTGCCTTACTAATGTCTTTATCTGTATGGTACTTGCCGATAGATCACCTCATAAAGTAATTGTTAAGTCTCAGATTTTTAAAGAACGTGGGAATAAACTCACTCCCAACATCCACAATTGTACCTATTTAGATTTAAATGTCAACAATTGTGCCTATTTTTATTTTCCATGCACAAAAAAGCCACCGTGCTGGTGGCTTCATGGTTAGTTGCTCTCTTTCTTCTCAACGCAGCGATAAACGGCCATTGTGATCCCCCAACCGTTCATAATCGTGCTGTCATTGACGTAATCTTTGTCGTACTTGGCACAATGCGCGGCAACCTCGCTTAGCATCGCCTTATAGTTGATCACTGCTGAATCATAGTTGACCTGTACATAGTCCTCATTTGCAATGTCGATGTTATAAGACTGTCCCCAAACAGCGACACAACCAGACAGCAACAGCGGGAGTAGACAAACAATTTTACGCATTTCTATTGATACCTATTATTTTGATGTTTCTATTTTTGGTTATTCAGTTCGTTTAATGATGGCTGTGCGAACACATCATTAAATCCATCCTCAAAAGGCAACTTACCCTTTTCATCGGGGAAATAGACCTGTACGAACTTGGGCGTGGTTTTAACATATTCGGGATGGCTACAGTAGAAGTTATTCGCCTGTACCGTGTATTCATCCACCAGCGCTTCGAGATTCGATATTTCCTCGATATAAACAGGTAATCTCTGCCCGTTCTTTGTCTGGATAACATGATCATTGCGTCCAAGCGCAAAGCCGTGCTCTTTCCAGTGGTGGTGAAGCTGCATGATGATCATGTGCGCCGTTGTGTGCGCTGGATGATTGATAACAATGTCAGGCCAATCGTGATAAGCATGCCCGACACTATAGGTAAAATCTGGTGTAGCCAGCACGAAAACGCCGTGGCTCTTAATGCAGCGACGAATATCGCCGTATAGACTTGCTAAGAAGTCCTCCCGCTTAATGTGGTCGTGTAGATCACAAAGGAATGATTCGAATGTGTTCATAGTCGTAAATCAGGATAGGGATGGCCACCAGCGAACTGGCAGCCAATGGAAAGTTAATAGCCGTTTGCTTTTCGTGGTAGCTTGGCAATCACCGCCAACACTTCGTCACATAGCGCTTGGGTCATCTGCATAGGGTCAATATCGTTAACGTTCACTAGGTGGCGAACGTCACGAATATCCCGAGCCAATTTGCAGCATTCTTGCCATTCTTTAAGCTGGTCAGTAACAACGCCATCGCTCGTCTCTTGGCCTAGATTGAATGCGATTAGACGTTGGCTACCGCTTCGATGTTCTACGCCATCATCGCGTCTAAACGTCATTTCAATAGGGCTTAAAACGTCCCGTAGTACCATTGCCTTAAAACGTGCCTTAGTAACCGCTGTTACCTCGGCAGGAATAAAGAACGTGCCTAATGTTCGAGTACACCAACCGGAGTTAACATTAACGGTACGTCTGACATAAACCACATCGCCTTTAGTTAGTTGTTTAAATTGCATTGGCTTTCCCCTGTTCTTGTTTGTGTAGTTCTCGGCACTTCTCGGCGTATTTGTGAGCAAAGCTGACAATATCTTTTAAGCTTGAGCGGTTCTTATCGTGATGCTCTTTCTTAAATGCCTCTTTCTGGCTGTCAGATAGTGCAGCCAGTGTCGCGTCGAACTGTGCGCGTTTCTCCGGCTGACCAATCACTAATGAATCAAAGGCATCGGCTAAAACAAGATGGTTTGCTTTCATCCATTCGCCATCGATGTTTCTTTCCTCAAACCAGTCTCCCCAACCCAAAAGGATCGGTGAACGTTCTTCGGGATTATCGACTGAAACCGCGCCGTAGTGGCTTGATAGCGAGTAAGCGACGACCGCCGCCACTTCAAGGTTCGGGGCGTAGAAAGTGAGTGGGTCGCTAGGGTTAATAAGTTCAAATAAAGTCATATTCAACATGCTCTATATCTCTTGATGTTTATTTCGTTGCTGGTGGAACTAGAACAATTGCTGTTGTTCACTGCCGCTTTTCTTGCCATACCAGAGGGTGTAATTGTTTCTATCACCGCTGGCATGAACTCCGTTGGCGTTCATCTTGTAAACCGTGTTTAAGACAACGCCATGTATCCTGGCAAACTCCGAATTGCTTCGGAAATTAGCCTTAATAAATTCGTCCAATGGGTAGATCGTCAGCATCGTTAAAACTGTTCTGCGTACTGCTTTGTCATCTTCAAAAGGTGGCTAATGTTGCGTAGCTGTTGATCGTGGGTTTCTTGCGTTTGGTCATCGTCCAAAATCAATGACTGGATGGTGACATCCCAATCAATGCCCTTTTTTTCAATCAAGTAAACTGCATCAGCTAGATAGGTTAAAAATTGATATTGAGAATCAATCTCTGTGTAGCTTTCTTTGGCTTTGTAAGTAATCTCATCAAAATAAGCAGAGAGTGAATCCCAAAACTTAACACTGCTACTTGCTGTCGTTTTCATCTCATAAAGATGGCCAACACGTAGTTTGCTGTCAGTGAAAAGTCGTTTTAGCTGGTGGGCGTATGTACCTCTCTGCATTAGCACCATATCAGGGTTAATTAGTGGGTTAGTGCTGCAAAATCCGTGAATTAGATTCATTTCTTAAACGGCTCCGACTGTTTGCTTGTGGCGTAATCTAATCCCATTTTTGGATTATGGCAACAACTTTTTATTCCGAACACACAACTTAATATCAATATATATTTTTTTGATATTAAGGGGCAAATTAGCTATTGCATATCTTAATTTTGATGTGGTAGTCTCATTCCGCATTCCGAACACGCTCAATCATTTGCAGAAAATGACCATAAAAACGTTCAATACCAGCAAAGGCACTATTGTCCTGTCTAACCACGGAGCAACAGTATCGATGGCCATTAGCCGCAACGCTGGCGCGGTAGCGAACGTGTGTGTGAGTTGGGTGTTAGGAAGTGCAGATGAGGCGAAAGCCTTTATTGAGGGCGCAGACGAAAAAGCGATACGAAATGAAATGCCTCGCTTTTCCATGTGTGCAGATGTGGTTAAACAACTAGACAAGGCACTGGCCAATGGCAATTCCAAAAAACCAGTTGAGCCTACTCATAGAGCTTATGGAAGCTCTACCGCTAGATGGAACGGTCTACGAAATGCCACTACAAGTAGAGTTTATCCCGCACGATGAAATCTACATCGGCTATTTCGATACGACCGTCATTGACCGCATGCAAGGGCTAGGAATTATCACGTTACTTGGGGTGCATGATGATGAGCGACAAGCTATCAAACTCAATGAGCGTGACGATTTTCTAGCAAGCTGGTCGGCGGGAGTGAGTGAGGCTCGCAACGGCTCAGATCTGCATTATGCAGACTACAACAACAACCAATATGCGTTTACTGCCGGATACGAGCACTGGCACAACCGCAACAAAAAGGCGTTAAAGGGAAGACTTACGCATTACTCAACAAGTAGAGAGTATCTCTGTCATGGATTTATTGACGAGGATACGGGTGAAATTTGGCATCAATAACAAAAGGTAACTAACTATGACTTTGGGTAATCTACTTCTAGCAATTCTTGAACAGAGAACACAAACAGGCTATGACCTAACAAACCGAACTATGCCTGAATCTGGCGCATGGCAAGCTAGCCACCAGCAAGTGTACCGCGAACTCGGTCGCATGACCGAAAAGGGTTTAGTGTCACACGAAATTGAAGCGCAAGACGGTAAGCCAGACCGCAAGAATTACAGCTTAACTCAAGATGGCGAGCGTGTTCTTAACCTTTTACGCAACGAATCTACATGCGATGACCTGTCTATCATTCGTAGTCCTGCATCGGTGATGCTGGAAATCGGCAGCGAGACTTACTTCAAGTCGTACATTGAAAAGCTCAATCAAGAAATCACTCAACTTAAAGAGAAGCTGAACGCGCACCAGAAAGAGAAAGGCGTGTTCTGTGACAACTTCACACTGCATGTAGAGCGCGACATTGATATGCGCAAAGCAGAGCTTAAGTTTGCCGAACGTTCACTGTCTATGATCACTTCCTCAAACATTGCTACGGAGAATGCTGCGTGAAACCTCGCAAAGCCGTTTATCTTTTAGTTGGCTCGCCAGCGCTTAAACGAGCCAAAGAGTGTTTAACTCGAAATCAGCCTTGGGACTACGAGGGCAAGCTCATGAAGATCGTCAGTTTGGGGCAACGGATGCGTAACGATGACGGCAAGCCATGCCATCGGGTTTTGATTGAGAGTTACTTTTGATAGGTACAAAAAAACCGCGAATAAACGCGGTTTTTTTGCGGCTGGCCTTAGCAAACAGTTCGAATCAGCAAATTCGAGTTACCAGCCTTTTCATGTTCCACCAGCAAATGTGAAACAAGAGCAAACAAATAGTAGGTGTTTTTAATGGCTTTGACAATAGCAGAGAAACTTCAAAGACGACGAGAGAAGCAAAAACAATCAATGGAACGGGCGCGCGCAAAGCAAATCGCCAAGATGAATGACCCCGAGGAACGGGAGAAGCGCTTCAAAAAGCAATTACAGCAACAAGAACGTCAGCGCCAGCGACAAATCGAGCGCTTAAATGATCCCGAATACCAGAAAAAGCAGCGTGACAAACAACAACAGCGTATCGAGCGCCAAAAAGCGAAGCCGGTAGCGAAGAAACCGACCAAAAAGATCGCCAGTAAGGGATTGAAAGGTCGAACGCCTACGGCAGAGGAAAAGCGCATTATGGATGCCATTGGTCGCTTACCGTGTATTGCGTGTTGGCTGCATGGCCGAGAGAATCCGGTGATTTCCTTGCATCATGTGTTTGGTCGTGTTGGAGAACGGGCGCATGCGTATGTATTACCCTTGTGTTGTTATCACCACGACACGCTACTGGAAGCGGATAAGCGCGCTCAGTATCCCGATATGATACCTATCCACGCAAAAGGGAAATACGGCGGCAAAGCGCAATGGAAGATCCACAACGGTACAGAGACAGAGCTGTTATTTAAGGTCTATAAGCTGGCGGGATTGCCACTTGAACTGCTCGAAAACATTTACCCACAACATTCCGAACATTAATTAATATAAACACCATTAACAGGGCTAAAAAGCCTAGTTAATGGTGTTAAACTGACCAAGACTCCCCATCTTAAAAAGCGCGCTTAGAGGTCACAACATGGCACGAACGCGCATAGCTGTACTTACTCTATCATCTGGCCAGCCACGACTTATGCTTGCTGGTGTAGATGATGGTCAACTCCATATCATCGAATGCCAACAATTAGAGCGCTCATTGATGAGCCTTAAGCTGACTTTGCCCGAGAAGTTAGAAAAGCTCAAAAAAGGCGGTTTTATTGTGCTGGTGGACGAGGTTACGCCCTACTTTTCGAAGTATGGGCGCGCCGTTCGCCTGTCCGAACTGGACGCAAAAGGCAGACCGATCATTGTGTCGGCAATGGAAGCCTATAACTATCTCACATCCCTAAACGCTATCACTTACCCGCCTAACGCTGGTGGCCGCTTCGAAGTGTCGCCATCCATCGTAGAAGAAGTACGGGGAACCGATGGTAAGCCAACGTACAACATCGACTGGTCAGAACTGCGCCCTGACACCTACGCGCTCATGTTTGTGGTCTATGCAGCCACACAAGACAGTATTGGCGACACGGTAACGCTTAAGAGTTTGTTTGACCTGTTACGGAAACCTAAGAAAGAGCCAGAAATGGCCTCGCGCGCAATGGGACTGTTTAAGGCTAAAACGGGGCTAATCGCAGACGGTAAGTATCGAATGGGAGGCGATGATGAGTAAGTTATCCCGCCTCTCAGCAGAGAACATCGAGGACGATATTCTACGGGCGCATTTCTTTGCCATCGTCATGGAATACGTCAACCGTTCGGGCAATACCGATCTCTTTGAGTACACCATTCGACTTGATGAGGTTTATCGTGCGGATCTCGTCTCTTACAGAGCTTACGCCACGGTTGAGCTTGATTGGTTGGTTAGTCTGGTCTGTGACGTAGACGACCCAATTAATCCGCTACCTGTTGGCGAAACCATCAAACTGCCACCAGCATCTTGGGTGCGTCGTTCCATGCGTCAATTCATGGACGAAATGGGGCTGTAACTTATGCCGAAGAAGTTTGAAGCGGAGAAACGGGATAACGGCTCATTTGCCAGCCTTGGCCTCAATGAGAGACAGTTCAACCAGCTATTCAACAAGATTGAACGGGCACAAAAGAAAAACCGCCGCAATGCCAAGCGAACACTGACCGCCTCAACGCTGGCCAAGCCAACTAATAAGGCATTAAAAGCGCTAGGCGAAAAGGCTAAAGGGCAACGGTTTACCAAAGAAGACCTGATCAAGTTCGACAAGGCTCGTCAGCGACACAAAGAGGTCTATGACAGCAAGACAGCGGGTATCACCTACGCCTTTTTGGTGAAGAACTCGCGTCAAATCGACGTAGACCGTGCAAACAACCGTGTCGATGACGGTACAGGCATTCACAAGGCCACGTTGATCGGTATTAAGAACAATATCGCGCTTATTCGTGTCCGAGCATCAAGCGTGTCGAAGCACGAAGAACACCGAGTAAAGGTGCGTTTTGAGCAGTGGGATGAGCTACTACACGAACCGCCTAATGGGGATTACAACCAAGCGGTGCAATTGGCGTGTGCTGGCCGTATTTCCTTTGATTGCGACTGTGGCCGTCACCAGTATTGGTATCGATACTTGGCCACTATGGGTAACTACTGCATAGCGCCGCCTAAAGAGTTTGCTTTCCCGAAAATCCGAAACCCTGAATTGTCCGGTGTGGCATGTAAACACGTTCTCAAGGCAACAACCATGCTGCAATCGCTGGCATGGCAACGCATCTTGGCCAACCAAATGAAACAGCAAGCGCGCCGTGTTGGTTTTGGCTCAGATAACAAAACGTACTTGCTCAACGAGAACGAGAAGAAAGCTGCCGCACGTAACCGTAAAACGGTGGTGGATAAGGCCGCCGCTACGCGCGAACACGCGAAGTATCTACGCGCTCAGAAAGCAATGGAAAAACAGATCGCCAAACAGAAACGGGAAAGCGAAACCATCAAGCGCCAAGCGCGCAAACTGCGTAAGGAGTCCAACGAGAAGAAAGGTTATATCGATATGATTAAGGTCGGCTTCCAGAACTTCCATGACGGCTACAAGCTGCAAGGGAAAACTAAGAGTGAAGCACTGACCGATTTCGCAAAATTGATGAACGTAACACCAAGCAGATTAGAGAGAATCATCAAGTGAGTGACGTAGTTAAACCTGTAGTAAGAAAGGTTCGATACCAAGGCCATGAGCCCTTTAATCGCGTTTTAAGGGAAGATTGGATTAAGGCTATCAAACTATCACCTGATCACTTTGAAGCGTCCCTGTATCGCCCTATTGAGCCAGAATCGGCACCAACGGATGATAATTACCAAAGCGAGTCAGTATTAGAGCTAGAAACCAACCAAGATACGCTCACTTATAGCGATCCAGAGCTGGTGGCTTTGTTGGATTGTCCAGATGAGCAAGAGAACTTTTTCATGATGGATGATGGCGACGAAAACCTTGGCGAGTCCTTAGAGCCGCTAATGCTGCGTATTGCTTCGCACCATGTTCCTATCGGTAGTGTACTGGAATGGGATGAAGAAACCGCCGAGGGATTACGAACCGTGTGGTGGTACGTACATAAGGCCGTTGGCTATGGTACGGCGAACGTGGGCGTGATTTATGTCTGCATACCAATGCGTGACTTTAACCAGCCACCAGCGAACTTACCGGAATTACCGGATAGTTCGATTGAACCAGAACCTAAGCCAGAACCGGAGGAAGATTTCTTACCAGAACCGGAAGAAAACTTACAAGACGGTGAAGTGATCGAGCTTTAACGTTAATATCAGCCCTATTCCAACCCATCCTTAAAGCGCCGCTCCAATTATGGAGTGGGCATGACATTACAGACTAGCCGAAAGCAAGTGCCAGCCAGTGCCAAGCGCCTTAGTAGACTTGCACCTAACTGGTCATACGCGAACAACATTCTTAACTTTGGTTGCGGTAAGTTTCCCGACCTAACAGAAGAATACCTTACTAACTACCACAAGCAGATCATGACGGTCACTCACTATGACCCGAACTCGAAAGCGAAAGGCGTAGTAAACAATATTGCCGAAATTGACAGCTCAAAACGCCGTTTTTGCGTCATGTTATGCGCGAACGTACTTAACGTGTGCAAAGACCTAGACGCAGCGATCGCAGATATGGCCAAGATTGATTTTGATTGCGCGGTCATTCAAATCTATGAGGGCAACCGATCCGGTAAAGGCCGCAAAACGCGAGACGGCTACCAGCGCAATGAGCCAGTATCGGCTTACCTCCCTATCCTAACGAGCAACTTCCACAAGTTCGATGTGACCTTACACCGAAGCGATAAGTGCATCACTATCGTGAAAGGCCGTAAGTATTACGAGCTGGACGATTTGGAGGACTAATCATGCAACTGGACGATGCGTTCTTTGAAATCCCATGCGATGTAGTGACATTCGATGGCAAGGTGGAACACACAGAGCTAACCGACATTGATCGTGCGGTGGCTGCCTTTTTCCAGAACGTGCTTGATTCCTTAGTTGTGACTGACACTAAACGGCGAGAGAACAGTGAGTTTTCTCGCTTTGTTGGCCGTGATAAGTCGAGAAAGATTTACTACGGCAACTTTAACGATCCAGTGTCATTCCTATCTAAGTTAACGGCAAAATTGGGCGACAAGGTGAAAGCAAACCGTAATGAGCTTTTACCTGTTTGCTACATCACGCGCGATCCGGTGATTGGGTTTGTTGATGGCGGGGAGTACGTCGATATTGCTGACTATGGCGAACTGGCCAATGAACAAGGCCAGCCTTATGCCGTGATTAATAAGTCCTTTGTCGCGCTTACCTACCGCATTAATGCCCTAGCTTGGAACCAGTCTACCCTTAGCCGCCTAGCGCTAGGTTTAATGGTTTGGCTACGTCATACCAAGGGCAAGCGTAAACATGTATTCAGAGCGAAAACCATGCTCGCGGGTACTGAAATGGAAATCAACATCGAGATACGTGGCCGTAAAGATGCGATGACCGAACCCGCCGAAGTAGACCATGAAAATACTCGCCTGTTTGCTTCCTCAATCTCTTTTGAAGTGATTGCAGAGGTTTATGAGGCCGAGTCGATCGCTGTCCGTCAGGGTGCGATTGGTGTGGGAGGCCGAGTCATTGAGTAACAAAGAATACTTTCTCGCCCAAAAAGTTGTCACCAACGAAAATGACATCCCTATCGAGCACATTCATTCGTTTACCTACATTGAGTGTGCTTCGATGGACGGCAACAAGCTGGTTATGGAAATCATGGATCAGGCTGCCGTTTATCGGGATGACTACGGGATTAAGCGCGGTTCAGAGATCGAGGTCACGATGGCCGATGTGAACGAGCGAGGCGATCAGGTTTGGATTGAAAAATTCATTGTGGCCAAGTCCACCAGCGCTGACGGTATGCTTACCGTTCAAGCATTCCAAAAGGATGCGCACCTACTTAAAGAGCCAGTCACAACGCCTCGATTCTTTGTTGAAATGCAGCCTAAAGACATTCTGGCCGAGCTATTACCCGATCTAAAAATCGAATGTGACAGCTTTGAACGTGGCGCTACGTACCATTTAAATGCTGGTGGTACTAAGTCTCGCTTAATTCGAACAATGGCCAGAGATTACGGCTCAGTGGCGTTTATCTGCCGTGGTGTTATGCACTTTAAGTCGCTCAAGAACATGGATATGAGCGAGCAATTCAAGATGGAACAGTCGAATCCAGAGGAAGCAGAGCACAGCATTGCGAACTACTCCATTATCGGAGAGGAAGCCCTGTTTGAGCGCGTTCTTAACCGTAACTATGCCTCTTGGGATACCGTCGAGGGCTTCCAAGGTGGCCAACGTTCGGGCGCGATGGTCATGGTCAGCGTTCCACAAGCCAAGGCGCTGAATAATCAACACATGGCCATCATCCCTATTTTGGATGTGGAACTTACCGGAAATACTGCCTTTACGCCTCTTTCGGTGTGCTCAGTGCTATTCCATAAACGGCTACCCGCTACCGAGCTGGATGAGTCCATGCCAGAGAAACAAATCATGAACCGTGTCGCCCATTGTCAACGTGGGAACCGGTATCAGTGTCGTATCGAGTTGGGAGTCAGAAACCTATGAGCGATTCGTCAGAGAACAGAACACGCACCAACGTCACTAACCGCTTGTTTGGTAGCTATCAGGCCGAAGTGGTAAATACCGTCCATCCGAAAGGCTTGTACATGGTATCCGTTCGCTTGCTTGGTTATTGGGATGCAATCCCCGATAAGGATTTACCTTTTGCCGAGTTTCTACTGCCATTGGGCGCAAAACCGAGTGGTGGCCATGCAGTGCCAGTGGAAAAAGGGGATCTGGTTTGGGTGGATTTTCCTCGTAATGGCGATACCCGTTATCCCCGTATTACCGGATCGCTTTACTACGCGCCTAACTATGAGTCGTACCTACCAAGCGAGGTGAACGGCGAAGCCTATCAGCCTAAACGAGCCGATGGAGAACCCGAGCCACCAGCCTATGACCGCAAAGATGCGCTCTTTGTGCGATTTGGTTTGCGTGAGCTCATCACGCATCAAGGCGGCTACTCAGTAACGCATACCCAAAGCGGTACGGCCATTGAAATTACGCCAGATGGCCAATGTGTTATTCACGTCGAGGGCAATGCGTTTCGCAGCTCAACAGGGAACACATTCGAGCAAATCGGAGGCGCACTAACTATCAAAGTGAAAGGCGATGCGAACATCGAAGCGGGTGGTGATGCAACCGTAAAAGCCTCCGGTAAAGCCAACCTAGAGGGCAATGAAGTGACCATTAAAGCAAGTGGTAACGTCAATATCGATGCTGGTGGCCAGTTCGCTGTTAAGGCTGCCGCAGCTCCATTTACATTAGGGTAATGCACTATGCCAGCCGTAGGAATTGTAGGGAGTGTGGATAGTGGTCATGGTGGCTTTAGTCCAGGTGTTTTTGTTTCTGGCCAGCCACTACTGACCGTGAATGGAATCAATGTATTAGGTACGGGTGATATATCCGTCATGCACGTAAAACCAGATAACCCGCCGCACGTAGGCGTTATAACTGGTAGTTCAAAACTTACTGTTAATGGCGTTCCGGTCGCCGTGGTAGGCGATGCCCTTGGGTGTGGCGCTACGCTGGTAAACGGTAACGACTTGATGACGATTGATTGAGGCAATTTGATGTTAGACACACAAGAGCAAATCGAACAGTTTCGCCAGTTTTTAGACGTAGGCGGCCTTAAGGAAGCGGAGAACCTTACCCGAGGCAAATCCCTTAAGGTGAAGTGTGAAAGCTTGTCAGGGAAGCTATCAGGCTGCGTGAGCGAGGATATTGAGGACTACCAAGGCGCATCGCAGTTAGTGGTAACGCTTAAGGGTTTGAATGACTCAGTGAGCGCAACGGTGGCCACGTTAACGCAATGGAATGAGCACCTAGTGTTGATCACCGACCCAACCGACCTCGAACAAGTGTCTATTGGTGTGAACATCAAACACAAGGTTGATGGTACAGAGGACAACGTACCCGCTCCGAGTATCTTGCCAATTACCAGCAAGGAAGAACTGAAAGCGCTTGAGGCAGTGATCAATGGTCTTTCTGGCCATGTGGATGCAGCCGTATCTCTTATGGCGCAAATCAATACTGCATTAACGCCGCCAACAAGCGGCAGTGAGTCAGATAACGGTGCAACCTTACCGCCACCAGACTTGCCGCCAGAACTAGAAAGCCAAGCGAATGCGCTAAACGAGATCATGGCTCCCCTTGCTGGTGGCGTGACCAGCTCAAGCACGGTGATTGACGCAATGATCATTGCGTCGAAAGAGGAACGCACCTTAGCGTTAGGCTACTTCACTAAGGCGATTTCATTTACCATTTGTAGCAACCAGACGAAAAAAACGAGCATCAAATACGCGACAGCAGAGGTATTTAGACTGTAGAATGTTTTTTGTTGCTAAACCCTTTCCTATTCGCACTAGAAAAAAGACAAAATGAGTTATTCAGTTTATTTAAACGCATATGAACTATGCGGATTAATGTCGCTTATCATCGTACTAGCAATTAACCTATTTAGAGCTCGAAACGAGCTTAAATCCACCAAGGCGCGACTATCCTTTGTGATACGCAAAAGCCTCAGTGTTGAGGGAGAATACATGTACGATGGGTGCAGAATGAACGTGATATTTGATGCGGTGCGATACAGCGGAAATCAGTTTTACTTGATGCGTAAAGATCAGGTGATGGCCAGCTTCCACGTAGAACCCTATCGAGTTAATCCTGTTCTTGATTACTTCAAATCAAACAAGATAGAGCCCGTTCAAAACCGACCATAATCCAAGCAAAGCCAGCGTTCGCGCTGGTTTTTTTCTAAATTGCAGGCAAAAAAAAGCCGCGAGGTAAGTGTTCGCGGCACAAGAAGCTATTACAAAGGTTAAAAATGAAGTTTCAACGTTAGTTGACACCAGTCGATTGGGATGCCGATCTGGTAAAGCAAATATACTTCCTATTCCGAACATAGTCAATACCTAAGTACATATTAGTTAAGCTAAGTTTGGGAATTTATAAAATGAAAAAAGTCTGTATTGTTGTTGGCCATAGTTTTAAAGATGGCGGCGCTTACAACGAAACATTCGGAATGAATGAGTATGGCTATAATCATCCCCTAGCCAGCTTATTGGCCGCCGAGCTACATAAGCGAGACATTCTTCCAGTGATCATGTATCGAGACACCTACTCACGGATGATCAGTGATGTGAACGAATCGGGCGCTGACTATGCCATCGAGTTACATTGTAACAGCGTGGCCAATAAGTCAGTTCAAGGTTCAGAGACATTGCATTGGCATAAGTCGGACAAGAGTCAAGCACTTGCTCAGCGCCTACAAAAAGCGGTGGCTGGACTTATCGGACAGCGTGATCGTGGCCTTAAGCCTATCTCGAACACTGGTACTGATACTCGCGGTTGGCGTTTCTTGATGAAAACCAAAATGCCAGCCGTGATTTTGGAGCCGTTCTTTTTGTCTAACGACGAGTCGTTACAAAAGGGATTGGAACTGCGCGAAAAGCTAGCCGTAGCACTGGCAGAAGCGTTCGCAGAACACATTAAAGAGAGCAACTAATGATGGGACTAGCAAAAGTGTTTACAAGTAGTCTATTTAAGAGCGCCACCAGCGAGAAAGTAGGTGGCATTATCCACGAACTGACCGAGTTTGGTGATCGTGTGTTTACCAGTGACGAAGAACGCAAAGAGTTTGCCTACAAACTGGCAGAGCTTGAAGCGGCCAGCTCTAACACATTGGTACGTACTGGACGCGCCGCTATGATGTGGAGCATCGCGCTGGTGGTCATTTATCAACTCATTGTTCGTGACTTTTTGGCCGTTTTCTATGGGGTTGAGCTTCCAAGCTTAGAGACTGACACACAAGAGCTACTAAGCAACGTGTTCGGCTTTTTGGCAGGAACCCTATAACAACTGAAAATTTTTTAAATTTTTTTTAGATGCCCTTTCCTATCCCCTTTTCTCTCAACAAAAACACACGATCAACGACATAGAAATCCCCTGTCGTTACCATTCCCACAAAAGCGCACAAAAAGACACAAATTCATTATATAACAATAAGTTAAACGAAAATTTACCCCTGTTTTTTTCACAATAAATCTTAATTACTATCCGAAATTGAGCGAATTTTTACCGCTTTTCTGCGGCTTAACGATTCCGAACACACTCATTTAATAACTAAGGTTTATTTACATGGCAGATAAACGTTCTAACTTCAACAAACGCATTGAGGCGATTCATTTAGGCGCTCAAGCAATGCGTAATCTGTGTATCGAATCCCAATTCGATTCACAAACAGGCATGTTTCTAACTGACGACAATTCTCGTGGCGCGGCTATTTTGTCAGCCATTGCGAATGAGCCTATGTTCGAGTCAGTGTCTCAAGAAACAGCGGTTGGCATCGTATCAGGCATGCAGTCTGCGGTACGTGAATACGAAAAGACTTACGGCCACCTACCTAGCGATGAGCTAATGGCATCAGCTCACGCAACTATGCGTAACATGATGACGCTAGAGGGCGCTAAGCGCGATGGCTCAACAGGCGCAATGATGCTTGAGTCTATCAACCAGTCTCTATCAACATCAGAGGGTGTTGAAATCCGCGCGAAAATGGTTGGCCTAGTGCTGCCTGTTCTTCTAGAAACAGCAACACTTGACGCTGTAACCATGATCCCAGCGGGTGCGAACGAAGTTGAGATCTTCAAAGTGTACCGCCGCACTGGCTCAAACTTTGGTGACTTCGCTGCGGGTACTGAAATCGACCAAGCAACGGTTGGCCAATACTCGTCTATGCGTCAGCGCTACAAGTTTGTCGCTGAACAGCAACCAGACGGCACTAAGACAACTCACGTCTTTGACTCTAAGACTGACCTACAACACACCAAGTTTGAAATCCCATTCACTAAGACTTCCGTTTCTCTGTTCGTAAACCACAAGCGAGTGGCGCGCGATCTAGACAGCAACGGCGGTGCAATCATGACTGGTACTCACAACGGTGTAGTGATCAACTGTCAGATTGACCATGCCAAAGGCAAAGTGACTGTTACTCCAACATCGGCACTTCCAGAAGAAACCGTTCTACACATCGAGTTCGAGGTAGACATTGAGAAACGTCCAGATCTGATCCCAACTATCGATCACGACATGGACTCTCGCACGCTACGCCCACGTCAAAACGCAATCGCAGCAGACGCGACTATCCAAGCGATGTTCACAATGCAACGCGAGTTTGGCCAAGATCTGAAATCTCTACAGATGAGCCACATGCGCAACACATTGGCATCGGAAAAAGCGACTCGCCATCTAGTAGATATGGACTTTGCTTGTACGCGCGAAGAAACATTCAATATCTACGTAGCGGCTGGTGAAGATTGGCGTCTACATCGTGAACGTCTAAACGAAGTTCTTCTAAACGTTTCTACGAAGATCCTACAAGCGACTCGCACAACTGGCATGACAGGTATCTTTGCTGGTACTGGCGCGTCAACAATCCTTAAGTCTCTTGGTGCTCCGTATTTCGTTGCTCCGGCTAACTACCAACAGAAAAACGCTATCCACTACGCGGGTAAATTGTTCGGTATGTGGAAAGTGTTCGAGTGTCCGGTAGTGATCGGTACGAACGACATGCTTTGTTACGGTCGCGGTTCTTCTCACTCAGAAGCGGGCTACGTAGCAGGTGATGCAATCGCAGCAACCATGTACACGCATCCAATCGGTAAAGGTCTAGTAGCGTCTAACACGCTATACGAACTGGCCTACGGCGAAATCCATCCATTCGACGGAGAAGACTACTTCTACCGCGTGAAACTTATCGATGAAGCTCCTTTAGCAGCAGCGGCATAAGGCAAGTAAGCGGCAGTCTTACGGGCTGCCGCTCTTGGGGGATTCGATGAAAGAAACGATCGTTTTAATCACCAACCACACACCAAAGGAAATCACGGTTCAGGGTCGCGCTATGCCGCCACTGGCCAAAGATTTCCCTCTCTCAGTTTTCAACGTGAACCGCTTCAAACACGAAGTGGAAGCGGCCTATCCAAACGGCCTCGTTTCGGTTCGCCTTGAGCCAACGGTTTTACCAGAAGTTCAAAAGCAACCAGACACAGCCACCAGCGATAACGGCACAGCGCTATCCGCGCTTGAGCTTAGTGCAAGCGTTGAAAAAGCACTGATTAACCACGGTGTGACAACGGTTGAGCAACTAACCGAAATGACGAAAGACAACGTGATTGCGGTGAAAGGTATTGCTCAAGCGGGTTTGCAAGAAATTGTAGACCAGCTTGCAGCACAGGATCTAACGCTGAAAGAGACAGAGAATGAGTAAGATTGAATTTTCAATGGATAACGTCTCACAAGTTGCGGTTTCGCCAATTAACGCTGACTCGACAACTAAGCAAGGCACTGGCTCTAACCAGCTAGTGTTTGGCGGTGTGATTGTGTCTCAAAAAGGTAAGCCGTTCGAAGTGATTCCGGTAACGGCGGCTAACTTCCTAGACAAGCTAGGTAAGCCTTACCACTCAAGCCTTGGCAAATTGGCTGACGGCATGCGCGTTCTTGATGAAGCCTTGCGCGGCGGTAATGGCCTTGTGGTTCGTGTCGTACCAAAAACGGCAACCTATCCAGCTATCAAGCTAACCAAACCAGCAGACGAAGTGACGATCACTAACGAAGCGATCAACTACTCGGCTGACCTGTCACTTGAAGATGGCGAATTTTTAGCGATCGCTATCAAAGACGGTGCGCAATCCGATAACCGCTCTATCACGCTTGCGAAAGCAGACGAAGCGACTTACGGCGCTGGCATGTTCACTCTTACCCTAGAGGAAGAACAGGCGGCTGGTGGCTCTGTAGTGCTAGAAGAATGGGTTGTATCCCTAGAGCCTACAGCAGTAGACCAAATGGGTAGCGCTGCGTTTATCGAGACTGTTCTTGAAGAACGTTCGCAGTACCTAACTTGTCGCATCGATGCAGAAACAGCGAAACGCGAAGTTACTGCAATTGCGAAAACCAAATTCACTGGCGCGACCAACGGCAATATTAGCGACATTACGGCTGACGACTACCAGAAAGCAGTGAAAGCACTACGCACTACCGTTTACAGCTACAACTACGTTTGTGGTTTGGGCTGCTACGACACTGCGGTAATCACTGACCTTGCGCAAATCTGTAAAGACAAACGCATTTCTGGCTACTTCGATATTGATCCTCGCCTAACGCACGAAGCGGCATTGGAGTTCAAAAAAGGTCTGAACTTCAACAACCATCGCGCTTCATTCGTGCATATCCCTTACCAAGCTAAGTGTCGTTTCTACGGCAACATGGCGGTATGGGGCGGCTCGGGTATCGGCTTTGCAGCTAAAGCGCTTGGCGTTGCTAAGACCTCTCCGGTCGGCGGTTGGCACTACACACCAGCAGGTGTTGAACGTGCTGTTATTCAGCGTACTGGCCTAAAACCAATCCAAGGTGCTGGCGAGCCTAACTACCAAGAAATGTACAAGGCACGTCTAAACAAACTAGGCACAGACGAAAACGGCAACCTGTTCATTGATGACTCTCTAACGTCATCTGCGGCTGAAAACTACCTACGTTTTGAGCAAGTCGTGTCTATTGCTGACGCTATCTCACGCGACTTCTACGCACTAGGTAATCGCCTAAAACACCAACCTGACGGTGCAACGCTTGAGGGTCTAACTGACGGTGTGGCCAGCATCCTAGAGGGCTATGAAGCCGTTGGTGCGCTAGTGACACCTCGTAATCCAGATCAAGACGGCGAAAGCGCTTGGACACTGGAAATCAAGCAAGTCGAAATCGACTACTGGAGAGTCACTTGGTCGTTCTGTCCAACTGGCTCTGCGCGTCGAATCCTTGGTGAACCTGTACTAATCCGTTAATCAACATAAGAGCAAGAATAGAATGAAATCAATGTTTTCTGAGGGTTCTGTTCTTGCTCGCCCATTTGTGATGCCACAAGTGGCCGAGCAGGAACAAACTGAAACTGCATTTTTTGAGTCTGTAACAGAAGACCAACTTCTTGAATCCATCAATCGTGCATCAACCATCATGGCTCGCCAAGACGCAGCAGCGGCTTGTGTTCAGTGGGTTAACGGTGGTGACAGCTCAATCGACAACCTAGACGCAATGCTATTTGGCATGGCTGGTGGCGATGACGATACCGAGCTAACCGATGGCCAAGCAGCACTATACGAATCGCTACAGGAAGCGGCTAGCGAGTTCATTGCTCAAGTTGGCCAGCCAAAAGAGGGCGACATGCTAGAAGCACTGGAAGATCCAGAAGCAGCAGATCGCATCTTTGAATCCCTAGAGCGTGGCCTAGACAACGCGGACTCAGACGAAGCGATTGCAGAGTTCGCCGTTCGTGAATCCATGATGCTTGAAGCGCTTAAGAAAGTGATCCGTGATGGCAAGGTAACTTACATCAAAACGAATCGCCGTAAGCGCCGTATGAGTGCAGCACAAAAAGCAGCACTTAAGAAAGCGCGCGCGAAAGCTCACAGCTCAGCGGCTAAAGCAGCTCGCAAAAAGTCTAACCGCATGCGCGATTCTCGCGGTATGGACAAGTAAGGGTAAGCAATGGCTGTAATTGTCGGCGTACCTAATGATGATGGCGTGTCTATCCACAATAAATGCGCCATTACACAAGTCATAGGCGGTCAAGAGGTTACGGTCATTGGTTACATGACTGATGAGTGTCAGCTTGCCTTTAGAGCGATATGGGAAGCGCCGTTTGAGGGCGATTCCGTGGGTAACATCAATGCCCTAGATAAAACGTCCTCAGTCGCGCAAACCGTGTCGGATAAGACGAGTAAAACACTATGGAACAGTCAGCAAGTTTGGCAAGGAAACGAACCGCCAGAAATCACAGCAACGCTGAAATTTGTCGCGTTCACCAATGCCAAATCAGAGGTTAATGATCCCATAAAATACCTGGCTCAGATGATAAGTCCCGAGCTGCAAAATACTGTTCCAGTCAGTTCCGATGGCCTTGGTGGCCGTGTTCCAAGTGATGCGCGATTCAAGATTGGCAAAGCGCTCAATCTACCCATGCGTATTAGCGAGGTGAGTTATGACATTAACGCACCTAAGACGCGAGACGGGAATTTCGCTTACAACACGGTAACTATTACCGCCGCTCCTAAGCAAATGATTAATCAGTCACAGATTCCAAACCACTTCCAATAGAATAGGTGTAATTATGGCCGGAGCATTTAACGCAAAAGGCGATATGAATTTCTTAAAACAGAAATTCACTAAGAACGTCCAAGCTGGCGAAAAGATGATGGGTACAGAGTTCGAGATGAAAATCGAAGAATACCCTAATCTTAGCGTTTTGGTACGTTCTACTCAGTTTCCAGCAATGGGTCGTGCAGACGTAGAAGATTTTGGCCAAATGGGCTTGGGCTACATCCAAAATGGTGCGCTTGAGAACAAAGGCGAAATCGCGGTGACGTGTGTAGAAACGATCACAGGTACAGTGCTAGAAATGCTACGTGAGATCGTTCGTGAAAAGAAAATGGTCACTGTCGTTATCGAGTCTACGCCTGAATCAACTAAGGGTAAGGGGGCAACCTCGCATCGATTCCGTTTGGAGCACGTAAAAGTACGTTCAGACGTGATCGACCTATCGACAGAAGATTCAGCAGCACTTGTTAAGCCAGCTATCACACTGCAATACAACTGGGTAGATTTCTAATCGCCAACCAGTCCTATTCTATTCCCTACAAAAAGGCCGCCAGTTTGGCGGCTTTTTTGATGCTCTTAAGCTTTGGTTAGCCTATCTTTCAAGTCGGCTGGTGCAATGTAGGTATTCTCGTTGCCTTCCTTTGATTTGAACAGCAATTTCAGCTCCACCAGCTTCTCAAGATACTTGCGCGCAGAGGTATGAGATACGTCAAAATCAGACTGGATTTCCTTAACAGAAAAGACACGTCCGGCTGTTTCTAATCCCTTGGCCAGAATCACAATGTGCGGCAGTTTCAACACGCTCTTAAGCTTGGACTCGCCTAGCAGCTCGCGCACCTCTCTCGTATCTTCAATCTTAGATTTGATGTACTCGTTAAAGCGCTCAATCGCATTGATGATGACCGTTAGCTGGTAGTCCACAAAGTGCGTTAAGTCATTGTCGTCCGTTTCGGTGTAAACGTAGCTTCTAACGTACTTGGTTGGCGCGCTCTTAAGTGGCGCAGAGATCGAGACGTACTTAAAGTTCTCATAACCATGCTTAAGGATAAACCAGTAGAAAAGCGCCCTAGCCGTTCTCCCGTTGCCGTCCATGAATGGGTGAATGTAGCCAATCATGAAGTGCAGAATACAAGCCTTAACGATTGGGTTAATAAAATTGGTGCTGGTGGTATGGTCGGTGTTGGCGAAGTCACATAGTTGCTCGATGAGCTTCAAAACGTGCTCATGTTCTGGCGCTTCATGAATAATATCGCCAGTGGCCACGTCTCTAACCATGACTGCATCCGTTCTG
Organism: Vibrio sp. YT-17; assembly: GCF_033337375.1. Classification (NCBI taxonomy): domain Bacteria; kingdom Pseudomonadati; phylum Pseudomonadota; class Gammaproteobacteria; order Vibrionales; family Vibrionaceae; genus Vibrio; species Vibrio sp. YT-17. Next base: position 47,609 of record NZ_JAWOQP010000021.1, read on the forward strand.
TATTGGCCAGCAACGTGCTCATTCTCTAACACTCCATCGGTGGCGATGCCATTAAACCCGCTAATCAATTCTGGTGTGAGCTCTACATCCTTAAGTTCATCGGCCATCATGATCAAACGCCAGTTATTGATAATCATCCGTTCGGAGTCATCTTTAGGCTCACGTTCTGTTTCAAGCATTTCCTTGGCCACCTTGCGCGTTGTGGCCGCTCCCTCCAATTGAGCGCTGCTAATGGCTTCTTCCATAATCACGCTTTTCACTAGGTGTGCCTTTTTGTCTTGAGCAGATAGCGGCAAATCTTCTAGTTTAAGCTGTTTATCGATGCGGAATAGCTTAGCGTCGAGACTGGCGGCACTAAGCTGGAACGGATTGCCATTTTCATCAACAAGCGAAATGTCGTTAAGGCCACGTCTAATTTTTAGGGCATGCCAAGCGTAACCCTTTTGGTCGCCTTTAAACTCTTTTGAACGGTACTGAAAGTCATTCCAATGCAAGTAGTTACCGCTGCTGTCAAACCCGTATTTAATTGGATCTAGCTTGTCGATTAGCTCTACTACTTTAATAAAATCAGTAGGTTTTGCTGGTGGGATGCTGACTCCCGCAATCTTTTTGCTCATACCGTGAAACTTTTTTAAAATGTTTAATACACCCAGTATTGCATACAGACAGTGGGAGTCAATCGCTTATCTATCTGGTAGTTACAAGGGGTGTAATGCTTTGCTGTGCGGCAACTGAAACACTAAAAGCCTATGTAGATAGTCAATCGACCTCAGATTAAACAGCTATCGCATTTCCCGCTCCTCTAATCAGATACGAGTTTACAGAGAAATTGCCGAAAAGCCGGAATAGCTTAAAGCTATCATGTACGATTGATCCCCAATTTAACAGATACCCCCAACAAGTTTGCCAATGCAATAAACGATGACAACGATGGATTATCAGGTGGGTGTAAAGTGTTCTCGATACCTTTTTGCTTTGCTACAGCCGCCAAAGCGTCTGCAATGATTGCAGGCTCACCAGTGTTTGCCGCTTCATCGATATAGGCTTGTATAGACTGTTTTTTATCTAAGCAAGCCGACGGCTCAAACTCTTCAAGTTGAGTTGCCATATATACCCTCTAATTACAAAAAATTATTTCTGATGCTCAAAACGTCACCAAGTAACAAATGGCAACGAACAGATACACCATGTGTGCTAAGTTTTATATTTTTCTGATTTTAGCTTCGCCGTTGATTGTAAGAAGCCCACTATGCTAGTGGCTCAACAAATGAGTCCGCTACTGCTTACCACAATTATTTATTTTGCAAGGGTGTTTTACAATTGTAAACAAGAAGTATCTTCTACCCAGGGTGCCAACAACTCAGGCAGCATCACTATTCATACGCTTGTACTATGTTTGATTCCACTTAAGAAGTGTTTTCTTAATCCTTCAACGACTCATACACACTTTCTAAGTTAAGCACTAACGCTAAGCTTCCTGTTGCTAAACTAATAATGTATTGTCTCCTTACCACACTCACATCATTTCCTCTATAAGTCTTGATAACAATCAAACCCCTTCATATTAAATCCCCCCTTATAAAATTACCAAGAAAAATAATATATATATTTTGACTTTACTAATGAATAATACGTGAAAATCAATTTAAAAATATTAGAACATCGGACCAGTTAAGTGTTCTATCTAATTTTTCTCATTCTGAGAATCACAATGACAAATATCAACAAATAAATATTAAATAATTTCTCATAATAAAAGTTATAAACGTATCCACCTGATATTTAAGGACTTAAAAACTGGCACGCTAAGTGCTTAAGTACAGTAAAAGGGAGATTTAATATGAAGAACTCGATATCTACTTTAATTCTATCTTTACTAGCTACTGGATGCTCAAACGGACTTAAATATGAATCCGATATAGTAGAACCTTATTTTAGTAGTCCAGTACTTACAAATGAAACACCATATTCAAAGTGCTTATCGAGTCTATCTAATATTAAAGCCGATAAGTTACCAGTTTTCACAGTTGGTCAAGTAGTTGATAAAACAGGCCAGCTATCTTATTCAACATTCAACGACAGCACCGCCTTATCTCAAGGCGTATCAGAAATGATAATAAGTGCCTTATACAAAACAAAGCGCGTTGTTTTAACAGAAAGATTAGACATTAGAGTCCCTATAGCGGAACAGCAGCTATACGAAAATGGGGCCTTCAAGGGTGAAACCAAAAAGTTATCCGCTATCCCCGCTAACTTTGTGGTTCTAGGCGCTCTGACTGAACTGAATTATAACATTCTTTCAGATGGAGCAAGGTTATATATTGGATTAATCGGAGGTGGAGTAAGAAGAGCAGTCATTAATGTAGGCATTGATCTGAGGTTGGTTGATGTAAGGACGTTACAAACAATTTATGTCAGTAGCCTACAGAAGCAAGTTATTGGATTTGAGGTAGAAACTGGGGTCTATCGTTTCTTCGACAACCAGTTGGTCGAGTTTGACGCTGGCAGCGTTAAAAATGAACCACTTCAGCTAGGCGTACGTTCGGTCATAGAAATTGCCGTGTACAACATGCTTGTGGAAGGCCTCAAGTTTCCACTAACGGACGAGAGCGACAATTGTAAAGTGATTAATCAGTCATTTAAGGAAATATTATGAAAACTGTAAAAATCAATAAAGTAGCACTATCTTTAGGTCTTTTTGGTCTTGTTAGCTTTGGAGCGAACGCGTTTGATGTCGTATATTGGGAGTGGAATGCTTCCGTTGACACAACCGTAACTCAAACAATTAGTGCTAACACTGATGTGACACCGACAGGGCTTACAATGGTTGAAAACGAGCAGGATATGGTCGGTAGTGTATTAGCTACAAGTTCAATCATCGGTGCCGAGAATATCTCGCTCGACCCACTACTTGGTGGCCAAACGAGTGTAGAAAGTACTGCGACCGCTGTAGGTAACAACGCAAGTATTAGTTCAGATGTCCAAATGGATATCGACTCTAGTCAAAGCTTTGCCGGGGACGACTTACTCCTTATTGGCAACATCAGTGCTACCTCTTCTGTATTAGGCACTATTAATGCTTCCGTAGATAGCGCTGCTACCGCTGTTGCCAACAATATGTCGATGGATTTGACCACCACATCAGATCAAGATGCATTTATGCTGGCGAATAATGTTCAGTCATCTTCTGCAAACATCAACTCGCTATCCACTGTTGATGTTGCATTAACAACCGATTACTCAGGTACAGACCCTTTTGTTAGCTCTTCTGCAACCTCAGTCGGTAACAACTTAGATGTAAAAGTAGATGGTATCAACTAAACTGACTAGATAGGTGCCGCGAGATAAATTTTCTCGCGGCTCTACAAGGAGTTACTATGTATAAGCTGACCACTTTTTTTCTTTTGACTCTAGTTTCTGTTTCTATCAACGCTAGACCTCAAGACCCTGTCAGAGGCCCACACCCTTACGACTTTCCTGCGCGTAATGCTCAAACCTCTCTGGTATTACAAGAAAATCGAGATAGAAATAGAAATTCTGGAGCCAAACACCACGGTGTTCTAGGTGGTGATATGAGCGCTGGTGTCATTATTAATAACACTACTATTGCAGCAGGCAACTGGCAGCAGATTGAAATGACTCTCGGTGATGGCTCTGAAGGAATGATCATGTCTGAATCTCACCAAGATAATACAGGTGACAGCCAAGCAAATAGCCAAGTAAGTAATAACTCAGAGTCACTATCAAACAAACAATCGTCAGATGAGCAATGAGATCGAGGAAGGCGTCATGATAAATGTAATTGAACTTGAACTATACGAGCCACTTTTAGACGAAAAAGTGCTCAAGAGGCTAATTAAAGATACTGATATTGAAACCGTTGAACTCGCTATCGACAGTTATTTGAAAGAATCGATGACTAGGCTTGAAAGGATACACCTAGCATTTGGCAACAATGATGTAGATACATTGGAGCTGGAACTGCACACATTGGGTAACATAGCGCTGACGTTTGGTAACAAGCGCTTAGCCCGCATAGTTATGGATACGGAAAACTGTCTAAGGATAGAGAATAATTTAGAAGCTCAAAAACGTCTAAGGGCATTGCCATCAGTCGCTCAGAAATCTTTCAATACTTTAATTCAGATGCGCTGCAATAATTTTATATGATGTTCCTCAGACTTTTCAAAGTAGGCTTCCTGTATATAACATAGGCACTTGGTTAGTAGCGTACATTTCAGAACACTACTAATAGTGGAGAAGTGTGGCCTCAGTGTAGAAAAATGTGTATTACCCGACCCAAATACGACCAGTAGTAACTGAAGTGCCGAGCTATTATAGAAAGATAATCTATCGCCTCCCCCATTAGTTTAGTTTAAGATTCACCAAGCCTATCCCCTATCTCAAAATGCGCCGCCACTACCGGAGTGGCCATGACACCAACTGAACTACTCGAAGACGTGAAAACGAGATTCCCTGTCTTGCTGCACGACGACGAAAAGGCGCTGTTAAGCCTACTGCGTAAAGCGCTGGCCAAGTACCAAGAGACTGCCGGATTTACCACGAAAATCCGCATCCACCAAAGCGACTTAGCCGATAATAATCAGTTTGAATTGCCGTCCGACTTTGCTGCAAGGCTGGTGGTCAAAGATGACCGTGGTCGTTATGTACGTAGCGAGGTTTGGGGCAACGTTCTTGAACTGAAGTTAACGAGCGCAGAAATATTCCCACTGACATTGATGTACATGCAAAACGTACTCAATGAACCGTTTGATTCGTTCCAGCTTCCAACGCCGTGCATTAGCTTGCTTGGCGACTATCTGGAGTTGCTGATCACTATCCCGAACGCAGAGCGTCAACGCCGTATTGCCATCGCTGGCAAGTTGGATGTGAGCGATATTGCTGCCGAACCTGATCTCGCCGCACGTAAAGCTGAGATTGAAAACTCAATGCGCGCGAACCGTGCCATTGTTCCACCAGTATCGTTGCTCTAAGCGAGGTCGCCATGAATCCATACATGCAGCTCGCCAAACGCTCGACCAATAACTTTATGAATAAGCCGTGGCTGCAAGGCTGGCAATGGGCGGTAGAAATCGACTCGCCGGACGCGCCAACGGACTTTGATATTTACGTAAAGGATATTGATTTTGGTGCTGGCTCTATCGATGCGGATTCATTCCAAGTCGGTTCAGGCTCTATTGCGCTGCCTACATACAGCAGTGTTGGCGAAATCACGCTAACGGTTCGTGATGACGAAAACCTGACTGTTTCTAAATGGTTTGAAAGCCGGATAAAGAAAGTCAGAAACCAAGACGGCACACTCAACATCCCCAAAGAGTACGTGTTCAAAATCAACATATTCACGCTCAATGAGGACGGCAAAAAGTCACTCTATAAGAGCTATCAAGTCTTTCCTACCAAGATTGGCAACGTGATGTTTTCACGCGAAAACGGCAACCAGATCCAGTCATTCCCGCTCATTCTCCAAAAATTTATGTCTGTAGGTAACAAGGTACTGTAATGCACATTCCATCATTTCCACTACCAAGTAACATTTCAGAAGTGATTGAGTTTCGAATCCCAACCGTGGAAGACGCTCTATTGTTCTGCGACCTCAACGAGTACCAAGAGGAAGCCAATACAACTCGCTATCTGAACCACATGCAAGACACCAGTAAGCGCCCTATGAGTGATAGCGGCCTATGGACTGGTGAAGATCGCCGCGCAGCATTGTGGTGGATTTTTATGTCCACCAGCGAGCTAGGCACTATTCCCTTTAGCTATGAGTGCGAGCACTGCAAAGAAACTCACTATCTCGATCTCAATATGGGCGAGCTAATGGAATCGGCCAAAGCGCTCAATGGATTGCCAAAACAAGAGATCACCTTAATCGTGAAAGGCAAGTCATACCTAGCGAACGTGAAACCACTAACCGGTTACGAAGCGGAGCAACTTGAGAACATTCGCAATGAGCGCGACCAGTACGAACCGGACAGCGCTGAATGGAAGCAACAAGCTAACCGCATGGCGCTCACTGAGCTAGCCTACTGCCTAACGTTCGAAGAACAACCCAAAGACCAAGACGATGCCCTAGTGTGGAAAATCGATCTATTGAAATCGATGTACCTCAACACGGAATTTCGTGTGGCCTTTGCCAAGGTTGAAAAGTGCCTACGCAATGCGCGTCACGGATTGCTCACCAAGTACGACGAGGGGCGTTACTACCTAGTCGCCACCATTCCGCAGTGCCAGAAAGTTATCGAGCAAGGAGGTGAAGCAACTCGAACGTTGCTCTTACCCTTTCGGCATAACGACTTCATTGCAACGTTTTGATTACGTTGGTTGGAACGTACTGATTGAGAACTTAACGATCTACGGTGGCCAGCCTATCGATGCGGTATTCAAAACACCTCAAACGATGGCCATAAGCCTAGATAAAGCGCTCCAAGACAAGGTGAAAAATGGACAGAAACCAACAAGAGGTTGATCTTTCACTGGTTGTTGATGCAGTGAAGCGAGCCAGTGACAAAGAGCTGACCGTGCTAGCTGAGATTAGTCGCAAACTCGATGGCAAGACTCTACCAACGAGCCAACAAAAGGCCGTCCTTGCAGTGGATACAAAGGGCATCGAAAAGGCGGTAACTAAGGGCGTTTCCAATGCCTCTCTTAACGTCTCTACTATTCCGAGCATTAATCCACAAAAAGGATTAAAACAGCAATCAAGCGGCACACCTAAACCAAGTGCAACCAAGACCAAGCGTACAGGTGAGATTGAGTTGTCATTTGCGCCTAGTCAGCCAGCAGAAACACAAGCCAAGCCGGACGCCAAAGCGATCGAGCAAAGCAGCTCTGTAAGTGGCGTAAAGTCGATTGCTGACACGCTGAAAAGCGAGGACGCGCGCGAGCCAGTAAAACAAGCGCCCGTTGTCGTGAATGTAGAAGCGCCAGAATCCAATTCTGAACGTTTGGATACCTCAATCCTTGATGATGTGCCAGAGAAGTTAGAAAAGGCTGTCTCTGACGCACTGGCAGAGTTTGAGGGCTATTGGGAAGACGCTAACGGCAAGCTTCGACGCTCCGATGGTCGCTATGCGAGTAAGCAAGAGCAATCGGCTTACAAGAACGCACAGCAAACCGCATTAGAGCGCCAAATTGAAAAGCAAACCGACACGGAAAAGGAAAGCCAGAACGTTTTTGCCAAGGTGGCCACCAGCCTTAAGCAACTGGCCATCAATAACGTGAAAGAGTTCCTACAGGAAGAAAACGACGCGACCGATGCGGCTGGCGCTGCGGCTGGTGGTTCGTTCTTCTACTCCGCTAAAGAGCTTTATCACTTAGGGCAAGACGCTAAAGAAGCATTGGATGATGTGACCGAAAAGGCCACCTCAACCAAGGACAAGCTAAAAGAATCGAAACTAGGCCGACTCTTTACCCGAGGCAAGCAAGCGCCAGAGGCAGACAGTCAGGCCGTCACAGCCATAGAGACAGTTAGCCATGAACAATTATCAGCGACAAAAGATTCGTTCGAGACAAGCCATTCAACGCAAATTACGTCTAGTGATCGACCTAGCCGTGATGGTGCTAGGGGTAACGTGCCTGTCAATCTTGTTGGGAGTGATTCTAGCCGGATAAGCACAGCTAGTGAGATCAAAAGCACCAAAGAACAGAGCTACCGAGCAAACATGCTTGAAGTGCTCCATGAATCGAGTGCTGATCGTGAACGCCAATTCGATGATGTACTAGATAAGCTCGACGATCTGATTTCGGCAACCAAAGCAGTGGCGAACGATGGCCAAGGTGGCCTATTAGACCTAGCTGGCGATATGTTTGAACGCCGCCGTGGTCGTAAAGCTGACGGTAAGCGTGGCCGAGTTAAATCGGTAATGTCAGGCATTGGCAGCAAAGCCTCAAACGTGGCCAACAAGGGCGTATCGATGGCGGGTGCCGCCTTTAAAGGTATGTCTAAAATCGGCTCTGTTGCTGGCAAGGCGATCCCTTTCCTTGCTCCGGCCTTAATGGCCTACGATGCGTTTAGCGGATTCGCTGACCAAGACAAACAAAAAGAGACGTTCAATCTCAAAGATGGCCAAGAAGCGACAACTGGCCAGAAGAGCTCAATGGCATTGGCAAACGCGCTCGATTTGGGTGGCCTAGTCAGTGGCGGTGCTGGTTTGCTTGGTTCGGCGCTTGGGGCGTTCGGCTTTGATGGCGCTAAGGAAGCGTTGACCTTTAATTCTGGCGATATGGCCAAAGGCATTTACAAGCTATTTGGCGGTGAGATTGAGGACGACAAAGAGGCTAAGGATTCTAAGGCTGAGAAAGCTCAACCGGAGAAAGAAGAACACCTTAAGAACGCCGAAGCCTACCACACGGCTAAAGCGTCCAATGACAGCCAAGCCATGCGCGAACTTGATGCGAAAAACTCAATTCAAGTGACCTCTCAAGAGGTATCGCAAAAGGCCAGCGAGCAAGGGATTAGCTACAAAGAAGCTTACTTAGCTGTAGAAAGAGAAAAACGTATTAGCCAGGACAAACGTGTGCAAGTGGCTAATGAAACAGGCATGGATATGTCCGGCATGGTCGAGCATCCCGAGCTTGGCCAAGTTTACTCGCCAGATAAGAAAGCTGAACAAGTGGCCGCCGTCGATGCGGAGATCAAACGCCGTAAAGAGGCTGAGGCCGTAGCCGCACTAACCAAGGCTGCAAACAACACGCAAACCAACAGCGTGACCACAGCCAGCCATGAATCATCCATCAATACCGAGCTAAGTAACCAGAAAACGGACACTCAATCCGTGGTGAAAGTGGACACCGAAAACACCTCGAATAAGACGGTTGCGACTCAATCATCCATTCAACGCAATGAGCGAGTTAGCGAGCTGCAAGCACAGGCAGCAATGAAAGACCTCAAAGAGAGCGGCAAGCCTCAAACCGTGGAACTTAGCAAACATTCACTGGATGCCATTGGGCGCGCGGTTAGCGGCAGTGATAACAACAAACCGACCACTATCTTTGCAGCGCCTAGCGGCAGCTCAAGCAAAGACAAGCCAGCGTCAGCCACTAAGGCTAGCGGCTCTATTCCTCTCAACTTTGATGACCGTTCGTTACAGCGTCAAAGCGCTGATATGGAGTAATAGATGAGCCAAGAAATTGATTACTTACTACGGGTCGATATTGACGGTGTAAAAGTAGCCGATGAGAAACACGCGATCGTTGCGCGCGTCTCTGAATGGCTCGATACACCTCAAGGCCAAGTTTGGGGCGCTCCAAAATGGGGCAACAGATTAGGGGCATACAAGCATGAACCAATAAACGAAACCACAGCAGCAGCTATCGAAAACTCAATCCTATTAACCCTCCCAATTGACGTGAAAGACGCGGTGGTTCAAGGCATTGCCGTAGAGCCAAGCGTGAACGGTATCGATGCCTACAAATTGACGATCGTTGTGAACGGTCAAACGTTGGAGAGAGGTATTACGTTTTGAGCAAGTTAGAAGAAGTCAAAAAGACCTTTAACGAGGCGATTGCTGGTTCAAGCTGGTGGTCACGTCATATTGGTTCGCAGTTCGTTGACTACCTTTGCTTATTTGTGGCCAAGATTGTTGAACGCATGGCAGCAATCAGTAGCCGTGCATTGCAAGAATCCTACCTAACGCTAGCCACTAAACGCACCTCCATTTTGGCGGGTGCTGAAACTGAGGGCTATGTAGGGCGAAAAGCAGCGCCATCGAAAGGCCGTGCGCTAGTGACCAATACCGGAACAAAGCGCGTTACCTTGCCGAAATACAGCCAATGCGTGGCTGACAATCAATTGCGCTATACGCTAATGGAAGCCATTGATCTTATGCCGCAAGAAAGCGCCGCAGTAGAGGTGCAACAGTTCGAAGTGTCCAAGATGACCTACACGGTCGATGAAGGAAAAAACTGGTTGGCCGTGGCGTTCCCTCAAGAGCTGACTAAGCGTATTCATAACATCATCGTGCGCGTGAACGGAGAAGAATGGACGCACGTCTTTAAGTTTCGTAATACGGACGGCAAATCCAAAGCCTACATGGAGTATTACAAGCCAACCGACCAGCTAGGCGTTCGTTTTGGTAACAACAATAACGGTCGCGCGCCAGCGACAGGTGATGTAATTGAGTTTGAGCTATGGCTGACTAATGGTGTGACTACGCTACTCGATGCGCAGCCTTTAGAGCTTATCGATATGGGGATTCAAAGCGCCTATAAAGACCAACTCTCAATCAAAACGTCCACCAGCATCATCGGCGGTGCAGAGCCGGAAGACATTGAATCAATCCGAAACAACGCCCTTTACTCGCCAATCTATGACGAGCAGATAGCGTGGGACTCGGATTACATGACCTTTGTTAAGCGCAATATTTCTGGTGTTACTTGGTTGTCGATTTGGGGTGAAGCGGAGCAGGAAAAACTCACAGGAACGCCGGACGTTCGCAACATCAATACGATCTTTATTTGTGCTTACTCTGCCGATAAAACCGACGAGATTTTGAATCAGGAAATCCAAGTTCTATTCGCTGGCCGAGAGGGCTATAACGAGCGCTATAAGCTGGTGGAGCGTAAGGACGTGCCATTTACCGTGACGGTCAAAGGAAAGCTTTACCCAAGTTCAAATCCAGAATGGGCGACAAAGGTACTGGCCGATGCGTTAGATGAGAAATTTGGCAAACAGACAAGTCGCAATGAGCGCATTACCAAAAACCAAATTTGGGATGTCATCCAAGAGCTCAACGTGACTTTGGGTATTAAAGAGTTTGAGGTCGAAGTTATTGGGATTCTTGACCGCATCCCGATTGATACTTACCACTATTTAGATGTGAATGCGTCAACCATTCAACTGAACTTCGATTACTCATAGAAGTTTTCGCACGGAGCAAGAAAGACACGGATGTTTTCGCATGCGAGAACTTTAAAACACAACATACTATATAGTTTTCGCATGCGAAAACTTTTACACCAACAAGGCGAAAAACATGGCATTTGGAGACTTCAGAAAATGGCTATCTGGCCAGCTAACCAAGGCGCGTCAAAAGGAAACCGCTTGGGTAGATTTAGCAAGCGCGATCGCAGAGTCAATTGAAACTCACGTAGAGTCATACATTGAAAAGCTTAAAGCGCGTTCTTCACTGTACGAAATGGACAAAGAATCGCTGCTAGAAGACATTAAAGAGCTGCGAAAAATCTTCCCACTAGGCGAAGTGGCCGATGAGGACTTGCCACACGTTGTGATGCAGCGTAAGGACGAAATTCACTTTAAAAAGACCATTTATCCACTTATCTCAACGCTCGCGCGTGAATTTAAAGGGTTACGTGTTAAGTGGGAACGAATCTACGCGCCAGTAGACCAAGAGCGATTTCCATACGGCACGTTCTTAGTTCCCGAGTCAGAGTTGGAGCTGCAAAACGGACTAAACCCGAGCGACTTTTTCCTGACCAGTCGCGGTGCTATTCGCATCCCTTTGAACGACATTGCAGGTGAGGACGGCATTACCGAGGAAGCCATTCGAGCATTCGAAGCGAAGATTAAGCGAGTGGTGCATCCTCTTATCCCATTACGAATTGTTTTAGATGGCCAATTGTATTCTATTGAATTTGAAGTCATGGATATGGTGGAAATACCTAACTATTCTGACCATGTTACGGTTGGAAAACAGACCACGACCGATATAGAATCAACACCGAGCTATAAACAGGATTTCGTTCAGACTGGAACGACGACACAGGAAGAACGCCCTGTTAGCCCTATGTATGGTACACCTAGAATGGATGCGATCCCCTTAGATGCGATCTCCATTGATAGACGGTACTATTAACCCTATTCCTATTCCCCGTCCCATTAAAGCGCCACGACTTATACGAGGTCGTAAAGGTGCTTACACAAAAAGTAGTCCTATCGCAGTGTGAACTGCTTAACCGTTATTACGACGAACGCGCCTTGTCGTCGTTGCCTACCAATGGTACTGAGCCTTATTTCCAATTTGGCGATCTTGAATGGGGTTTTGACCTTATCCAAGAAATTGAGGGCAAGCCTAGCTGCATGCCTATCCCACTGGATAAGACAACCGTTGAAAACGTGTTTTACCGTTCTAAGGCGAACTACGCCTATGTGAACGGCAATATCGTAATCACGGCAAACTTGCCAGCGGGTACGCTAGCAGAAGATGAACAATACCAGTTCTCTTGCGTCGGCGTGAAAGATGCGAGCGGCGGTCTAATTCTAGTGGCTGTCACTCAACCAGTTTGGATCTACTCTGACCGTGGTCTATCGATAGAAATCGTGATTAACACGGCTCGCACGGATAGCGCTCAATTGGCGCAGGTAGGTGCCTAATGAGTCGCCCAAACTTCGAAGAAACGATCATCATCCCGCCACTGCTAACGGACTGGCAAGCGCTACCGCTTATCACCGATACGCAGTACCTAGAACCACTGGCCAGTAACAGCCTAAACCGTAAGTTTTACGGCATCGTTCGCGCTGGTATTTTCCGTGGTTTTGAATGTGCTCCGGCTGGTGGAATGAAACTGCGTGTGAGCAGTGGTGAACAATTTGGCGTGGCGTTAGTTGAGCGCGACGACTATGTGTTAACCGTTCGACAACAACACGATGTTGATGTGGAGATTCCGGCTGGTGCCACTTCTTATGTGGTGCTCGAAGCGTTCTATAAGTTTGGCGTAAAGACAAAACAAGTCGATTTAGCGTCAGACATTGAAGCGTCCGAAATTAAGGTGCTTCCGCAGGAAGCGGTTGAAGAACATCATTTGATATTGTGTCGCGCTACCGTGCCAGATGGCGTTACCCAACTCAAAAGTGAACACCTTAACTTTGATGATCGTGAACAAGGCGGTTATGACCTACAAGGTCACGTTTCACATCCCGATCCACATAAGCAATATGCGATGCGCGCCGAAGCCAATGCGCACTACGCAGACCGTGAAAACCCGCACCATGTAACCAAAGCGCAAGTTGGCCTTAGCTTGGTAAACAACTGGGACGCAACCAGTCAGATAAACGTAGATAACGATCAGCTTTATGCCACTGCGAGAGCCATTAAGTTGGTTCACGACAAAGCTGCTGCTGCATACAACAAGTCGGTTGAACATTGGCCGTACATTGCGTCTGGTGGCGAAACAAAAATCGCATTGCCTTACGAAGTGCCGGAAGTAGATTCATTGTCTATCCAAGGTATCGTGCAGACCAAAGACAGTGCTTGGCAATTCTTGAAAGACACTAATGAGGTTGAAGTAGCCGAACCACTTGAAACGGGTGATGAAGTGGTGATTACTCTAGGTGTCCCATCACTAAGCTCAAGCTCTATCATTGCCGAGCTTCAAGAGCATATCGATAACCTTGAAGCCATCATAAACAGCGGTATCGCTGGCGCGCCTATGGAAGTATTCCATAGCCACTTCGCTAGTACGTCGAATACTTTCACTGTTCCACCAGTCTTTGAAGAACGCGCGATTAAGCTGGTGTTCCTACAGGGTGTGCAGCAATCAAGAGATATTGCTTACACCATCTCACCGGACGGTGATGTTATCCAGTTTGTTGACGAAATTGCAGCAGGAACGGAGATCACCTTGGTCGGCTAATCAGTTTTCAAATTCCCCTAGCCCTATTCCCCATAAATGCCCTTTTTACTAACAACGAAATTGGATTTTTTATGGCTACACAAAACAAATTAACTCGCATCAACCGTCTTGTTTCTGATCTTTCAGCGCAAGACGTTGGTGCATTACCAGCGGGCGCTCGCGCAACAGACTCATCAAAACTAGAGGGGAAAACCAAGGCACAAGTTGTCAGTGAAGCGCGCTCCAATCTTGTCCCAACTTCTCGCACTATCAATAACAAACCACTAACGGGCGATGTGACTCTGACTCACTCAGATGTGGGCGCAGCGCCAGCAAGCCACACGCACGACTACATCCCTAACAACAAGAAAGGCGTTGCAGAGGGTGTGGCTACACTAGATAGCACTGGTAAGATCCCACAAGGCCAATTGCCAGCTATCGCTATCAAAGAAACGTTCCCTGTCAAGTCAGAAGCGGAAATGCTTGCTCTTACAGCGCAAGAGGGTGATATGGCAATCCGTTCGGATCTGCGTAAATCATTCGTTCTTATGCGCCAACCAGCGAGCACACTAGCGAACTGGCAAGAACTATTAACACCGACTGACGCCGTTTCGTCGGTTAATGGTCAGCGCGGTAACGTAGTGCTTGAAGCGACTGACGTTGGCGCGGAACCAGCGTTTGAGAAAAAAACAGCATTCAACAAAAACTTCGGCACTAGCGCTAACACAGTGATGCAGGGTAACGACTCTCGCGTTGTGAATGCAGTGCCAAAGACTCGCACCATCAACGGTCACGCGCTAAGCGCAAACGTCGAGCTAACCGCAGAAGACGTGGGCGCACTAGACGCTGGCGCAACTGCCGTTAACGCAGCGAAGCTTGAGAACGCCACTAAATCGCAAATCATTTCACAAGCGCGTAGCGGTCTAGCAGCTAGCGGCGCGTCATACACCAAAGCGGAATCTGACGGTAAGTATGCCACCAAGGATAGTCTAGGCGCCTCAATCAAAGACGCGATCCGAACGGTGGATATTACTGTCGAATCTGCATCAACTACGGTGGCTCTGCCAGCGGGTACAGTCTCAGCAGTCCTTGTTCTAAGCGTTTGCGGCGTAATGCAGAACGCAGGTGTATGGAGTCTATCTGGTAACACAATCACGTTCGGTGAACAGCTACAAGCTGGCGACATCGTGACGGTTATCGGCTTCAAGTAAACATGACCTTTCCTTTCCTACTTCCCCATTAACGATGTGCTCCGGCGCTTTGTCGGAGTTGCTGGTCATTGAATTGAGAAAGGCATATTTCTGAATGGCATTAAAAAAATTGACTCAAGTTGGTGGTAGTCCAGCTCGAAAATTGCGTGAAGAAATCACAACAAAAGTGGATGAACACGCTAGCAATAAAACGAACCCGCACGGAGTCACAAAGGCACAAGTAGGCTTAGGTAACGTACCAAACTATCCGGCCACCAGCTCGGTAACAGATGCGTCCAACAGCAAACTTGCGACCGCTGGTGCTGTTAAACAGGCATACGACAAAGGCATCGAGGGTTTAAATCGCGGTAACGCAGCTTATGACCGCGCAGAACAAGCAGAGACTAACGCAAATACCCACACTGACAACCGCATTAGTGCTTTGATTGGTGGTGCGCCAGCAGAAGCGCTCGATACAATCAAAGAGCTTGGTGACGCGCTCATGGATCAAGAAGATGCGGTAGCGGCCATTACAACCAACATTGCTCAACACAAATCAGACTACTCGAACCCACACAAGGTTACGAAAGCTCAAGTTGGTCTATCAAACGTGCCGAACTACGCATTCACAGCAGCGGTTAATGATGCTAGCGATGTGAAATTTGCGGCGGCAGGTGCCGTTAAGAAAGCGTATGACCTTGCAGCCTCAAAGATGACGCAAGCGCAAGCCGATGGCCGCTACCTAAAACTGTCAGGCGGTACATTGACTGGTGGCCTACTCATTGATGAGGGCAGTTCCAATGTTTCTCAATTGCACATAGGTCATGCAGGTAAGCGCTTTCATATTGAAACGAAAACCGATGGCACCTTTGAGGTTGTAGAAAGTGACGTTTCAAGTCGATTAAAGATCCGCAAAGGTGGTGAATCAACACTATACGGCTCCCTAAACGCTACAGAGTCGGTATCTTCGAATCGTAGTGTTGAAGTGCAAGGCACTCGCGCTGGTAATAACGTTCCATCGAGCGAGCAAGTTAAGCTGGACGGGTACGGGTTGATTGGTAATCGTCGGGCGGTTTACTTAACGAACGGTTCTAATTCGTCGGATGCTTACGTTCAAATCGCGGTGGGTGGTGCTCATAATGGAGGGGACGCCAAGTTAGACCTGACTCGATCAAAGCTTAGTTCCAGTGTCCCTATCGAAGTACAAGGGAATAAAGTCGTTACAGAGGCGTTTAACCGTACAGAGGTTGTGCGCACCTCTTTAGGTAGTGACAACTCTTGGTGTTTGGTTGCCAATGTAACGATGCCTCAATCAAGCTCTACTGCGGTTATTGAGTTCTTTGGTGGTGCTGGCTTTAACACTGACTTGCACTATCAGTCGTCACGACATCAAATGATTCTGCGAGCCAGTAACGGAAACCCTAAAGGTCTAAATGGTCAGGTTATTACAGACCATCCTAGCGGCTTACCATTTAGTGAGTTTGGTTGGGTAAACACTAGCGGTGACAATTACGCCATCTATGTAAAAACACGTAGTGCCTACAGTACGAACATTCTTATTCGATACATGTGTAGTCACACCATTACGCCATACGTTAGCAATAAGGGGGCAAGCCAGCCAGCGGGTATTGTCAAAGGGCGAATGGTCACTAGCTATACGTCTTACAATAAAGACTTAGGGGCAATTAACTCTGTTGATGGAAAGGGTTTAGAGCTTGATTACTCTACAAAGAAAACTTGGATTGGTTCTCGTAATTCATCTTGGTGCCACATGGAGACAGAGGCCACCAGCGGCTTTTACTCTTACTCCTCGTTCACCTTTGCTAAAGGGATTGATGTAATGCTCAATCAGAGCATTTCATTAGGTGGGCGAGCTGCATTTCGTAATACAGACGGCAACTGGCTTCGCATCAATGATTTAGGAAAGTTTACTTCTGGTATCTTTTTCGGTAGCTCACTGGTTCGTACTGATGGTGAGTTTACGGCGGGTTCTTGGACTGGTTCGAATGATGCCGTTCGTATGGATAATAGTTTTATGGATTCATCATGGGCGACGAATGGCCGTGCGGGATTCAGTATCAACTGTAAAGATAGTTCAAGTGCGCATTGGGCGTTAGCCTCTTACTATGATGGCACCAATATCCGTTCTGGTATTCAGATCCTATCTAACTCAGAGGGTCGGATGCGCTTCTACACTAACCGCCGCAGTAAGTATGTAGACATTAAGGACGGCAATGTATATGCAGGTTCGCCTCAGAGCTCGGCTGGTAACTCTCTCGCACGTAAAGACTACGTTGATAGTAAACTAGCGGGTGTTTCATCACGCGCTGGAGAGGTTGCCTTGGGCTGTAATGCGGGGCTAAGAGAGGGCAACCTTACGATAGATGGCATTACATGGGAGTTCAAGAATTGGATAGGATGCTTCCTCGATCCGTTTGATTTGATTAACTACAACGCTCCGGTTGCTGGTTTTGATGTTCGTGTTGAGGGGTATTACGAAATTGAATGGACTGCGATACGACGCCGCAATGCTTCAAACTCATCGACTGTGTACTCTGCAATCGCCAAAAGCAATAAAATTATAGCGGAGGCTCAAAGTGATTCCAACGACTTCGATGCCGTGCCAACGACTTGTCGATGGGTAGGAAAATTATACTACGGTGAGCTTATTCAATTCTTAGACAGAGGTGCATCCACGCCTATTCAGGGTTCGCATTTCTCGATCCGCTACATCAAGCCATAACCATCAACCAAAGGGACACGATGCTGTCCCTTTTTTTTGCAAAAGTTTTCGCATGCGAGAACTTTAAAACATGGCATCCCCTAAAGTTTTCGCATGCGAAAACATGGGCGCATATTGATGCGAAAACCAATATTTATATAATTTTCCTCGTCAAATATCGATTCGACTCGACTATCCTCATTGGAAGTTTTGTATGCGTTTCCGCGCAACAAAACGCTTGGATTAGCCTCTCACCAGCCTTTTGGGTGAGAGGCTTTTTTTATATAGGCTCTTGAAATCTAACTTTTTTCCGCAAAACAGCCCTATTTAATACCCATTCAAAAGTAAGTAACGCCCGTCTATTGAGCAAAAGCCACTATTCCGAATACACTCGCTAGGTAATATACTAAAGGGGGATTTAATGCCAGTGTCAGTTGTTGGTGAGAGCTTTGCGATTAGCGTACTGGCTCTATCTGTCCTCAGTGGTGTTGGGTCATATCTCCAAGGCATACGCGAGCAACGTCTAGCTGGTGGATTCCTTGATTTTTTAACCGAGCTAACGCTGGCGTTGGTGGTCGGTTTGATAGTCGCTTACTTGTGTGAAAGCGAGGGTGTGGAGGCTGGTTATACCAGCGCGCTTGTCCTCATTGCGTCGAACAACGGAGCAGACTCGATCAACTTTATCCGCAAGCTGGCTAGCCAAATGTTAGCGAGATTTTTTAATACCGGAGGGCAAGGCAAATGATGGAATTTGCAGTAATTGGCCTAGCCATTGCTGACCGATTTTTGCTTAAACGAAACGCAGTAAAAATACTGCATGCAAACCAGATGGACGATCCCGATGTGATTCGATTCGTTCTTGGTTATCAATCTCAGCGAGCCATAACGAGTGGGACTTTAACCTATTCGTTGCGCAGTAAAAAACGACCAAAAGCCGTCATTACTCGCACACGTAAGCTCGACTTTTCACACGCCGGACATAACAGCGAATACCTGACGTTCGAACGCAAGTTACTCGAACTCGAAGCGGGGGAAAAGCTGCATGGCGAGTGGATTCTGGACGTTAAGATTGAGCGCTCCTGTTCCCTAATCAATCCGCTGTACAAAATCTTTCCTACCTGTACGACATATTCAGAGGAATTTGAAATTGCGTAACAACAGTAAGTTTGCACTAGACCAGTCACATAACTATGTGGTGGTCGATTTTGACAACGTGACCGAACGCGGCCTTAAGAGTCTGATCACTGCGTTAAAACAAGCTGGTGCGACTGTTACAGACGTAGAAGCCTCGAACAAGAGAACGAGACGAGACGGCGAGACAGTTAAACGCGCCAAGTTATTCTTTGATAATGGCCAGTCAATGACGCTGTTTATTGGTGATGAGGGTGATATTTTCCAAATGACACTCAACAGCACTAAACAGCCTATCCCTAGCGTGAAGAACGAGCGCGAGCTTGCGCGTGAAATGGTTCGCCTAATGAAGCGCAACCAAAGCAAGTTTGACAAGCAAGTTGCACGTAAAGCGGCTAAAGCCGTTAAAGACACCTCAGACATTCAACCAGCTACACGTTCTATTGCTAAGCGACTTGAAGAAGCCAAAGCGGCTGAACAAGTCGCTCAGTCCAATTACACCAATGCCCTAGCCGCTCGGGATAGCGTTCGCACTAAGTTGGAAGAAGAACAACGCCGCATAGCAGATCTCGAAACTGCATTAGAGCAAGAGAAGCAAGAAACCAAAGAACTTGAAGCACAATTAGAGGCGGCAAAGTCATGATGTTTACCAGTCAAAATCAAATCAAGATTGTGGATCGCATCGACCATCTGGCCAAGAAACTCACGCCGGAGCAGATTGAAGCGGTGCTGCAAGGTAAAAACGCCGATCAAATCCTAGAGGCATTGTCACTTGAGGATTTGGAGAACACCTACTTGTATCAGTGCAAACCTGTGCCACAAATGATGTTAGAGGCGTTCAAATCGAAAGCCTCAAGGCTTCAATTTCGTGCTCAGCAATTCGGTAAGCACTTGGAACGTAAAACCCCTACTCTATCGGTAGAAGCCGTAGAAGTAGGCAAACCGCGCAAGTCTGGTGCGGTTGCTGTCCAAATGGTGAAAATCCCGTTTTCAGATGGCCAGAGCATTTCTATTGCGTTCCATGCGCCGGATAACGATCCGCTAAAAATCAATCCAGATGACACGTTAATCGCGTTCCGCTTTCTAATGAACTCGCGCGATATTACTCACGTAGTCGCGCCAAAGGGCAACATGGATTTATCCCTTAAGGAAGTGACCAACAAGCTAGCGCAGTTGCTTGAAAACAACAGCGAGAAATTTGTCGCTGCTAAGGCCAAGAAAGACGCTGACAAGAAAGCATTGGAAGAAGCGCAACAAAAGGCACAAGAACTTGATGAACAAGCTGCGCAACTAGGCGAAGAAGCTACCGACTTGGAACAAAAGCTCGATGAGCTGGCCAAGAAAGAGAAGCGCTTGGAAACTCAGATCGCTACGCAGAACGAAATCCAAGAAGAACTACGCAAACAGCTTGCTGCTATCAGGCCAGCAGCAAATACAGCAACGACAAATGTAAACGCTGGTGGTAGTTCGTCTCAAGTGATCGAGCAATGGGACGCTTCATGGACTAAGCAAGAGAAACGCGACTTCATCATTAACCGTGCTTTCAATGGCGATCTTGATGCCTTTGTTAGGCAGCTAAGCCAAGAGTTTAAAGACTCATTAGAGTTTGCAGGTGCAGCAAATCAAAACGTTCCTAGCACTTATTCAGAGTCGTATATCAATGATGCGATTTATGACCTCGATAAAGGTGCTATGACGGTATCAGAGCTTGCCGAGGCTAAAGAATACATCCGTGATTCAATTGAAAACGATTTTCCTCAGTTGTCAGACGAAGAACGGGAACGAAAAGCAAATATCGAGCGCAAAGAATGGCTATTGGCTCTTATTGGTCGCAAGACCATTGCTAAGGGCTGGAAGATGGATAAAGGCGAAGATAGCGAGCCGTTTGTCTACTTCGAATCGCCTGACGCGAACGACGATGATAGCTTTGGCCAGTACATGATCCACGCGCGCGATAACCAAACCTTGGCTGTCACTTACGGAGAGGGTTCACCGCTTGCTGGTGGCGACGATCTACAAGGTTGGGAAGCTGCTAAATCACTTATTCTGGCTGACTACGATCGCGAATCTAAGTTGCTTCAAGATACCGATAACAGCAACGAAGAACCACAACCAATTGAGAACGACGAGCCAAACGCGAACGACCAAGACAAAGACGAAACCACGGATAACCTATTCTGGTATGGCCTACGTCTACGCCCTTATGGCTTGGGTACGACGCCGCCACAACATCAAGTGGTTAAGTACCTCGATCCAGAATCGGCCAAAGAGCAATTCGCTGACGCTGGTAATGGCATTCGCCACGGTGCGATCGCTTATGACCAAAAACTGCCACCAGAATTAGTAAGTAACTTTGACCTAGAGCCGCTATTTGGCATGGTTGAGGGCGACCTAAAAGAAGCGGAGCGCATCGCAACCGAAGCGCTAGACCAATGGGTTGAGGACAAAGGCGTTGATGAAATTCCTCAGTCTACGCTCGATACCCTAAAACAAGTGGGCTTCAAAGCAGCGTTCGCTAAGCAGCTACGCCAGCAACCAGAAATGAAGAACCGCAAGGAAAATCCAAACGCGTACAAGCTATGGAGCGCATCGATTGACCTTGTGACGCCGGACATGATTCAAGAGATTGCCGAAGACCTAATGCTGGTTCAAAGCGATGCTGAATTACAGCGCCAAGCAAAACACACGCAAGGCCGCATGCGCTTCCAAGAAGCAGCTCTATCCCAACTTAAGGATATGCAGTCAGTAAACCCAAGCGATCGCAAACGTCTTGTTATGCTAGCTGACCTAACGCTAGGTACTGGTAAAACACTAAAACGTGGCGAGAAAGTGGATGACCAAGCTAAGCGTATTTCAGAACAAGCGCACCTAGTGGAATCACTACAAGGTGAAACCCTAGCGTCACTGGAAGCGCAATTTAAGAACCGCAAAGAGATCACTGATTTCCTAACGGCTCATCGCATTCCATTTAACCGCCGTGCGAAACGCGCTGACCTACTGCAAGCTATCTTGAACTACCGTGACGGATTCTTTAGTGCAACGGCGAAAATGTTCGACCTACGCGCGCTACGTGGCGACCTATACGAGAAGTTTGAGAACGGCGAAGCGTTAGCACTGGATGACGTAGAAAAAGCGTTTAGCGCGACTACGGTTTACCATGAGGGAGACGTAGCTTACACCAAGGCAAAAGGTGAAACCGTCATTCCAGCAATGGCAGACCAAGGCGAGGACTACCAAAAAGTTGAGCGCTTCATTAAGGCGATTGATGACGGTATCTACCCTGACCTGTCCGAACTAAGTTCAGATGAGCTCTTTGCTCAGCACTATGCAATGGCAAGTGTTACCAACCAAGACATCCTGGCAATTCATGGTTTTAGATACTTGGATAACGATGAGCAGATCGACAATGAACAGATGGCGCGCGCTATCCATAACTCGGTCATGCCATTGTGGTACACAAAAGCTATCGAAGCGGAATACGAAAGCCGTGGCTTCCCTAGCCTTGCTGCGTTGCCTGACTTGAACCATAAAGGTCAATTCAAGGCGACACGCGAGAAACGCTACGCACCAGTTGGCACTATTGGCCAATCTGATTTTAGCGTTATCGATACGTACACAGGCAAGGTGCTAGAAACTGGCCTAGAGGGCGCAGCAGCGCAGCAAAAAGCGACTCAACTAAACGACCAAGCAGTGAAAGAAAGCACTATTGCAATCTTTAGCATGCTTAAGGACGGCAAAACGCTTGAGCAAATTGCAGAGACGGAATACAGCGCACCACTAGAGCCTGTCAGTCCGGCCATGTTCACCACAATCAACGGCTTTGAATCATTGTATTCAACGTTAGCCATTAACGGCTCGGGTTCGCTTCACTCGCGCCCAACACTACGCGAGAACGCCGACAAGCTACTAGCTAAGGTGGACGCTGACGGCAAGATTAACGATATTGCGCTAACCGAAGAACAAGAGAACCAAATGGAAAATACATTTGGCTACAGTTTCTTCTCAGCGAAGTCGAACAAGGGTAAAGAGCTACGCTTTATCGCTAACACCAATTCTCGCAGCTACCTAACGGTTGACGGTGCTAACAAACTGCTTGAGCTATTGGGTGCTAAGAACGCCGTAGAATCTGACACAGCAGATGAAGTGAGCAAGGGTGCATCCGAGGAAGAAAAACAACTTCTCGCACTAGACCCAACTCAATATTCATTTGGCTCAATCTATGAGAGCGAGGGCATTCGAGATACGGGTGAAATCGCTAAGCGAATCCGCGCCTTTATCGCTCAGCTTAAGAAAGCTGGCAAGATCAGTAATGACGTTAAAATCTCAGTACGCAAACCTCGCTACGGCACACTAGACCTAACGCTGACTGACTTGCCAAGAAACGTCATGCTCTACAATCCAGCTTACCTACAGTTCGAGATTGATAACCCTAACTCGCCAGCGCCACACGGTATGAGCCGTTATACCGAAGCAGTAGATCAGCTGATCGAGTTCGTTAACGCTTATGTAGGCCAATACGACTACAACAACAGCGACACGATGACCGATTACCACGATCGCAATTTCTTTGGTGGCCGCCTAACCGTGGACTTTGATTTTGGTAAAGAGCGCAAAGTGGTAGAGCTCGCGTCTCTAACTGAAATGCACCAGCAAGGCGAACAGGCAGAGGATGATGTATTAGACGTTACCTCATTCCGTGAAAGCCTAGATGAAGAAGAAGCGAAAGCGCTTGAGCAGCTAGAAGCCTTTACCAACCTAGAGCTAAAACTTGGTAAGCAGGAAGTGACTTTCCCAACAGGCCGAGTGAAGTCGATTAATGCGAAAGATGAGGACGGACTCACTTACAGCCTAGACGTTCTATTCGACATTCTAGCGACCGACTTAAGCGAAAAAGCGAAAGCTCAACTTGAGACGATTAAGGACTGGCAATCTGCGGATACCTACTACAACGAAAAAGGCGCATTGGTACAACCAAGTGTTGCGGCAGGTATCCACTCAGTAAATGGCTCAGTGCCAGCGAACGTGTACGCTCCGCTAATCGCCCGTTCATGGTTAAATGAAAGCCACGCTGACATTTATCCGATCGCTAAAGATGGCGAGTACAAGTTCGCGCTATACCAAGGCAACGACTTGATCGGTGAATTTGACGATACAGCGGAAATGGAAGCGCTATTAGTGAAAACGTTCAATCTAAGTAGTGAGGCGCCTCAATCTGAAACAGAGGGCAATAACGAAGAAATGGAACATGTAGAGAAACTAAAGGAAATCCGAGATTTCACTGGTGAACCTACGCCGGAATTGGTTGATGAGTTCCAAACCGCACTAGAACAGGCTTACGCCCACTTCGAAGCTAACGACCAAATAGCAGAGAACGAAGCGTTGATGGATGCCGCTCTAAGCAACATCACCAGCATGATCCAAGCGCAAATCTAATCACAACCAAGGCCGCCACATCGGCGGCCTAAACCGGAGAGAATCAAGTGTTAAGCTTAAGAGAAAAAATGACGCTCAACCGCGATGCTGCGGGTTTGTTGAAAGAGCTTAAGAGTGGCCAGCTATCGATTGGTGAACGCATCAAAAAGAACCGTGAGCTGGTGGAAATTCTTAATAAACTGACAGGCGCTAACCAAAAGGTTGAGCAGGAACCGGTATCAAGTTCGGATGAGCCAATATCGGTAGAAGAATTTTCCAAGTTAGGCCGCTCCGATAAGATTGAAAAGCTCAATGAAGTGCTACTTTTGCCTAACTGGTACGAATACGAAATGGCGTTTTTCCCTAACTACCAAATGGTTGAAAAGGGGGATAACTACGTTGTTTACAAGGATGGCGAAAACTTCCAGTTTGGCTACAAGGGGCATGTTGCGCGCGGTTTGGACTACTGGAAAAACGATGCGGGCTCAGCCAAGAAAAATGGTGGTTTTGGTAGCTGGTCGCGCGCTGACCGTAGCAAAGCTATCAAGATCATCACTAAGCACATTGAGCAGAGTGAGCGCGACAATGGCGAACGTCCAGTTGAACAAAGCGAACTGGTTGCGAGATTCCTTGCAGGGGAGTTTAATACAGCCAAGCCATCGTTGTTTGTTGATGTAATGCGAGACGTTCACTCAGAGGGCTTGAAGCTAGATAGCATCAAGCAAAAAGCGATTGAATGGTTCGAGCACAATCCTGACAAACTGGCCGCTTAAGTTTTCGCATGCGAGAACTTTTTTGCATGGAGCGCGAAAGACACGGATGTTTTCGCATGCGAGAACTTTAAAGAATCTCGTTCGATATAGTTTTCGCATGCGAAAACTTTTCAGAGAACTTGAGAAAAAACGATGAATGTTTTCACTAAAATCCGAGCAGACTATTACTACAAGCAATCTTTAAACCTTGCACTAGCAGCCAGCGAACGTCATAACTACGCCAAGGCGCTTTTCGCATTGCTTAAGAGCCTTTAATCCTTTTCCCTGTCCCAAAAGTTTTCGCATGCGAAAACTCGCCACTCCACCGGAGCAGTCAAATTGAACCAACTCACATCAATTAGCGCCGAAATCAAAGAGGCGAAAAACATCAATGACCTAGCCGAGATTGTTCAACTGTACGCAACAGACAATCTAAAACCCAAGCTAGGTCGCACCAGCTACGTTGTGACAGCAAAAGGCGACGAAGTGGAAACAGGATTTAAAGTCGTGGAAGCCAGCGACCTTATTCCATCGAACGACTTAGACGGTCGAATCAATCCGAACTTCCCGCAAGAGCTGCAACCGCGCGACCGTACTCGCGTATCCTCAAAATTGCAGATCTCAAAGATGGCCAACGATTTGCGTCCACAACAATTAACCGATTCTGGACTATCTAGCCACGGCGCACCGATTGTTGGCTCGGATAATGTGGTGGAGTCGGGGAACGGTCGAACCATCGCTATCATCAAAGCGTATCGAGAGGGCAAGGCTGATAAGTACCGCCAGTTCCTAATCGACAATGCGGAGCGCTTCGACCTATCACCGGAGAAAGTTGAGAGCATGCGCGAGCCAGTGTTGGTTCGAGAACGTGTCACCAAAGTTAACCGTGCTAAGTTTGCCCGAGACTCCAACCTCTCTGACTTGCAACAGATGAGCGCCGCCGAGACGGCTTGGGTTGACGCAGAGCGCATCGATGACCGCATGATTGCTCTATTCCAACCGAGCGAAACAGGCAACCTTTTGGCCAAGTCTAACCAAGGATTTATAAACAGTTTCTTAACTGAAATTGGGGATAATTCAACCGCCGGACTACTTACCGAAGATGGCCGACCAACCAAGCAACTGATTGAGCGCATGCAAAATGCCGTGTTTGCCAAGGCGTACAAAAACGAGAAGTTGGTGAAGCTGGTAGCCGAGGAAGCCGATCCCGAAATTCGCAACATTTTGAGCGCGCTAAACGGCGCAGCAAGCGCGTTTGTTGAGATGCAATACCTTAGCGGAGAGGTGCATAAAAACACGTCTGGAACGCTGGCAGAAGCCGTGGAAATTAACGCCTCACAACCTGACCTCGCTAAGTCAGCACTTGACTCACTGGTGCAAGCAACCGAGTTAGTGAGACAGGCCAAAGATTCCGGTCAGCACATCGATGAGCTATTAGCTCAGTCCGGTTTGTTTGGCGACAACGATCCCGAGGCCGAAGCGCTGGCGAGATTCATTGCTGCTAACAACCGAAGCGCAAAACGCATGACACTGGCATTTAAGGCAATGGCCGAGGCAATCAATAGTGAGTTGCTTCACCAAGGCCAAGCGCTCGGGGATATGTTTGGCGGCGGCGGTGCATCGCTTATTGATATTCTTGGGCGTGTAAATCAAGAGCTAGAAAATGAGGGGGTACAAACAGGCTTTATGTTCGAGTCTAGTGTGCAACTGGACGAACTTGCAAACGCTTCGAGGCATGCTATAAAATAGTTCTTGGCATATATTGCCTATACAACCTTTATAGACACAAAAACGCCAGATTTAATTGTCAAATCTGGCGTTTTTGCATTTGGGAGTAGGGGATGTTTACTATCAGGCATCGTTATCACTACGGGCTAATCGACATAAACGAAGACGGCGTTGCCGATGGCCATTCAGTCGCAGGGAATGAGATCCCCGCTTTAAGGAAAGATGGCGAGTATATCTACAGACCATTTAAAGGGGCGCTAGATAATATCTATCTACTGCATGTCCAAAAGGTAAAGCTGGTGAATATCGTCGCTTATTGCGATGACGAACTAGGGCTATTTGGCTGGCAAGACGTGCCGCTCGATCACTATGTGGTTGGTGTCTACCGTGACGGCGGGTATTACGTCCTAACGAAAAACGGGCAGCTAATTAGCCACCCGCTTTAAAAGTTTTCGCATGCGAGAACTTTACACACGATACCCAACTAATTGAGCTTCACCAACTGGCACTTGCTCAAGTTCGCCATCATCAAACAGTACCGTTAGCTTGTCGCTATGCTTACCAGATGCGAACACCAAACCATGACGGTCATTAACCATCACACAAATGCTGGTAGGCTTTTGGTTTGCCGTAGGCTTTTTGCTTACTGGTGTCTTATCGGTCTTTTCTGCTTTCTCTGGTTTGCTAGGTTGAGGTGCAACTTCCACCTTGCTATCTAGCTCGCCAGTGCGCAGTTTTACACAATCTTGGCGTGTTAGCTTCTCGCCGCTTTCCAGCGCTTCACGAACGCGCTTAGAGTTATCGACGGTTGCTTTGCGTAGTTCGTTGATGGACTCTACATCACCAATAATCCCTTTTTGGAATGCTTCCAAAACAAAGTCAGGAGCTTTAAGCACATTTAGGTATTTCGAAATGTAGCCGTCTGATTTGCCAAGGCGCTTAGCCAAGCCACGGTTATCCAGATTGTGCTTTTTCTTTGCTTGGTCAAACGCCTTACCTAATTCGATTGGCGTTAAATCTTCTCGCTGAATGTTTTCGATGAGCTGACCAAAAATATCGCCCTTTTCACGGACAATACATTCAACGTGAGTTAGCTTGTCGCTCAACATAGCGGCGCGCCAACGGCGTTCACCCTCTTGGATTTTGTATCCCTTGCCATCGAACGGGTAAACAACGACAGGTTGAATTTGGCCGTTTTCTTCTAGGCTTTCGCATAACTCAAGTAGTGATTCATCGTTAAATTCTTCACGAACTTGCTCAACTGAATACAAAGAGTCTTTAGGGATAGCCAGCACTTTCGCTGCATCGCGGATTTCTACCGCTGATTCATCCAAGAGATTATCTAAGTCGCTAAGCTTGATTCGATCTCTTAAGCTTTTGGTCATGCTGTCACCTCTACCATGCGCTTGCAAAGTTCCTCACAAACCGCTGTAAAGCCGAATTTCTCAGCCGCTTTAGGGTTGGTTTCAATCAGTGCTTTGCCTTGGTTTAGAGCTTCACTTACGCGCGTTGTTTTAATCAGTTTGTTTTCAAAAACTAGGTTGCCGTACTCTTTACGAAGTTCCGCTTCCTGTTCGCGCTGGTCGTTTGTAATGTTGGCTTCGATAAGGTTTAGGACAATGCCTAATACTTCCAAGTCAGGGTTCATTCGACGGATTTGGCGCGAGGTCTTAACTAGCTCATTAACGCCTTTGATCGACATTTTTTGTGCTTGGCTAATGATAAGTAGCTTACTGGCCACAAGTAGCGCTGCATGCTGTAGCGCGTTCGCCGCTGGTGGACAGTCGATAAAGATATAGTCGTAGTCGTCTTTGATAAGGTCGATAGACTCAGCCACGTTTAAGATTTGTGATTGAGTAATGTTACCCATGCGCTTATCGCCGCCAATAACGTGTACGTTTTCGCTGACTTCGAAAGGTTTAGCCTTTACTGGATTTTCAAAAAGGTTGTAAGCGTTGTGTAGGCAGCTCGCAGATGTGTACTCTGGATTCTCGACCATTTCCGGTGCGATTGAGCCGCCTAAGTTGTTTTGTGGGTCAAAGTCCAGGAATAGACATTTGTTGCCTTGGCTAGCGATGCTAATGCCAAAGTTGTAAGTACAAGTTGTTTTACCAACGCCGCCTTTTTGGTTGGCAATCGCCATGATAATGCTCATTAATTAATTTCCTTTGCTGGTGGAATTTGTTTGCTGTTTTGGTTTGCTCAGTGCTACCTCAAGATCCTCGATATAGCACTGAACTACGTAATCAGTTGTACCGCCGCCGTGCATTGCTTTGTAAATAGCAGTGTGGCAAGGGCTTACACCCTTAACGCCATCAATGAGCTGCTTGGCTTTTCTGGTACTTCCTGCCTTTTGGACTAATTGATTTAATCTTTCGCATCGTTCCTTGGATGCCATATCAATGCCTCTCGATTGTTGTCACTGGCAACAGGCACACACTATACGTTGCCAGTAGCAACAGCACAAGAAAAAAAAGTAACAAACAGAACCGATTGCACAAGTTTTCGCATGCAAGAACATTAGATAAATTGTGAGATTGATTCCATGTGTTTTCGCATGCGAAAACTTTTTGACAATTCTATTACTTAACTAGGTTACAAAGAGCAGCGTCAACAGGCATAAGAAGGGAAAAAGCACCTAGTTGCATAATTCATTGTTTTTAATAAAAAATATTGAAAAACCTGTTGAATATGAAAATTATTTCATATACATTAAATTACAGATAGGCGGCAACAAAACTATTAGGGGTAGGATTGATTGCATCAAAGCTTATCTGTTCAACGTGCAATCCCCGCCATTTGTTCAGTGGCGGGGTTTATTTTTTCTATCTCAAAAGTTTTCGCATGCGAGAACTTTAAAACATCCCATTCCGTATAGTTTCGCATGCGAGAACTTCTTACCAAATTTCATGCAAAAAAATACCCGCCAAAAATGACGGGCATGCGAAAACTTAACGCATCGATTTGCTGTTAACACTCCACGCTTCGAGATTTACGTCCTCGATAGAATATTCAAATTCTTCATCATCGACGTAGTAGGTATGTAGGTTTGCTTGCCAGTAGCCTTTATCAACTTGCTCTTGCTGGTACGCCCACGCAGCACACAACAAAATCGCAGGGTCTTCGAAATTGAAGTGTTGCTCTGTGATCACTTCTGAATCGCTGCCAAGGTCATAACCATGCTTGGCCATGAGCGATTTAACCGCCCACCAATAAGCGCCATAGTGACGGTACATGAGCGGATTGGCTTTAAGTGTTTTGTAAATGCCATCTACTTGAGCTTGGATAAATGCTTCTTTGCTTTGCGCTGCTTCTAGCGCCTCATCGAGTAAGGGCTGTAGATCTTCAACGGTAGGCAATTTCACTTGGGTAATCATTGTTGTCTCCAAAAAGTTTTCGCATGCGAAAATTTGAGTTAGGCAGCTTCGGCCATTGTGTTATGAATGGTTAATAGCGATTTCGCTAGCAATTCCAAATCCGCTTTCGCAGAGATAAACCACCAGCCGCCATTAAATTCACTGCTTGTGTTTGATGCGAAGTCAGCGCCGTACTCGGCCTTAGCTTCCTTGTCACCAGCGAACATCACTTTAAGCGAACCTTTAAGGCCATTGTTGTCCATCAAACCAATGCGCTCGTATGGCTCTACAACAATCTCTTTTCGGTTGCGACCGCGCTTAGGCTTCCAGCTAATTGGTGAAGTCACCATTTTAACGTCGATGCCAATGCCTGACATTAGTTCGCTAAACTTCTCGATGCTCTCTACGTTAATGGCAGAGATATTATCGATTTTCACTTTCTGCGTTTCGGTCACTTTAACCTCGGCCTTTTCCGGCTTATCCGCATTTAGGTACTTCTCGATAAATTCCTCACGCTGTGCGCTGCGATAAGTGAATAGCGAACCATACGCACCTTTCATGCGATTCAATGACCAGTCATCCGAGAAGATTAGGCCATCACCGGATAGGAACTCACGTTCGCCAATAGCGTGTAGGTCAGCACATACCTTAAGCATGGTTTCTTGTGAGTTTTCGCCGTAAATCGCATCGACCTTTTTCAGTAGGTGAGTATCGGTCGTTGGTTTGTATTGCGTCATCCAGTACGCGATCTGTGATAGACGTTTCGCACGGTCAGGGTCGTTAGCCACCAGCTTAGTGAAGTCAGCGAATAGCTTATCTTCCAGCTCTGTGCGGTATTCGCTAGAGCGTTCGGTCAGAATATCGGTGTAACGAGTGAACTCACGAGCCGATAGGCGGCGCGCTTCGTGTGCGTTGGTGTAACCTGTCCATTTCAAATTGCTTAGATGGTTATCTAGCTCTTTAAGGAAAGTGATAGACGTTTTGTAAGTCGTCTCTGCTTTCAGCAGCGCTTCTTGATAAAGCTCAGGGTATTTTTCCTCGAATGCTTTGATCTCAAGTGTCACCAGTTCAACAACTTCCTGTTCGCTCACTTGGTTGCCGTTTTCCATCGCCTGTTTGTCCCAATCGCTACCGATAAAGAAACTTAGAATGTCGTGTTCCAACATCACGCGACCTTTATCTTCCAATTGCTTGGTTACTTGGTCGAGTAGGGCTTTCACGATCGCTTTATCGCTCGCATCTGGATAAATCAGCGTTTGGTCTGGTTCAACATCCAACCCCCACGGCGTAGAGAATGAGCCGTCAGCATTGCGCACCAAACAACGGCGGCTATTACCGTAGGCTTTCATTTTCTTCTCTGCTACCAGTTCAAAGAACGTCTCACGGTCAAACGTATGAGCGACTTCACTTAGTGGTACACCTTGGAGCGCTTTTGCTTCTAGCGCAGCTCTATCCTGATTCACTGGCGCAATTTCAATGATGCGCTCAACAGGTAGATCGACATAGTTGCGTGACGCTGGTTCGCCGTCCATTTCAGTAATAAAGCCGTCCACCGTGCCAGATTTACGGTCGAAGTTGGTGATCATGATTGTTGCTTTTGAATCGTACTCGGCGCTCCAAGAACGGCTCTTAACTTCGGCTTTGTAGGTGTAGCCATTACGCACAATCACACCGTTGCGAACAATGTATAACTCTGGATGAGTTAGGAAGTCAGGGTAATCCTTTAACACACCGTCATTGATGGCCAGCTCCATTGCTGGTTTCAATTTCTTGATGGTATCGCTCGCTTTGTCGCGGTTTTTGGTCGCTGCCTCATAGGTTTTGATTTGGCTTTCTAGCGCAAACAGTCTGCCTTTGGTGCGTTGGTAGTTTTTGTGCTGCCAACTGCCGCGCTTCTCGCCCTCGGCACGTAGGCGATCTTCTTCCACCTCTTTGCGTAGTGGCTCTAACTTCTCGCGTAGCTCGGCCAGCTCGCCCTCAACCGCACTCACATCCAAAGCAAGCATTTGGGTGGCTTTGATGTACTTGCTAACGTTAATACTTGCTAGTCGGCGTTCCTCTAATTTGCGCTTGCGCTCAGCTTGACGCTTAGCCGCTTCGATACGGGCTTTCGCCTCTTCTGGATTTGCTGCCAGCATGATTGCAGTTTCGTCGGCTGCGTCTGCATCGGCGTTCGCAATGTACTTTTCATCACCTTTGAACATTGTCTCAATCCAAGTGGCTTTGCGTTGGATTGTGGCCAAGCGGAAATCATCGAATGAGCCTTTCGACGTGTAGTAGTGAACGTTCACGCTGTTTTGTTTAGAGCCAACACGCGCGCCACGGCCATTACGCTGTGTGATACTCATTGGAGTCCAAGGTAGCGTTAAGTGGTGAATATCGGTTGTGCCATGATGCAGGTTGATGCCGACTTCGCCTTTTTTATTGAGGATCATGAATTTGTATTTCGAGGTGTTGTAAGCATTGGCCATTGCTTCCAAACCCGCTTCCTCATCGTCCTCAGTCGCTTTAGAGCCTTTCTTACCCGCAACGGTATCGCTGTTCAAAATACCGATTTCAGACAGCTTACAACCAACAAAATCCGCAATGATTCGCGCGACTTTCTTGTGCTGTGTTTTTTCTTCGGTAAAGACAAGCTGCTTACCGCCAGCCAGATAAATCTCGCGCGCGTTCTCAAGGAACTTGGCGTACTTAGGGGAGACAGGGTGCGTAAATTTCAACTTGGCCTTGTCACAAATGTTTGTGAATCGGTCATCAAGTTGCTGGTGGAGCTGAACCACGCAGTGATCGCCCTCGACCTTAACGCTCTTATCAACCTTAACTTGGATTTTGCTTAGCTTAACCGTGCCGTCTGGTGCCACATCCTCAAAAGCGACCGTGACGGTATTTGGTAGCTTAGCGACTGCCGCCTCTACCTCTTTCTTGCTGTCCTTGGCGAATCGGTAGGTAACACGCTCATAGTACAAATCAAGGTCTGTACTTACCTTGTCCATTTTACGGATTAGGCCGAAAACCGTGTCGTTAGGGTATTGCTCGACAATCTCTTGGTTTTCGTCTTTGTCTGGATTACTGATTGCGTCAGCGCGCTGGCGTAGTTCCTCATATAGCGCTTCCTGTTCGCTATTCATTTGGACAACGCTTTGCTGGCTAATCAGGTCAGGAATGTGAACGTTGGCACCAACGGATTTAGCATCCTCGATCGTCATGTAGCGGTTAACGATGTTTCGAAGTGCGTCTAGGTTTTGGAATCCGAGTAGGGCTTCACGCTGTTCAACTTCGCCCGAGATCTTAGTAACCAGCGCTTCGCCAGTCTTACCAAACATGCGGATAAAGTCGTCGCTGTCAAAGATCCCCATCTTGGCAAACGTGTCTGCCGGAATGATGTGGGACAGCATATTGAACATATCAACAGGGCTGTTTACGGTTGGCGTAGCTGTTAGGAAGTAAACGCCTCGACCGTCATTGCGAGCCTTAATGACGTTGTTCTTAAGCTGCATATCGATAGCGCGATCGGCTTGCGCTTGGCTAGGCAAGAATGCCAGATTGTTTCGGTATGAGCCGCCCTTGTACGAGTTGCGGAAATCATGCGCCTCATCGACCATAACCGAATCGAATAGCAAGTCCTCAAAGTACGGTAGTTCTTCGTTTTTGGCCGTACCATCGTCAGCATATTTCGCTTCAAAGCGCGCGTTCTTCGCTTGCTCTGTGTGACTTTCCGC
Source organism: Vibrio sp. YT-17 (assembly GCF_033337375.1). Classification (NCBI taxonomy): domain Bacteria; kingdom Pseudomonadati; phylum Pseudomonadota; class Gammaproteobacteria; order Vibrionales; family Vibrionaceae; genus Vibrio; species Vibrio sp. YT-17. The sequence continues at coordinate 81,209 of NZ_JAWOQP010000021.1, forward strand.
TTCCTTAACTAGCTTGCTTGAACCAGCAATCAAACCAGCATCGCGCATTTCAAGCACGTTGGCCGAAATCGTTTCCGGCTTCAATGGAATGCGGTTGTACACGTCTTTTGTCATTACCACGATGCGAGCGGTTGACTGTGTAAGCTGGTGGAGCTGTTCTGCTACGCGCTTGCCGTTTGTGTCTACGGTCAGTTTGGCGCGCAAGATAGGATCCCCTTTCTTGTCTAACTTCGGTTCGCCCGTTTCATCTAATACCGGTTCCCGAATGATTTTTCCGTCATCGTCTTTGTGAACTTCAAGGCCGATAAATACCTTGTCAGATAGATTGCTTTCACCAAAGAACAGGTCGGACTCATAGAACCAGTTCTCTAACACGGATTTAGGAACAACGATGGCCACACGGTTAGCGCGTTTGGTTTCTAGGTTGTGCTGCACGAGGCCAAGGCCAGTGAGCGTTTTACCCAAGCCAGTACCAAAGGCAATAATGCCGTTACCGTCTGCACTGTGACGGCGAATCGTTGAGTTTTGGTAAGGTAGGAACTCAATCGCACCAGATACGCCATTTAGCGTTAGTGGTGAGTCATCAAACTCCGGCTTAATCCAACCGTTAAACGTATTGTTGTAAACCTGTTCCAAGTATTCTGAATGGTCAGATGATGCAATCCATGTGGAAAACTCATCATCGAGGCGGCGCATTTGTTCACGGATAAGTGATTTATCTTCGTTCTTACTACCGCCACGAACCGCACCATAGTTGATGTACGATTCAATTTGACGCTCAAATCGCTCATCGCTGTTCGCTGCTTTACCTTTCACGCCATTACGAGTTAGGCCGTCAATCCATTCGCCATCACGCCAGCGGTAGCCAGTAAGGTATTGGCCGGATTCGCTTTGTACGAAATCCTCAAAGCCGTCCTTATCCTCGGTAAAGTCGCCCAAGATAAATTCCGTGTAGCCACGGTCATGCAGGAACTCAAGCATGATGTTTTTAGGAATCCACTTATCGGTAAGCTTCATCTTCACATCGGCAATCGAGATCTTGTTTCGCTTAGATTCGATGGCTTGGATTTGGCGCATGATGTTAGCTTTCACGGTATCGCTGGTGGCCGATACTAATTGTGCGGTCAGCTGATCCATGCGCTTACCGACTAGGCCAGTCGTCGCTTTATGGAATGCCGTCACCGTGCCGTCAGGGTTTACCGCTACCTCATCCATGTTCGCTAGGTAATCAAGCAACTGCTCATCGCTCATCGCATCGATACCGCTTGCGGTGTAATACGTGCGAACGTCATGCAGTGTCAGTGTGGTTATGCCTAGTTCACGGTCACATAGATGGAACACGTCACCAATGCGAGACGAACGGTATTGAACGGTCAGCTCACGCTTAAGGTCGCCTTTGAGTAGGTCAGACAGTTTGCCCTTAGAATCGATCGATGAGTGGTAGTAATTCCATGCAGAGACGTACTTCTCGCTTAAGTTGCTTAGCGCTTTCTTCGATACCTTAGAGCCGCCCATTAGTGCGTTCAGCTCTAACACTTCGCCGCTTAACTTCACGCGATATTGTTCGGTCTGGAAGTCCTCCGCGCCCATTGCCATGTTGGCCAAGTCGCTATTGGATGTCGTTCGGCTACCAGCAACCAGCGTTGCAAGTGTTTGAACTTTCATGCCAAGTAGAATGCCTTTGTAAGCGTGTTCTTGGCTTGCTTTTGGCAGCTTGGCAATCTCGCGCATTAGGGCTTTAAAGTCGTCATGACACAAGTAACCGTAATCTTCGAAAAGCTTGAGCGCTTGGCTGGCCGATAGCTTAAGCATCGATTCAGTAGAGTAGGTGATAGAACCGATCTCATCGGTGTTATCTACGCCATAGGTCGCCTTACTGATAACGCCTGTTTTCGCATTGCTTTCAGATAGCTCCCATTCGCCATCAATCATTTCGTACTGCTGGCCATTGCGGAAAATCGTGTCTCCATCGGAGTATTTCGCGCTCACTGGCTCGCTAACCGCTTCATCGAGTAACATCCAATCAATGCGACTGTCAAAGCGGCGCATTAACGACTCTTTAATATCATCGTTAGAACGGTTGCCACGCTTCACGACTTTGCGCGCAAACTTACCTACGCCCTCAACAGTCTGTTCGCCGTTGATGAATTTCTTACCCTCGCGCTCGAACCACTTACCTTTGAGCCAAGTGTCCCAAAGTACGTTAGATTCAATCAGCGTGTCGCGGTCGGCGCTATCAATCAGTGCTTTCGCTTGGTCGCTGTGTTTGCGCCAGATAACAAGGTCAGTTACTACGCCCGTATCAGCGAACGTGCCCGTTGGTAGTCGGTGCGCGCCCAAAAACTCCGCTTTAAGCGCGAGTTGTGTACGCCACTTCTCAAGGTTTTTCGCATCACAAATACGAGTTGGCAGCACTAGGGCAATCAAGCCACCAGCTTTCGCTTTATCGATAGAACGAGAAACGAAATACTGATCAGCGTACTTAATGTCTTTGTACGCTTTGTCTTTCATCGCGCTAGCGTCTCGAACACCATAAGGCGGGTTGCCGATCACTAGGTCAAAGTCGCCAATGCCAGGATTAGTTGCTACCGCTTCGAATGCCGATTGGATTACATGGTCTTCGGGGTGAAGAATTTGGTTGATGGCCGCTGAGGTCTGATCCATTTCTACCGATGTAGTCAGGGTGCCTTTAGGTTTGGTTTCGCTAAATACGCCCACGCCCGAACTTGGTTCAAGTACGCTACCGCCAGTAAAGTCATAGGAACGAACTGCATCCCAAGTCGCGCTCGCCAGCCATTTAGGCGTGTAGTATTCGTTGGTGGAGCCACCGATACCGCCAAAACCTGTGTAGTCGCGCAGAGCTGCTTTATCTTCGGGTGAAACGTTGGAGTAGTCGCCGTTGTACTTGGCGAGAATATCTTTGGCTAGTTGGTTAGCCTTAAGGCGCTGGTGGCCTTTTGGAGTGTCGCTAATATCGACAGCGAGCAAGGCTTCAAACTGGCGTACCAGTTCATCGATTGTTGTCGCCTGTTCAATACTGCGGGTTAAATCAGTGTTCATTGAACGTGCCTTTTATTCTTTGGATAAAAGCCAAAAAAAAAGTCGAGCTTTCGCCCGACTTTTTCCTTTCCTATTCCCCATCCCAAAAAAACGCCACTATCAATATCAATTTAAGTTAATGAATAATCTAAAATATCTAAGGAAGTAGATTTTTAGGGACGAGAGAATTATTCCGAACACGGTTATTATCATCAAGAGTAAAAATTAGTGTTTTTGGTGAGTAACCAAGATTCAAAGGCAAGCAATTGAACTTTGACTAAAAAAAATTAACGCATAGAAAATCAATGATTTATTAGCGTATTGGTCACATTGACGCGATGCGCTATCATCCAAGATCATCCCCATCCCTGTAAAAAGCGCCTCAAATTACCGAGGTCGCACATGTCGCAAAACAAGGCATCAATTGGGCTAGCGGCAGCTTTAAAACAAGCGTTCCCTTTCTTTAACGAGAATGACGATAAAGAGAGTGGGATAAGTTTTGAATCTGGCGCTGGATACACGGGATCGCCATTCCACGATCGCGAACACCAATTAGATGAAAGCAACGGCGCTCTGACCAATGACGGTCGAAAAAGCTCAGACCGCTTTTTTCTGCACAAGCTGCCGAAAGATCGCTTCATGCTATATCCGATACTCAAGGAAATGGCCGAGGACAGCACGATTGATGCCGCGCTCAATCTGCACCTTGGTCACGCTCTTTCGGTATCAAACGACAATGGCATGGCTGTGTATCTTCATCCAACCGATGAGAAGTACGCCGAGTACGTAGGCCGTCTTAACCGAGAGCTGCTAACTCCAATCAACGAAAACCTAATGAACTGGACGTATTCAACGCTGGTTTATGGGGTTAACTATGTTCGCCCATACACGAAAGAGGGCGTGGGTATTACTCACTTTGAGGCCAACTACTACACGTTGCCAAACCAAATTCGTGAGTACGAACGTTCGGGCGAGCTAGCGGGATTTACTGCGGAATATCTACAAACCCGAGCGAACGGCGAACAGGTACGCCTTGCCGAGCCTTGGGCGCTTATCCCACTAAAAATGCCAATCTGGCGACCAGATATGGATATACCGCCAGTTAACTACACTGGCCAGCGCTACTCACTTTATGACGATGCGTATTCACGCATGCCAATCGAGACGCAGAACTACGGCACATCCATTCTTCTTACCTGTTTTGAGGCTTGGTCGATGCTTCGCCAGTCCATTGCAGCGCTCGGCGCAAGTCGTGTGAATGCTTCACTTATCGATCGCATGGTAGCGGTAAACACTGACGGCTTAGATGCGGCCGGAGCTGCGGAATACATCAACATGGTCGCTGACCAGATGAAGCAAGACCGTCAAGAGGTGGTAGACCGTTCCCGCAAGCTAGGTTTCATTCCAACCGTCATCAACACGCTATTGCCATTTATGGGCGGCGCTAAAGGTGGCTTGCAGATCGATACCTTTACCACTGACCCGAATATCTCCCACATCGAAGACATTATGTTTCACCTTAAACGCTTAGCCGGAACGCTTGGCGTAGACCCATCCATGCTTGGGTTTGGTGATCTTCTTTCTGGTGGACTAGGCGAGGGCGGCTTCTTCCGCACTTCGATTCAATCTGCACTACGCGCCAACCAAATCCGCGCAGCCGTGGTGGCGTTCGTTAAGCGCGCTATCGACATTCACACCATCTACCGAGACGGCAAGGTGTGGAATGACAACGATATGCCATTCGAGATCCAATTTAACTCTCTCAACACAGCTATCGAGCAAGAGAAGTTGGCCGCAATGGAGTCGCAAGCGAACTACGCAACCATGCTGACTACCGTGCTTGACCTTATCGAGCAATCCCCAATCGGCAAGTCTCCGAAACTCAAAAACCATCTTTACACGTCCGTTGTTGGCCTCGATTCCGAGCTGGCCAATGAAGTCATTTCCGAGCTCGCGGCTCAAGTGGCCAAGAACGACAAAATGATGGAATCCATTGGCATGACTGACCAAAGCGAAGCGGAACGATTCGTTAGAGACGTAGTTCTCGACCTACTAACCGAAATCCAAAGCCATTAATGGAGAAAAGAAAGTGACAGCAAAAGCACTTAAACAAGTATCCGACCGTTTCAGCCTATTCAATGACGGTCGCAAGCTTAGCGCCAACAAGCGCAATTACATCATCAAAGCCGTGCAAGCGATGATCAACAGCCCACGAACTCAAGAGCTACTACGACTAGGCGAAGCGTATGGTTACTATGGCCATCAATCCCGCCAACGCGCTAATAAGCTCTCAATCGGTGAAACTGAGGTGATCATGATTAATGGTCGTCCGGTTGTGGTAGAAAACGTGCCATCTAACCGCACAGTCTCTATCACCTGTTCAGATGACGGTATTGTTGAACACACTCAAGAGTTTTTAGATACCGATACAGGCCGTATCGCTTTAGGTTTGCACAATAGCCGTGCTGGTGGTTGGAGTTGGGCGACTGGTGGCCAAGATACACGCGAGGCATCGATCACGACTTCATATCACGGTATGGACTACGTGTTGCAGCCGAACTATATCAGCCTAGACCATCCGGCCATGATGATGGAAAGTGCGAACAGCAAGCAAATGATCCTCGAATCGCTACAGGAACAAGGTTTTGATGAGGAATCCGCGCGTAATATCTACGCGAACATGACTCAACAGACCAATGTTGAGCTTGTCGGTGATCTTACTAACCAGCTTATGTACCTAGAAAGCGTGAATGCAGAGTTGCGTGAAAAGGTAGAGCAAAACGCTAAGGCAACCTCGATGCTGCTTGATGTTGTGGACTCTTTACCTATCTATGTAACCGATGCGCAGCGCAGAGCGATCGCCAACATGGCCACCAAGGAAGATCATCAAGTGGTGCGAGCTATGTTTGAGTCGCTAGGTTCCCGAAAAATGGCAACTTTACCGACAAATAGCTACGTTCCAGTAGAGCAAAAAGTGAGTGTTGCGCCTCAAATTAAACAGCAATTCGTCAACTTCGGATCTTCATCACGAAAATTCCAATAAGTTGATCAATTAAAAAGCGCCACCAGCGATTAGTAATTAAGTACAAAAAACACTCAATTAAATCGAAAATTCTGGTGGCCAATTCGGAATTTTATAAATCACTAGGCGCGACAGGACGCAAGTAGAGTTTATCTTTCTTGAAGTGCGTTGGTCGCCAGTCCCAACCAGCGATAGATACGCTATCTCGCGCGCCAGCAATATACGACACTGAGCGCAACACATTGACACCCTTATCAAAGTTAATCGCCTTATCGGCCTTTAGAACGAGTCTGCCGTCTTTTTGGCTATGCAAACCAAAGGTGCAACCTGAGATTGTTACTAACAAATCCAACGGTAGCGCTGGGGCGTTCTTTTTTGGGAACTGTCGGCGCTTAAATTGTTGTTTTAATTGGTTAACTTGAGTTTCTAATTGCTGTTCAGCACTTGGTGGGGGAGTAAATTTCATCACAGAGTTATCCACAAAATTAGGTGTGTTCGGAATATTAACACGTCCAAAAGGAGTTTAAATAGATAAAATTTTTGGTAAACTCTAGCGCCAGATGGTAACGCCCCTTGTTCGGAATCACTTTGATACAGGGACTTGTTTGATCAACCATTTACGATCAATAATAGGGGAGTTTTTCTGTAATTAGATCATGACGATACCGTGATAGAGAGAAAGTGATTCGATTTCGGGCAACAGAAAATAAAAAAGCCCGCTTTGGCGAGCGGGCTTTCTTACTCAAATCGAGCTTTAAGCGGCAAACTTAAAGCGTCACGACAAACGAACTTAAGGAAAGTCATTATGCCGTAATGAATTAGACCGAAGCCTAATCAGGTGAGACAACGAGGTTGGCAGCCAAGAAGTCTCATTTAGATTGAATGTTTTTAAGCGATTTAGAACATCAATCTCAGCGAGCGTTACTTACACCACACTGAAGCAGGTGTAAGTATAACGTTCAAAGAGATCGGTGGCAAATTTTTGCGTCTTTTTTTTGAGCGAATTTTATGCAAATTACACCTCTTTTGCTGAATCCTCGTTACTGGAAGTCAGGATTCAGAACACAAGCTTCCAATATCAAAGCCAATAAACCATTGGCACAACGTAAGCTTGCTTGCCTACTAGAAACTATCTCAAGCTTTATCCTTAAGCATGGTCACACTTGCTTTGCATCAAGCGATACCTTAGCGCGCACCTACAACGAGAACTGTCACCGTTACGGTTGTAAGCCAATCATAAAGCGCACTATTGATAACTACATCAAAAGCGCAAAAGAGCTTGGCCTGATCGCTTATGGCCAGCCAAAGCCAAACAATGCAACAGGTCAGAGTCAACGTCACATCACTCTATGCGTTGATGGCATCCAAAACATGTTCACTGGTGCATACAAATACGCGCTACAAGCGGCAGAGAAGTTTTGTAATAGACAAAAATTGCATTTAGGGGGGGCTTCTGTGGAAAAACCTCTTGAAGCCAGTGCTGACAAGGCTTGCGAGCAATCAGACAAAAACAAAAATTGCAGCATAAATACAAAAGATCTCTCTACAGAGAGTAAAAATAAAATTAATAACGGTATCCCGTCTGATTCTTGGTTTTTGAAAATCTTCAAACGTGACGCTAACGAGGTGAAAGAACTTCAACTAGCTGCTAAGCAAGGCCGCCTATCAGCTAGTGGAGCTCGTCGTGTTATCAAGCTGTACAACAAGCACCAACAGCCTTTAGCGCCTAAGTTCATGTCATACCTTAAGTTTGTAATTGCTAGCTGGCACAACAAGGCTGCAAGCGCCGTGAAAGCTAGCGTGAACAAGGTTCGTGATACAGCCACCATGTTAGCAGAGTACATGAACACCATTTCCGAGAAAGAGTCTCAAGGCTTAGTTGAATACTATCGTGACGCAGTTGGGCGAGTACAAGTCAGGTATCTGTAATCACTGCTTGATGTGAGTATTTCTATACATGCGTGACCTAAAATGTGTCATAATTACCTAAATCTTGTTATTTATGGATGTGCATTTGCATGAGTGATGAAGAATATTTCTACCCTGCGGTAAGCGATAACCTCCCGAAACATATCAAAAAAGGCCATCAACTGGTCTTTAGTCGTCAAGATCTATCCGCTAGGGAAGCAGATATGTTTGCGTTGATGATTGCACATATGAAACCAAGTGATTGGGAACAGAAAACACCACACTATGAGTTTACTTCACATCAATTATCAGAGTGGTTAGGTGTTGAGTCTAAACATATCGGTAGCAACTTAAGTCCAGTAGCGAACCGCCTAGCTAGTCGAAAAATCGGGATAAAGGTGGAAACCCCGAAAGGTGATATTGAATTCGACTATAGACCTCTTTTTAAACATATCGCTTATAAACACGGCATACTTACGATGGTTCCTAACGATATGCTCAAACCTGAGTATATTGAATATAATCAAGGATTTGCTCTGATTAATACTCGCAATTTCTTTGAGGTGAAAAAGGAGTATTCTAAGCGCTTGTACGAACTGCTTAGTCGCTTCAAAGACAAGGGCTTTGAAATGCATGCGCAAAAGCTTAGTGAACTGAAAGGAATATTTGGGCTTTTGGACGAATCAGGGAAGCTGAAAAAAGATAAAAGTTCCTTCAAAAACAACAGCGTATTTATGAAACGTTGTATCAGGGAAAGCATTAAAGAACTTTCTGAACACCCTCAGATTAGCAAAGAGCTTCTATTTTTAGAAAGCAGCCAAGGTGATAAGGGTTTTGAGGTTGTAAAGAAAGGTAGAACCATTACTGGAATCAAGTTTCTCTTCCGGTGGGTTAAACTAGGTTCAATTGATGAACTAAATCAACACGATGCTCTTAAGACAATTCGACAACTTGAATTGAAAAGGCTTCAAAACCAAGTCAGACTCACCGAGTCTGAACTAGAATCACTTGCCATCGCGTACCGCTATGTGGGTAAAGAAGACCACGCTCTTAAAGTTGAAGCTAGCTTGTCAAAGCGACACTCAGAAAAAGAGCAACAAAAGCATGATGATGGAATGCATGAATTAGAGTCGTTAATGGAAAAGATAGATACCCTTTCAGAACTAACCGATACACACGATTACTGATAGCTAACAAGTTTTAGGTCATGGGCTCGATAGATGACATTTTCTAGGTTGAAATGAGCTATGTGACACATTTTAGGTATATGGGAGGGAATTCGACGTGATCATTGACTCGAAAGTAGAAAAAACCGGACAAGACTCCTATACAACCATCTCACACACCTAAAATATGTCATTTAAGAACAGAAACACCTAAAACCTGTTATCCAATCACCTGATATATGATCACTTTCACCTAGATTATGTAGCACTAAAGCCTGTAAGAAGATCACAAACACCTAATAAATGATCAATTAAACCTAGATCTTGTTACTTAAAGACCTAAAAAAAGATCTTTAAACGAGTTAAAACCAATTTAAATCAATACGTTACGGTTCCTATAGATCTTATAGTTCTATAGTTCTCATAGATTGATATAGTTAAATATAGATCTTTATAGCGTATGTGGATAACTGGAAAATCAAAGATTTACACAGTTTCCCACATACACAACAAGTTTTTGTTGTTTGGATGAGTTAATGATCCTAGCTATAGACAACGGCATGCTACAACGAATAACGACCGCATTTGTGTGAGTTCTTGACAAAAACACGAATTGACAGGAAATATTAATTATTGGATAGTTGTAAGTGTGCTCTAGAAGCAACAATGTACTTCTAGAGCGACAACGTTGTCTAGCCGAATAGTGCTTGCACTATGGCTGTGACTAACTTGATTAAAGCAATCAAGAGATCAACTAACTTGACCATATCTACCTCTCCAAAGGCTTATGGTTAAAGACAACGCACAAGGGTTTTTGATGGTGGCCGCCATCGTTTACCCGCATGCACGAAGTGAAGCTTTCTAGCTGCTTCGAGCTTGGTTGGTGATTACATAATTACCTCCTAATTAATTAAAGGTTGGGTTCTTCGAATCCAGCCTTTTTTTATATTCTTCACACCAGCAATGGTTGTGGGGGAACGTTTTGTTCCAATCCTTGCTGAACTTAGTATTTCAGACTCTTAGCCCATTTTGCAAACGGCGAAATGGTATAAAACCTTCTTTGCCGCGAATGGATTCATTCTATTGCATCTCGTAAAAAATAGCCCTGAGATGGCTTTGTGTTTGTTTGCTTTCTGTACATCACCGAGGTTAATGAACGTCTTTGTGTTTGTCTATAAAGATTCGACGTTGTGTATATAGCTCCGTCATACTCAAACTAGGCCGATTATATAACACCTTAAATTTAAACCGGAAATCATCTCGTCCCATAAGACAAATTTGGTCATTATCTATTCAGTTGCTCAGCTTGGGCTCTCATCAAGTTATCCGTTAGCAGCATTAAACACAACTATTTGACGGTGATAAGACGCTAAACGATCCGGTATCACATAAGGCGTTTATTTTTCACTATACCGCGATTTTAAATGGAATGCGTGCTAACAGAACCTTACGGACGAGGTTTCTTGATGAATCAGTTCAAACTATCTTTCGCGATTGATGCTTTCTAATTTCTATTTTTCTTTTATAAAGCGACAGTGTTGTTGTTTAATTTTGTTGGTTTTTGTTTATTTTTGTTGCTGGTGGATGTTTTAATGGGTTTCCGAACGATAAGCTTTTGCTCTATGAGTAGGTGCTTTTTTTATGCCTTAAATTCTTGAACGTTCGGATTAAGTATTGAAGCGAAAAAAAGCTTCGAGTTTCCCCGAAGCTTTTCATTACTCTTATCCCGATAGCTAAACGTATCCGTCTATGCGAGGTGGATTTTATCATCATCCACTTTGAAAAGAGAAGTGTTTATCTTGCTAAGTAGCTTATCTACTGGGATTTTCCACTTTTTACACAAGTCATATAGGTTGTTCTGACCGCTCTTAATTGCATTGGCCAAAGCGAAGTCTAAGACGCTGTTCGAGGTGTTGGTCATGTACTCTTTAACGTCTGCTTGGATTTGGTCGTGAACTTTTTTGCTGTTGTTCTCTGACATTTGCTGATTCCTCATATGAGTCTGTTTGCCTGTTTGCTGAGACAAAAATACATCGTTTCGTTTTTTGTATCAATACTTTTTGCATTGTTTTTTAAGTGGGTTTATACTCCGCATAAAATTGATGTGTTCGGAATGAAAGATGAGTGAGGAAATTTCTGAAATTAAGCGATCTCAACTGGAACAACGGCAAAGAGAGCGAGACAAAAGCTCACCATCAATCCTGGATACATTCGAGGGCATAGAGCTTACGGACGAACGCGAAGCTCTGGCGAACCGGTTACAAGATGCCGATGTGACATTGGATGACAAGCCGGATCGCTGCCCGACTTGCAATGGCACTGGTTACACCAAGTCGTTATTTAGCAAGTGGGAGTGCTGTAGCTGTTTTGGGACGGGTTACGACCTTTCCGATCCGGTTGCCGTTATCAAGTGGCAAAAGCTCTGCCTCGATTGGTCAAAGAATCGGTTACATGAATATCGCGTTGCCTTGATTAAGGCGACCACAACCGAGGAAGAACGACTAGCAAGTGAAGTGGAGAGCTTCTATGAAAATGCGAGACGCAAAGACTAAACAGGCCGCTCGAATCCAATCGCTTGAATATCGACAGCAACGTGCAGCGCGAATCAAGCGAGCGAGACGGCATGCAGATTTAACCATACTCGAAATGAGCAGGTTAATCGGGTTATCACCAGACACTTATCGAAAAATCGAGAATGGCGAAGTGAACCCAAGGGTGCAAAACCTAGAACTGATAGCGGTCTACACAAGTACAGACGTGGGTTATTTGTTCTTTGGTGA
>NZ_JAWOQP010000219.1:0-1015 GCF_033337375.1 Vibrio sp. YT-17
GCTTGAGCTTGCAAGAATTGCTCTACCTGCAAGTAAGGTGACAAGTTACCGATCTTGTTGTGGGTATAACCAACGCCGAATTCAAAACGGTTCAGTTCGTCAAATGGGAAACCCCATGTCAAACTTGCACCATAACTTTGGTTGGTATAGTCAACGATACCCGCTTCCGATGCTTCAAATTCATCGTAGAAAATCTTACCGCCCAAGCTTACACCATCAAGGTTCCAGTATGGGTCGCGGTAGTCTAAGCTCACGTTCTTTTGATAGTCGTTCATCATCGCGTTGATACCAACGCGGTTACCGCTACCTAAGAAGTTGTCTTGTTGCAGACCAACTTGGAAGCTGACGCCCGATTCGGTACCGTAGCCAACACCAAAGTTTACACTGCCTGAGTTCGCTTCTTTAACCGAGTAAACCAGATCAACTTGATCATCACTACCTGGTACACGAACCGTTTGTACTTCTACGTTTTCAAAATAGCCAAGACGGTTAAGTCGTGTCTTACCAGTTTCAATCGACTTGGAGTTTAGCCAGCTACCTTCCATTTGGCGCATTTCACGACGCAGCACTTCATCTTTCGTTGAGTTATTACCAGTAAAACGAATGTCGCGAACGTAAACTCGATTACCTGGATCAACATTCACAACCAAGGAGACTTGTTTGTTTTCATCGTCAAATTCAGGGATGGTGTTTACTTGAGGGTAAGCGTAGCCAGATTCACCAAGCACACGCTTGATGCCTTCTTCCATCGAAGTCACAAGAGAACCGTTGTACGTTTCATTGTCTTCGAATGGAACGAGTCGTTCGAAGGTCGCTTCTTCACCAATCAGGTCACCGCGGAATTTTACATCTTTAACTGTGTACACTTCGCCCTCTTCCAAGCCAAGAGTAATGTATACCCCTTTCTTGTCAGGAGAGATCGCAACTTGTGTAGAATCAACGTTAAATTTCAGGTAGCCGCGGTCAAGATAGAATGACTTCAGCGCTTCGATATCACCAGCAAGCACTTGCTTTT
>NZ_JAWOQP010000220.1:0-1012 GCF_033337375.1 Vibrio sp. YT-17
CAAATCCAGTTGGTTTTTCAAAATCCAACACTTGATTGCACGATTCAAGGCTCGCGAACTGGTTTAAACATTCGCTCAGTTCTCGCTTTGAGCTCATGCGTGCCTGTTTGTTTTCTGATGAAGAGAGTAGGGTCACTTTGCGACCTTGAAACGTTCCTTGTGGCGCAAGTTCACGTCGCTCTACTTGCTCCAATCCGTGAATGGGTTGGCTGTTGCGTGCAGATTGGATGTCATTAGACATAAGACACCTAAACTCTCAGATCTAAACTTTGAGGCATAGCAGGCGTCTCTTCGGCCACTACGTGAGCAGATAGCAACGACTCCCATGACTCGCTTTGCGTCAACAATTCCGCCAACGCATTTTCAAAATATTCATAATCCAATTGCTCGATGCCAATCAGTTTATTCAAACACAGTACGTGCCTATGATTATCTAAACTGAAAAATAATTGGTGTTCTGGCCAATGGTAATTGAACGCCAAAAAAGAACGATAAAGATCAGAATTGACGATTTGTAATCCAACAATTTCCGCTTCCAGTTGCAGCGTATTCGTTTCTGGATGAAAGATGAAATGAACCTTAAAGTGATCATCAAAAGCTAAGCTTAGTTCATTGTCCGTCAAATGCAGTTCAGGCAAGCCTATTTGATGAGCAAACTTCTGTAAAACCTCATCGATAGTTTGGCGTGCTGACATAGAAACAGTCCTTTTGAGAATTTTATCGGGAAACATATTCGATATCGTGGGGTGTGTTTATCAATTTTGGTTGTTAGTTATTATATTTTGGCCGGAAACCCAGAATTGACACCTTGCTTCTAATCTTACAAATGAGTGCTGGTGCATATAAAGATTAACGGTTATTAAATTCTATTATGGTGAGATTTTGGTTTATATCGACAAGCGATGAAGAATTAGAATTGTGTTATCTTAAAAATTAAATACTATGTTAATTACGTGTTGTACGTGGAACGTTATTGCTGTCCATCTGTAGAATAAATATAAGCCGAAAATTT
>NZ_JAWOQP010000221.1:0-1010 GCF_033337375.1 Vibrio sp. YT-17
TGAATGCAGCTGAGCCACCTGCAGCATTTGTGTGTGAAGTGGATGGACACGCGCCAACGTTCACATCCATTCAAGACATTCAAGGTGAAGGTGCTTCTTCGCCATTTATCGATGGTTACCCATACATTACGACAGAAGAGCATTTTGTTACTGGTGTCGTGAGCGCTGTTACTAGCGGTTTGACGAAAGGCTTCTACCTGCAAGCTATCGAGAACGATAACAACGATAAGACGTCAGAAGGTCTATTTATTCATACGAACGCCGCAGATACCGAGCTAAAGCCTGGTGACGTAGTTTGTGTGAAAGGTAAGGTTCAGGAGTACTACAGCAATACTCAGCTTTCTTCTGACGCAACCAGCTATGTAAAAACTGGCACGTCAGACATTCCATTGGTGACGCCGCTTGTGATCAAAGAAGGCGAAACTCTGCGTGATGCGTTAGAGCGCCATGAAGGGATGCAAGTGACGCTGAACTCAGCCAGTGATTTGTTTGTTACTCGCAACTTCTCTTACGATTACGATTCAAAACGTAACAACATGATGTTGTCGCACCAAGCTCCGCTCTTTAAGCCAACTCAGCTTCACGCAGCAGACAGTGCAGAAGCGGTCGCGCTAGCAAAACAAAATGCAGAGAATCGAGTTTTCCTAGAATCTGATGCCAAAGCACCGAACGGCAAAATTCCTTACTACCCTGAGTTTGGTCAAGATTTGGATCAAGACGGTTCATCTGAACAGCACATTCGCTTAGGTTCGCGCGTTGAAGGTTTACAGGGCGTAGTGAATTACAGCTACAACGAATACCGCCTGATTGCGACAAATGAAGTCAATAACACCAACTTCGTGACTTCAGGTGAAGGCTTCGACGTGGCTCGTAAAGATGCCCCAGCGATTGCGGACTCAGATTTGCGTATTGCAAGCTTCAACGTACTGAACTACTTCAACTCCGTGGCTGACAGTGGTCATGAAAACCCAACCGGACAAAACCGTGGTGCGACTAATCTAGACGAATTC
>NZ_JAWOQP010000222.1:0-1010 GCF_033337375.1 Vibrio sp. YT-17
AATGGGGCTGGTATGTACTCGACCCGTCAACGGAACAAGGGATAACCAACCTGAAGTTTTTAGTCGCGGGGTTTAATGACACCATTCAAGTGTCACTCTTGAGTATGTGTTTTGCCATGACACTTGGTCTGCTGATTGCGTTGCCTGCACTTTCTCGCTCACCAACGCTCAAATGGATGAATCGCATCTACGTTGAGGTGATCCGCTCAATCCCAGTATTGGTGTTGCTCTTATGGGTTTACTACGGCATGCCAGCGCTGCTCGATGTCTCTCTCAATCATTTTTGGGCGGGGGTAATTGCACTGACCATTGCTGAAAGTGCGTTTATGGCAGAAGTATTTCGCGGTGGGATTCAAGCGATCAACCGAGGTCAGCATGAAGCGGCAGAATCACTTGGTTTGAATTATTGGCAGAAGATGCGCTTGGTGATTCTTCCGCAAGCATTTCGACAAATTTTACCGCCGTTAGGGAATCAGTTTGTCTACATCCTCAAAATGAGCTCTCTGGTGAGCGTTATCGGTTTAAGTGACTTAACGAGACGTGCCAACGAGTTAGTGGTGAATGAGTACTTACCGTTAGAAATTTATACCTTCTTGGTTCTGGAGTACTTGTTACTCATTCTATTCGTTTCTCAAACAGTACGTTGGTTAGAAAAGCGTATCGCGATTCCCAGTTACTGATACTTGCACTCAAAACGACAAAGCCGCTCTCACTGGAGCGGCTTTGAGAATTTAGCTTTTAAGCTCAGGTAACGCTTACTTTTGCTTAACTGGACGTTGCCAACCAGTGATCTTACGCTCTTTAACGCGAGTGATCACTAACTCACCCTCTTCCACGTCTTTAGTTAGTGTGGTACCAGCGCCGATAGTGGCACCATCAGCAATAGTGACAGGTGCCACCAGCTGGCTATCAGAGCCAACAAACACGTCGTTACCAATGATGGTCTTGAACTTATTTGCGCCATCGTAGTTACACGTAATCGTGCCCGCACCGATATTAGTGCGTTGGCC
>NZ_JAWOQP010000223.1:0-1010 GCF_033337375.1 Vibrio sp. YT-17
CACGGTTACAAAATGGTGATTGTTGCGGACGTTGAGCCTGAGCAAATTACGCCACTTCTACGCAAATACGTGGCATCAATTAAGATGAAGCCGGGTAAAGCTGTAGATTATCGTGTGTCATTTAATGATGAGCTGCCAGCGCGCTCGGTCGTCACTGATGGTCACGAGCCTTCATCGTTTTACCTGCTGCGTTTTACTAACACCGATAAGTACAACCGTACGGCAAAAGACACGGTGATAGAAGACATTCTGGAGCGCATCAGTGCCGCACGAGTGCTGGAGACGTTCCGTGAAGAATCAAGCTTAGATTACAGCCCTAGTATTTATACGATGACGCAAGATGGTGAGCCGATTTCGGACTGGTTGTTTGAATCGCAGGTGGATCCAAAAGATGTGGGTTTGATGGATAAACTGTTGGATAAGGTTTTCGACGATCTCGCGATCAACATTACCCAGAAAGAAGTCGACACTGCGGCCAAGCAGCTTGCTGTCGCGATGCAAGGATTGGGTGACAACCCTGGTTCTCGCGCTTGGGTTTACAGCCGCTACCTCGCGCACGACTACGGATTGGATGTTGTGTTGGATGTAGAGAAAGCCGCTAAGAGCGTAACACTAGAAGAAGTGAAAGCACGTGCGGCATCGGCGTTTGGTCCAAATGCCAAGCGTTCTGCGCTGATTCTCAACCCGATGTAAAACCAGACATTGGATCCAAACAGTAAAACAAAAAAGACGGCTTAATCGCCGTCTTTTTTATGCGCTTTTGCGGGCGAGTCGCTTTTCAGTGTTGGCGCTGTTGTCTTTCGCCGTTGCGCTTTCTTGCACTTTGCCTTTCAGGCTGACCACTTCTTTTTCTGGCAATTCTGCTGCTTCACCGAAGAACTTACCGCCCGGTTCAATGCTCAGATTGTTGCTCCAGATTTTACCACTGACACGGCCTTTAGTGAGTACTTGGATGTGCTCTGCGTGACAGTTTCCGTCCAGAATACCATTGATGATCAGCTGCTTGGCAT
>NZ_JAWOQP010000224.1:0-1009 GCF_033337375.1 Vibrio sp. YT-17
TCGTACTGGCTCCTTTGAGTCTTCTTTGCCATAATATCCTCAGATGAATAAAGAAACCGCCTAGGGCTGCAACCCTGTAATGGCGGTTTTTTTGTACCCGTTGAATATAAACCCATATGTAATATTACACAACCCCTAGGTGCATTTTATGCACAAACCTACTGTAAGAGGTTCACATGCCCTACTGTGAGAGGTTCACAACCCTACTGTGATAAATTCCACTACCCTACTGTGAGAGGTTCACACCAACAAACCATAGAACAAACCATAGAACAAATAGCGCTATCGCTTAGATTTTTAATGATTATCTAAAATCCATTTTTTTAGCTCTGAATTTTCAGACCTAAGACGTTCAATCTCCTTGTTGTATTCAGTATCCCTTTTAAAAAGCTCTCTAAGCGTCTCAGAGACGCAATAACGGACAAACTCTTGTCTATCCATAAATAATCTACTTCTGAACGTCTCAATGCCTCTAAGCTGCTCAGGATTGAATCTAATGGTAATTCTATTATCAGACATAAAGTCACCGTTTGGCTGCAATTCACATGGTCAAATGTGGACAAATGTGGACAGGTGGAATAAAAAAAATGAAAAAATCCTTATTTTTCATTGGTTTAGTTTGGTTGCGACAGTTATTGACACAAGTCCAAGTCCGCGCCCGTGGTATGGGGCACTGGCTGCGCCAGTACCACACACCACGGGCGCGGAAAGCTTGAGATCTCAACCACATAACTTCACAAACAAACAATAACACAAAAAATAAAAAGGTGTGAACGTGGCAAAGTTAAACATTGAAGAAATTCCGCTTCCTCGAATCGATTTTCGCAAGCTCAATATCAATTCTTGCGGCGAGCGGCTGATATAAAAAAACCAACCCTTTCGAGTTGGTAATTCTTCTCAACTAATTTATATGCTTCTTTATGGAAATTAAATCACCTGATCTAAAAGAAACAGAGCATGACGAAGTTGCCCCTCAGTGTATGAGGCACCGTCAGGAGTGACTATCCGA
>NZ_JAWOQP010000225.1:0-1009 GCF_033337375.1 Vibrio sp. YT-17
CTGGAAGCCAAACCGCGCAATACATGCGGACGCTCTGAAATATTGAACCATTCAGGCAAGACTTGTTTACCCAAATGATCCAGTAAGAAAGAAGATTTTCGGTACAGGTTACCACCGCTGATCGCCATCACTAGGTGACCAATCAAGCCAGTTGCCACATCTGCCGCAAACATAATTGGGTATTGGCTCGTTTTCAATCGTTGAGCATCCAGTCGGCTTACAGTATTTTCCGCCGCTTTGCGGCCGACGGTTTCTGGCGTCCACAAATCATCACGATGGCGGGCAACGGTATAGCTGTAGTCACGTTCCATTTCGCCATTTTTGCCTACGCCAATAACGCAGCAGCTTGTACTATGGCGGCTAGACGCGTAGCTTGCTAACAAACCATGGCTGTTTCCGTACACTTTGACGCCGTAGTGGCTATCGTAGCTTGCACCGTCACTTTGCTTGATTGCATCGCTGTAGCTTAGCGCTTCTTTCTCAGCGGCAATCGCCACTTGTGCTGCGTAGTCTGGGTCTGGAGAGTCTGGGTGGAAAAGGTCAAGATCTGGCACCTCTTTCACCATAAATTCTTTCGGCGCTGGGCCTGCGAACGGGTCTTCAGATGTGTAATGAGCGATATCAAGCGCGGCATTCACTGTCTGTTCAATCGCCGCTTCACTCAAATCAGATGTGGAAGCGCTGCCCTTACGTTGGCCTCGGTAAACGGTAATGCCAAGCGCACCATCACTGTTGAACTCGACATTTTCTACATCACCCATTCGAGTGGAAACACTCAAACCTGTGCTTTTAGTAATTGCGACTTCTGCTGCATCCGACTTCGCCGACGCGAGCTCCAGTGCTCGTGCCACGGCTTGCTCTAGCTCGGTACGTTGCTCAGCAACCTGCTGTTTAATATCCATTGTCTTTCACATCTTGTATTCAATACGCAATAGAATAACAAGAATTTCGCTTTCTCCCCATGATTCTTGTTAAAATAGTCATAATATTAATCAAAACACAGGCAACT
>NZ_JAWOQP010000226.1:0-1006 GCF_033337375.1 Vibrio sp. YT-17
GAAAACATGTCCGATTTCGAACGTCGTAATCTGAAAGCGGCATTCCAAATTCTAAGCAATGCGCAGAACTTCATTAAGTTCCGCTACCAAAGAAGCAGTAAATGATGTGGTTGGCAAAAAGTAAGGCGAGTACACCGCTGCTCGATACTTCGCAAACGCCGGAGTGGTCAGTATTGTTTGAGCAGTTGGCAGAGCAAGCGCAAGATCAACGGTTGAAGCGATACTATTCGACTCCTATGGTGAATGGGGATACGCCATTAAAAGAGGTGCCGTTTGTCTCGGTAGATTTTGAAACGACGGGCTTAAATGCAGAAGACGATGCCATTCTTACCATTGGTCTTGTGCCGTTTACGATTGACCGAGTGCAGTGCAGTGGTTCAGCGCATTGGATTGTAAATCCGAACCGAGAGCTTAATGAGGAGTCTGTCGTTATTCATGGCATTACGGATTCTGAAGTGAAAAACGCGCCCCAATTAACGCAAATACTAGGTGAGATTTTGGATGCACTCGCTGGCAAGATGGTGCTGGTGCACTACAAGAATATCGAGCGGCAGTTTTTTTATAATGCGCTTTTAAACACCATTGGCGAAGGGATTCAATTTCCTGTCGTCGATACGTTGGATATCGAGTATGCACTTCAACGCCGAGAATGCTCAGGCATCTGGAACAAGTTAAAAGGTAAGAAGCCAGGGTCAGTGAGGTTGGGGCATGCTCGGGAACGATATGGTCTGCCTACTTATCAACCGCATCACGCTTTAACGGATGCATTGGCGACGGCAGAGTTGTTTCAAGCTCAGTTGCAATATCACTTTAACCGAGACATGCCAATTTCTGCTATTTGGCAATAAAGGTTATTTACCTTAAACACAAAAACATCAAATGATCGATGGAGGTGTTTCCTTTTAAGATGCTAATGAGAGCTACTACTTTAAGAAAATACATATACTTAAACTTGTGCTTGGTGATGTGAACTAATCATCACTCAAACTCCTACAAAGTATTTAAA
>NZ_JAWOQP010000227.1:0-1006 GCF_033337375.1 Vibrio sp. YT-17
AATTTGCAGCGCCAGGTTATCTATCGTGAAGGCGACATCGAACTGGCGAAAACCGAGGCGATGGCTCAGCAGCTTCGTGATCTCAATTCAATGATTCAGGTACGCACGATTACCAAGCGTCTCGACCAAGCTCAGTTACAACTCGAAGTCATGTTGGCGGATGTGGTGTTGGATTGCTGTGACAACCTGCCAACGAGGCAGCTGATCAATCAAGTTTGTTATGAGCAAAATACACCTCTGATATCGGCGGCAGCGATTGGTTGGCAAGGGCAGTTTGCTGTTTTTGACTACTCAGACAAACCATCAAATTCAGGCTGCTATCGATGCTTGTATCCATTTGATGAATTGCAGCAAACAATGAAGTGCAGCGAAACCGGCATTATCGGCCCTGTGGTGGGCACTCTGGGGAACTACCAAGCTCTCGCTGCTATTCAAAAGTTGGCGATAGATCGCTTTCATGTTGAGTGTGGTCAGTTACACCTCTTTGATGGACTGCGGATGAACTGGCAGACCATGTCTATAACCAAAGACAAGCAATGTCAGGTTTGTGGTGACAATAATCTTGCACCAGTGAGCAGTTAAGAGATGACCGCCATGACAGTTTCAAATCAATTCGCATCAAATTCGTTTGTGCGTTCCTTTTTTAAAGGAGGGAGGTAACGTGATAACTATCGCTATTAACGACCAAGCTCAGCTGGTCGAGTGTAATGCCAACCTACAGCAAATCATTACCCAGTTTTCTCTGCCTGAAATGGGCTGTGTTTTTGCCATTAATAATCAAGTGCTGCCGCGTAGCGAATGGGCGAGTACGGTGCTTTCTGAGGGAGATAGCATCTCTCTGTTTCAAGCCAGCACAGGGGGGTAATGTCGATGCTGAAAATTGGTGATAAAGAATTTCAATCACGCTTGTTCACAGGAACAGGCAAATTTTCTAATAGCCGTTTAATGGCCGAAGCCATCCAGGTATCAGGTTCACAGCTCGCGACGATGGCGCTTAAACGTGTGG
>NZ_JAWOQP010000228.1:0-1001 GCF_033337375.1 Vibrio sp. YT-17
CGCTCAGGTGTCGAGAATGTCCATCATGTTGGGGCTATCTCTAATCATCGTCCATAACTCTCCGAAGTTGCTGGAAATATTAGCAGAACAAGCCATCAACAGCGGTTGTCACCAAACAACGGGAGACAACGAACACCATGATCATTCTCATCACCACCATCATTAATAAGAGCAAACTATGAGTATTTTCCGATTTCCAGTTCTTGTTTGGCTTGGAATAGGGATTTTGATTATTTGTCTAGGGATCAGACAATCTTTCGGTATTTTTATGATGCCAATTTCAGACTACTTTCAGACCGGGCGCGAGTTCTTTAGCTTTGCTATTGCCTTGCAAAACTTGTTGTTTGGCGTATTCCAACCTTTTGTCGGCATGGCATCAGACCGTTGGGGCGCGAAGCGTATTATCATTTTAGGTGCCTTTTCTTACGCTTTAGGTCTTTACCTTACTTCTATCGCCATTGAGCCAACCATGATGTATCTATCACTTGGCATTTTGGTCGGTTTTGGTTTGAGCGCAACCAGCTACGTCATTGTGTTAGGGGCAGTAGCAAAGGTTGTCCCTGCACAACATGCAGGTAAAGCATTTGGTTTAACTACCGCTGCGGGATCGTTTGGTATGTTCGCCATGATCCCTGGATCACAAGTGCTTTTGAGTGATTTTGGCTGGCAAGGCGCACTTCAAGCATTCGCTGTACTGTGTAGCTTTATGGTGATGTTTGCATTGTTCATGAGAACTGCGAAGCCACAAGCAAGTAACCATGCAAATGTTCAGGAAGACACACAAACCCTAAAAGAAGCATTAAAAGAAGCTTTCTCTCACAGAGGTTATTGGCTGATTCATGCAGGTTTCTTTGTGTGCGGCTTTCACGTGATGTTCATTGCAACTCACTTACCAAGTTATCTGGCAGATAAAGATTTACCAGCCTCAACCGCCGCAATGGCACTGGCGTATGTTGGCATCTTCAACATTTTTGGTTCGTACTTCTGGGGTGTTATGGCGG
>NZ_JAWOQP010000022.1:0-81584 GCF_033337375.1 Vibrio sp. YT-17
TGGGTGTTTTTTATTCTAAAAGGCGAGTTTTCACTACTATTCTACCTCCATACACCCTGTAATCGCCCTGAATAAGGAAAAAAGATGAGCTCAATGAGAAGCTACAAAGGTATAAAGCCTGAACTTGGTGAGCGTGTTTACGTTGACCCAACCTCTGTTTTAGTCGGTGATATCCGAATTGGCGATGATTCTAGCATTTGGCCATTGGTAGCAGCGCGAGGCGATGTAAACCACATTCACATTGGTGATCGAACGAATATTCAAGATGGCAGTGTTTTGCATGTCACCCATAAGAACGCCGAAAACCCAGACGGCTACCCATTGATTATTGGTAATGACGTTACGATTGGCCACAAAGTGATGCTGCACGGTTGTGAGATCCACGATCGTGTTTTGGTTGGTATGGGAGCTATTGTTTTAGATGCTGTTGTAATTGAGTCAGAGGTGATGATCGGAGCAGGCAGTTTAGTGCCACCTGGGAAAGTATTAGAAAGTGGCTACTTATATGTTGGAAGCCCAGTAAAACAAGCTCGCCCTCTATCAGAAAAAGAACGAGCTTTCTTGCAAAAGTCTGCCAACAACTATGTGCAGAACAAAAACGACTACTTAAATGAAGTAAAAGACTTGAACTAAAACCCTGTTAACCGATGATGATATGGCCTTCTTCGTTGAAGGCTTCATCTTCTATTAGCTCTTCAGCCATTTCTTCTAGGTCGAATCGGTAATCAGTAAACACTTTAATTGCCGCTTGCTCAGTTTCAATCAGTGAACCACTGAGCTTTTCTAACTTTTGTTTCGTCACAAAGCACTCTATTAGCGCGCCTGATTGTTGCGCCGAAAAGTTTACCGATTGTGATACTTCATCCCATGATTGAATATCTGGGAATAAGATGGATTGATTCATCGCTTATTGACCTTCAAGGTTCTTTCTTAGTTCTCTGAGAACTTGTTTAGCACCAGGACGTAAGCCACGCCAAAGCATAAAGCTTTCCGCAGCCTGCCCAACTAACATTCCAAGACCGTCATACGCATGAGCGGCACCATTCTCTTTTGCCCATAAGTTAAAGCTCGTCACCCCTTTGCCATAAATCATGTCATAGCTTGTACTGTTAGCGGCAAAGATGGAGGATGAAATAGTCGGCAGTTCACCACTTAGAGAAGCGGATGTGGAGTTAATGATGACATCATACTCTTCATCAATACTTGCCATCTCTTTGGCGCGGATAGGACCGTGAGAGACAAACAGCTCTGCAAGCTCCTGTGCTTTACTAAAGGTACGGTTGGTAATGGTTAAAGAGGTCGGCTTTTGATCGAGTAGTGGCTTAATAACACCACGAGCTGCACCACCAGCGCCAATAATTAGGATTCGCGCGCCTTCCAATACAACCTGATGCTGAAGCAGATCTTGCACTAAACCTGCACCATCAGTGTTGTCACCGATGATTTCACCATCGTCTAACTTCTTGAGGGTATTTACCGCGCCTGCTAACTGAGCCCGTTCTGTCAATCGACTAGCAAATTGATAAGCATCTTCTTTAAATGGCATAGTGATGTTGCACCCCTTGCCACCTTCAGCAAAAAACACCTTCGCCGCGTCAATAAAACCATCAACAGGTGCACTTTCTGCGGTATACACCAAAGATTGATTAGTTTGACGAGCAAACAAGGTGTGAATGAATGGCGACTTACTGTGTCCGATAGGATTACCAAACACGGCATAGCGATCGATTTGCTGGGTCATTTCCTTACCTTTGTTCCTTACTTAGATATAGAGAAAACAGGGCCACCTGATTACAGATGACCCTATCACTATCTATCTATATAGAAAAGGAGATTCCGTGCTTACCACTCTCGTGGCGTTAGGTATCGCTCGTAAAGTTCAGCTTCTGGCGATCCCGCTTCTGGCTCGTAGCAGTACTCCCAGCGAGCGAGCGGCGGCATTGACATCAGAATCGACTCAGTACGCCCACCGCTTTGTAAACCAAATAAGGTACCACGGTCATACACTAAGTTGAACTCTACGTAACGGCCACGACGATATAGTTGGAATTCACGCTCACGCTCACCATACTCGATCTCTTTACGACGAGAAACGATCGGCAAGTAAGCTTGGCAATAGCCTTCACCGACTGCTTTGATGTAAGCAAAACACTTATCAAATTCCCACTGGTTTAGATCATCAAAGAACAAACCGCCAACACCGCGAGTTTCATTACGATGTGGTAGAAAGAAATATTTGTCACACCATGCTTTATGCTCTTGGTAAACATCGTCACCAAATGGCGCACAAAGCAGTTTTGCAGTGTCGTGCCATGATTGGCAATCTTCTTCAAATGGATAGAACGGCGTTAGGTCAAAACCACCACCAAACCACCAAATTGGGTCTTCGCCATCTTTTTCTGCAATAAAGAAGCGGACATTGGCGTGTGAAGTCGGTACATAAGGGTTTTTAGGGTGAATAACCAAAGAAACACCCATCGCTTCAAAACGACGACCCGCTAGCTCTGGACGATGCGCTGTCGCAGATGCTGGCATTTCTTTCCCTTCCACATGCGAGAAGTTCACGCCTCCCTGCTCGAAAACAAGGCCATCACGCAAAACACGTGAGCGACCACCGCCACCCAGACGCTCTCCTTTTTCACGTTGCCATGCATCTTCGACAAAGACGGCCTTTCCATCTTCTTGTTCTAACTGCTGACAAATGGAGTCCTGAAGTGACATCAAGAACTGCTTTACGGCGTGCTTATCGATCGCTGACATACGTTATTACCTATTACGTGAAACCTAATGATGGCTGGCTAGCAGGGTTAACCCTGTCTTAATATTTGTGAAGTTTTGGCGTCACGAATCTCGCTGGGTTTATCACGACCGCTGGTCTCGCCACGAAGAATGGCGACCAGCTTATCCCCCAACTGCTCTTCGACTTCTTCCGTGGTCATACACGGTGGTAAGCCGGAAAGATTCGCGCTGGTAGAGGTTAACGGCTTTCCGAATGCATTACACATTTTTTGCACCAAAGGATGATCAGTCACACGAACCGCAATTGAATCAAACTGCCCTGAAACCCAGTTGGATACTTTATCGCTCGCTGGCATGATCCAAGTGTATGGGCCTGGCCAAGTGGCATGAACAGTCTGTAATTGTTCTCCAGTCAACTGAGATTCATCAATATAAGGCAAGAGCTGATCATAACTTGCCGCGATGAGAATCAGCCCTTTTTCTACCGGACGCTGCTTGAGCTCTAATAGCTTTTGAATTGCTTCTGGGTTATCTGGATCACATCCGACACCAAAAACCCCTTCTGTTGGATAGGCAATCACTTCGCCTTGCTTGAGTGCGTTGAGCACTTGTTCAAAGTTATCCACCGATTACTTCCTATTTGTTTGACTGTGTTGTTTTCACTAAGTGTACAAATATTCATTCTCAGACACTAAAGCAATTTTTTTATAAAATGTATCAATAGCGCCAACAACAAGGCGCAAACGTTTGCTTGAGATAAAAATCCCCGTATAATGCGCACAAATTTATAGCTCACCTAATTTTTGCAGCTTAAAGGAGTTTGAGATGAAAGTCGGTATCATCATGGGTTCTAAATCCGATTGGCCAACCATGAAACTAGCAGCGGACATGCTAGACCAATTTGGCGTGCCTTACGAAACAAAAGTCGTGTCAGCACACCGAACTCCTCAATTACTGGCTGACTACGCCAGTGGCGCAAAAGAACGCGGCATCAAAGTTATCATCGCAGGCGCAGGTGGTGCAGCCCACCTACCAGGTATGGCGGCGGCGTTTACTAGTTTGCCAGTGCTTGGGGTTCCCGTTCAGTCTCGTGCACTGAAAGGTATGGATTCACTGCTTTCTATTGTACAGATGCCAAAGGGAATTGCGGTTGGTACATTGGCGATTGGCGAAGCGGGCGCAGCAAACGCCGGTATCCTAGCAGCGCAAATCCTAGGCACTCATGATGAAAACATCATGGCGAAGGTAGAAGCATTCCGTAATGAGCAAACGGAAACAGTTCTCGCAAATCCAAACCCTGCAGAGGATTAATCAGATGCATGTACTGGTTCTTGGTGCGGGTCAGTTGGCTCGTATGATGTCTCTGGCTGGTGCGCCACTGAATATTCAAATTTCAGCTTACGATGTCACCAACGGTGATGTCGTTCACCCTTTAACTCAACAGGTACTTGGCCATGGTTTGGAAAATGCGATTACGCAAGTTGATGTGATTACTGCCGAGTTCGAGCATATTCCACATGACGTGCTCAAGGTTTGCGAAGCGAGCGGCAAGTTCCTACCAAGTACGCAAGCCATCAAAGCAGGTGGTGATCGCCGTATTGAAAAGGCACTGCTTGATGATGCTGGCGTGCGCAACGCGAAATACTACGTCATTGAAACTCGTGAAGACTTTGAGCGCGCAATTGAACACGTTGGTATGCCAATGGTTCTGAAAAGTGCATTAGGTGGTTACGATGGTAAAGGCCAATGGCGCTTAAAAGAAGCTTCTCAAGTCGACGACATTTGGACTGAGATGGCAGAGTGCATCGCGGCAACACCAACTCAAGCGATTGTTGCTGAAGAGTTTGTTCCTTTTAACCGCGAAGTATCACTGGTTGGTGCTCGAAGCAAAGATGGCAGTGTGGAAGTGTATCCTCTGGCAGAGAACGTCCACACCAACGGTGTATTGAGTCTTTCTACTGCGATTGATGCGCCAAGGTTACAGGAACAAGCAAAGCAAATGTTCACGGCAGTCGCAGATAGCCTAGATTACGTTGGCGTATTAGCGCTTGAGTTCTTTGATGTCGATGGGGCACTTTTAGTGAATGAGATTGCTCCACGCGTGCACAACTCTGGTCACTGGACACAGCAAGGTGCAGAAACGTGTCAGTTTGAAAACCATCTGCGCGCAGTGTGCGGCTTACCATTAGGCAGTACGAAATTGGTTCGTGAAACCTCAATGATTAATATTCTTGGTGAAGACACACTACCAGAAGCATTGTTATTAATGGATGGTTGCCACCTTCATTGGTATGGCAAAGAGAAACGTGCAGGTCGCAAGATGGGACACATCAACGTGTGTGGCGACTACCCAGGAGAATTGCACCGTAGGTTGTGCGCTCTGGCAGACATCTTAGACCCAATAGCTTTCCCAGCCGTGCAAGCGTTCGCTAAACAGCCTCAACACTAACGTTTGGCAGCAAAAAAATAAAAAAAGGGTCGCACGATGCGACCCTTTTTAATTCCTTTGATGTATTTACCCTTGTTGGGTGTGCTGGCACTTACGGTTGGCACATTGCAATTTCACACCACTGGCGAGTTTCTTCTCCACCAACAAAGTAAAACCACATTCTTCGCATCGCCCCTTGACCGGAGCAAGGTTCACAGCAAATTTGCATTTAGGGTAGTTATCACACGCGTAGAATGTTTTGCCAAATCGGGTTTTACGCTCAACCAAATGTCCTTTGCCACATTCAGGGCAAGCGTGTTGCTCTTGTGACTGCGCCTCTGGCTCTGGTTGATTAATCGACTCAATATGATGACAAGCCGGGTAATGGCTACAACCAACGAACATACCGTAGCGCCCTTGGCGGAGAACCAACTCATTGCCACACTCAGGACAAGGCACACCCAACTCTTTCACGATGTGACCATCATTGCTGTGTAGCGGTTTAATGTAATCACAGCTTGGGTAATGGTTACAGCCGAGAAATGGGCCATGTTTTCCGTGCTTGAGAGTCAGCTCACCACCACATTTTGGACACGGCTCGTGCTCCAAAGCGTGTTCATGGGCAGAGAAAAGGGTGTTGTCGATTTTACTACTCATACTTACCGTTTCGTGAAAAACACACAAAAAGACAAGCTCGCGTTTATTCTGGCTAAACTCGAACTTGCCCAGATGGTTAGTGAAGAATCCCTTGTTCCTTGGTGTACAACAGCTCTTCCATTAGCGTGTAAGCGTTTTCGTTGCCAGGCACATTAAACAGCACCATCAGAATGATCCATTTGAGGTCTTCAAGCTCAAACTCACTCGTTTCTAATCCCATCACTCGGTCAATCACCATTTCGCGAGTTTCTGTGGTTAACACATTGATTTGCTCGAGAAACAATAGAAATCCTCGGCATTCCAAATCTAAACGCTGCATCTCTTTCGCTGTGTAGATACGAGTTGATGACGAAGCCATGCAAGTCGAGATTGCAGAAGAGGTGTCACTTTGCTGCAATGCGGCAAGCTCTTCTAACCAGACAAGGGCTTTGTAGATATCTTTTTGTTGGAAGCCTGCACGGAGCAATTCTTCTTCCAACTCGTCTTGTTCGACCTGTAACTCTGCATCGCTATGGATGTAGGTTTCGAATAGATACATCAGTATATCCATCATCATAGCTAGCCCCTCCCCTTTCGAATATAGCCACCTGAAACCGCAACGACATGCCCAGAGAGTTCTAACTCTAAGAGCTGCATCATGACTTCTTGGACAGGTATATTGGTCCTGTTTGCAAGAATATCAACCGGTGTAGCTTCACTTCCTACGTTAGCTAACAGCTGAGGAAATGGCAATTCTTCTTCATCATTTAACGTAGAAAATAAATCGGTACTCTGATTAATAGACCAATCAAGCAAGGACTGTATTTCATCTAAGACATCTTTCGTCTTTTCTACGAGGCAAGCGCCATGACGTATCAACTGGTTTCCACCGCAGGCATTGGGGGCATTGATTGACGCTGGCAGCGCAAATACTTCTCGACCTTGCTCAAGCGCGTAACGAGCTGTAATTAACGAGCCGCTCTTTTTCGCCGCCTCGACGACCAGTACACCAAGCGATAATCCACTAATAATACGATTACGACGCGGGAAGTTTTCTGGGCGCGGCTTGGCATTAGGCCGAAACTCAGACACCAAAGCCCCGTGTTCAATAACACGTTGCGCTAAACTACGATGACGTGCTGGATAAATATTTGCTAAACCAGATCCTAGCACCGCAATCGTCTTACCACCCGCTTGCAACGCACCATCATGCGCATGACCATCAATGCCTAAAGCGAGACCACTGGTGACAATAAAATCGTGCTGAACAAACTCTGCAGCAAACTGACGTGCATGCTGTAATCCATCAATACTCGCATTTCGACTGCCAACCATCGCGATTTGTGGCTGAGAGAGACAAGTAGGGTTTCCTTGAACAAAAAGTAGAGGTGGCGGTGCAACGATTTGTTTGAGTTGAGGTGGATAACGCGGGTCAGTCAGTGTCAGGATATGATGATTTGTAGAAGCCTCAAGCCAGCTTAAACAAGCATCGACTTCTTTATCTGTTGAAGCCCAAGCTTGAATTTGCTTAGTTGTTAACCCAAGTTGTTGTAGCTGTTCAGGAGAGAAGTTTACGATGTTACGTGGCGTGTCTCTTGCCAGTAGCTTATTCATTTTGACGCCGCCAATGCCTGGTAAACAACTCAGTTTTAACCAGGCAGCGAGATCATCGTTATTTCGTCGATTCATCGATGGTTAATTCGTCCGCCAACGGTGACACCACCGAAATATCTTGGTTAATGGGTTTCGTACTGTTAGTGATCAGTGCCAAGCTAAAGTACTCATAAGGACGAATGACCAGCAACTCACCAACTTTGCTTTGAGGCAAAGTGATTTTCTTATCAAGCACGCCAAACTCTTTCTTGAACTCATCGCCGTCTTTGTAAACTGGGTGCGCGTCTTCTTTTAAATCAAACACACTGCCTTGCTTCAGATTGTCTGACGTGCCTTTATCAATCACCACGACTTGGTTAGTTGAACTAAAGCGAATACCTTCGATATTACCTAGCAACTTTGCAGAACTGCCTTGTGGCGACGGCAGCGGATAGAACGTAGTCGTGAAGTCAGTATTCTCAACCGATTGATTTGGCAACGCGATATCGTTACGTAGGATTTCTTGCATTTGCGATGTAAGCTTCAAACCTGAATAATCACTCGAAGCTTCAACGAGCTCGCCTTTGGCAATCAAACGCAGCGCGGTAATCTCTTCGGACACATCGTCACGCGAAAAGGTAGCTACTGGTCGGTAAATAGCCCAACCTGTCGCGGTCTGATTGCCATTGATATACAGCACATCTTCTGCAGTCAGATACTTACTGCCTTTGCTGCTACCCATCACTTTTGCTGCTCTGTTCAACGAATCTTTATCTAGCAACCGATCCGATTTAAGGTAAGGCATCACCAAACCTTCCGCGACCGTTGGTACGGCTTTCTTTTCTGTGATGCGAGCTTTCGGGCTCAGCTTCTTAACCGGTTTTAGGCTCAACACGGGCTGACCGTTAATCCACACCAAAGACAGCTTGTCACCGGGATAAATTAAATGAGGGTTATCGATTTCCGGGTTTACTTGCCATAAACGAGGCCACAACCACGGGCTATCTAAGTACATGGCCGAAATATCCCATAGCGTATCGCCCTTCACAACTACATATGTTTGTGGCGCATCATCTTTAACAGTCAGTGGGTTCGCATCCACATTTGCTACAGCGTTGAAAGAGAAAAGTAACGGCAACGTAACACTGGCAACGTTGCGGAAAATTCGATTCATGACCCTCGTCCTTGGTCTATTAAGCAGGAACCAGAATGGAAATTGGTGCAAGGATGCTGTCATTTAGGCTATAAAATGTCTAGAATTGAGCCAACAAGGTTTGTGCTGTTTCGGCACAGTTCAATATTTCGAGTGAATATGTCTGTATTACAAGTATTAACATTCCCGGATGATCGCCTGCGCACAGTCGCAAAGCCTGTTGAAGCGGTGACACCTGAGATTCAAAAAATCGTCGATGACATGATTGAAACCATGTACGACGAAGAAGGTATTGGCCTTGCTGCAACGCAGGTTGATATCCACAAACGTATCGTAGTGATTGATATTTCAGAAACTCGCGATGAGCCGATGGTGCTAATCAACCCTGAGATTCTGGAAAAGCGTGGCGAAGATGGCATCGAAGAAGGCTGTCTGTCGGTACCAGGTGCGCGCGCACTTGTGCCTCGCGCTGCAGAAGTTACCGTTAAAGCACTGGATCGTGATGGCAAAGAGTTCACCTTTGAAGCCGACGACCTGCTAGCGATTTGTGTTCAACACGAGCTTGATCACCTACAAGGTAAGCTATTCGTGGATTACCTATCACCACTGAAACGCAAACGCATTCAGGACAAGCTAGCAAAAATCAAACGCTTTAACGAGAAGCAGCAAAACGCTTAATCTCGAACCATACCAATTAGAAGGAAGTCTACCTTGAGTCAGTCTTTACGAATTGTCTTTGCAGGTACTCCGGATTTCGCCGCCCGTCACTTGGCGGCGTTGTTGTCTTCGGAGCATGAAGTCATCGCGGTTTACACAAACCCAGATCGTCCAGCGGGTCGTGGCAAAAAATTGGCTGCGCCACCGGTAAAACAACTGGCGCTAGAACACAATATCCCGGTTTACCAACCTGAAAGCTTTAAGTCCGACGAAGCGAAACAAGAACTTGCCGATCTGAACGCCGACCTCATGGTTGTCGTGGCGTACGGTATGCTGCTGCCACAAGCGGTTCTTGATACCCCTAAACTGGGTTGTATCAACGTACATGGTTCTATCCTACCTCGTTGGCGTGGTGCGGCTCCAATCCAACGCTCTATTTGGGCGGGCGATGCAGAAACTGGCGTGACCATCATGCAGATGGATATCGGTCTCGACACTGGTGATATGCTGAAGATTGCAACTCTGCCAATCGAAGCGACAGATACCAGCGCTTCAATGTACGAAAAATTGGCTGAGCTTGGTCCAGAAGCTCTGATTGACTGCCTAGCAGACATTGCTGCGGGTAAAGCAGTGCTAGTGAAGCAAGACGATGAGCTCGCGAACTATGCGAAAAAACTCAGCAAAGAAGAAGCACGCATCAACTGGAACGACGATGCGGCGCACATTGAGCGCTGCGTTCGCGCATTTAACCCATGGCCAATGAGCCACTTTGAGGCGGCAGAAAACAGCATCAAAGTATGGCAAAGCCGTGTGGCAGAGCAAACCAGTGACAAGCCAGCCGGCACCATCGTGCAAGCAGATAAAACCGGTATTTATGTTGCGACAGGCAACGGCGTACTGGTGCTAGAGCAACTGCAAGTTCCTGGCAAAAAAGCCATGTCAGTTCAGGATATTCTGAATTCGCGTGCGGCTTGGTTTGAAGTTGGCACTCTGCTGGTTTAAGCCATACTAGGGGTTATTATCCCCGATTATACGAACTTTTAGAGGGCAGAGATGCCCTCCTTTACTTTAAGGTACTCATCATGAATGTTCGCGCTGCGGCTGCTAACGTCCTGTATCTTGTCGTCGACAAGGGCCACTCACTTTCAAGCGCTCTTCCAGCGGCTCAACAAACGGTACGACCTCGTGACCACGCTCTGTTACAAGAGATCTGTTACGGTGCGCTACGTTACCTACCTCGCCTAGAAATGATCGCAAACCAATTGATGGATAAGCCGCTAAAAGGCAAACAACGTGTATTCCATCACCTAATTCTGGTTGGTATTTACCAACTGAGCTTCATGCGCATTCCTGCGCACGCAGCTGTCGGTGAAACGGTTGAAGGCACTAAAGAGCTGAAAGGTCCTCGTCTGCGTGGTTTGATTAACGCGGTATTGCGTAACTACCAGCGCAACCAAGAAGAACTCGACCAAATGGCCGTCAGCAACAACGCTGGCAAGTACGGTCACCCAAGCTGGTTACTAAAACTGCTGCAAGAGGCCTACCCACAGCAATGGGAAAGCATTGTTGAAGCGAACAACCAAAAAGCACCAATGTGGCTGCGTGTGAACCATCAACACCACACTCGTGATGAATACCTTGCGCTGCTCAAAAATGAAAACATTGATAGCACGCCACACACAGAAGCAATGGACGCCATAAAATTGGCCGCACCATGTGACGTGATGAAGCTACCTGGTTTTGAAAAAGGTTGGGTTTCGGTCCAAGATGCGGCGGCGCAGCTCTCGATCAACTATCTAAAACCACAAGACGGCGAACTGATTTTAGATTGCTGTGCAGCGCCAGGTGGCAAGACGGCGCACATTCTAG
Source organism: Vibrio sp. YT-17 (assembly GCF_033337375.1). Lineage (NCBI taxonomy): Bacteria > Pseudomonadati > Pseudomonadota > Gammaproteobacteria > Vibrionales > Vibrionaceae > Vibrio > Vibrio sp. YT-17. The sequence continues at coordinate 11,076 of NZ_JAWOQP010000022.1, forward strand.
AGCGCACGTCAGGCAGTGAAGTGGTCGCGATTGACTGCGACGACACACGCTTGAAACGTGTGCATGAAAACCTGAAGCGTCTCAACCTTCAGGCAAAAGTGGTTTGCGGTGATGCGCGTAATCCACAAGAATGGTGGCAAGGCGAGCAATTTGATCGCATTTTGCTGGATGCCCCATGTTCTGCGACTGGCGTGATTCGTCGTCACCCAGACATCAAATGGCTACGTCGTGCAGACGACATCACCGCATTAGCAGAGCTGCAAAGTGAAATTTTTGATGCCATGTGGACGCAACTGAAGCCCGGCGGCACCATGGTTTACGCGACTTGTTCAATCACACCGCAAGAAAACGTGGAGCAAGTAAAAGCGTTTTTAGCACGTACCGCGGATGCGCAACTGCTGGATTCTGATCCCGACCAGCCTGGTCGTCAAATTCTACCAGGCGAAGAAGATATGGATGGTTTCTACTACGCAGTACTAACTAAAACACACGCGTAACAGCATGCTAAATAGGGCGATTGAAGTGATTTCAATCGCCTTTTTCAGATACGAGAAAAGAGTATGAAGATCATTATTCTTGGTGCAGGTCAGGTTGGCGGCACACTGGCAGAAAACCTAGTGGGTGAAAACAACGACATCACCATCGTCGACAATAATGCCGACCGACTGCGTGAATTGCAGGACAAATACGACCTACGTGTGGTCAATGGCCATGCGAGCCATCCAGACGTGCTACACGAAGCTGGCGCGCAAGACGCCGATATGCTCGTCGCAGTAACCAACACTGATGAAACCAACATGGCCGCCTGTCAGGTCGCGTTCACTCTATTCAATACCCCAAACCGCGTTGCGCGTATTCGCTCTCCAGAATACTTGGCAGAAAAAGAAGCCCTGTTTAAATCTGGCGCCATTCCTGTTGATCACCTTATCGCACCAGAAGAACTCGTCACGAGCTACATCGAACGTCTGATCCAATACCCAGGCGCGCTGCAAGTGGTGAGCTTTGCTGAACAGAAAGTCAGCCTAGTGGCGGTGAAAGCCTACTATGGTGGCCCGCTGGTGGGTAATGCGTTGTCTGCTTTGCGTGAGCACATGCCGCACATTGATACCCGTGTGGCGGCGATTTTCCGTCAAGGCCGTCCGATTCGCCCACAAGGTACCACCATCATTGAAGCCGACGATGAAGTGTTCTTCGTTGCAGCAAGTAATCATATTCGCTCAGTGATGAGTGAGCTTCAGCGCCTAGAAAAACCGTACCGCCGCATCATGATTGTTGGCGGGGGTAACATCGGCGCAAGCTTGGCAAAACGCCTAGAGCAAACTTACAGCGTGAAGCTGATTGAGCGTAACTACCAGCGTGCAGAAAAGCTCTCTGAGCAACTAGAAAACACCATCGTGTTCTGCGGTGATGCGGCAGACCAAGAGCTTCTCTCGGAAGAGAACATCGACCAAGTCGACGTCTTCATCGCGCTGACCAACGAAGATGAAACCAACATCATGTCTGCAATGTTGGCAAAACGCATGGGCGCTAAAAAAGTGATGGTGCTGATCCAACGTGGCGCTTATGTAGACCTGGTACAAGGCGGCGTAATTGATGTAGCAATCTCACCTCAGCAAGCCACTATTTCAGCCTTGCTAACGCACGTTCGTCGCGCTGATATCGTAAACGTATCCTCACTTCGCCGCGGCGCTGCGGAAGCGATTGAAGCCGTCGCTCACGGTGATGAAAGTACATCTAAAGTGGTTGGACGTGCGATTGGAGATATAAAACTTCCACCTGGGACCACCATTGGTGCTATCGTTCGTGGCGAAGAAGTTCTTATTGCCCACGACCGTACGGTCATCGAACAGGATGACCATGTGGTGATGTTCCTGGTCAACAAAAAATACGTATCAGACGTCGAAGCGCTATTCCAGCCGAGTCCATTCTTCCTCTAGGATTTTCCTATGGTCAACTTACGTCCCGTACTGTTTGTTATCGGGCTAGTTTTATCCAAACTGGCCCTGTTTATGTACGTGCCGACTTTGGTCGCTTTCTTTACCGGTACGGGGGGATTCCTCGATTTCGCCCAAGCCGTTGTGATCACGCACCTTGCCGCCTTCATCTGCCTAACGATAGGTCGAACCGCCAAGTTCAAACTCAGCGTACGCGATATGTTCCTCATCACCAGTTTGGTTTGGACCATCGCGAGTGCGTTTGCCGCCTTGCCATTTGTGTTTATCAACCACATCAGCTTCACCGACGCCTACTTCGAAACGATGTCGGGTATCACCACGACGGGCTCAACGGTGCTCAGTGGCCTAGACAACATGGCGCCGAGCATATTGCTGTGGCGCTCTATTTTACAATGGCTTGGTGGCATTGGTTTTATCGTGATGGCGGTAGCAGTGTTACCTATGCTGAATGTCGGTGGTATGAAGCTATTCCAAACCGAATCATCAGATTGGTCGGATAAAAGTAGTCCAAGAGCGAAAACGGTCGCCAAAAACATCGTAGCGGTTTATTTGATGCTAACGGGCCTATGTATTTTGGGCTACTTGATCACCGGCATGAACCTGTTCGAAGCAATCAACCATGCCTTTACTACGCTATCGACGGGTGGATACTCTACATCTGATGGGTCAATGAACCACTTCTCTAATGGCGCACATTGGGTGGCCACTACCTTTATGTTCTTAGGTGGTTTGCCGTTTTTGCTCTTTATCGCCGCATTACGTAAACGCCGTATTGATGTGTTGGTTAACGACGCTCAAGTTAGAGGATTTGCGTACCTGTTCGTATTCTCAAGCTTAGTGATTTCAGCTTGGTTAGTGATTCGAGATGGGTACACCATTTTGGATGCCCTGCGAGTGTCGATGTTTAATATTGTCTCTGTCGTCACCACAACTGGCTTTGGCTTAGAAGACTTCACCGCATGGGGCGCATTACCCACCACTCTTTTCGCATTCTTAATGATGGCGGGGGCATGCTCAGGCTCAACGTCTGGCGGGATCAAAATCTTCCGCTTCCAAATTGCAATGACGCTGCTAAACAAACAAATGATGAAGTTGATTCACCCTTCAGGGGTGTTTGTACAGCGTTATAACCAGCGACCGGTGAATGATGATATTGTTCGCTCAGTGGTGGCATTTGGCTTGATGTTTTTTATCACCATTATCTTTATCGCGGGTTGTTTAAGTGCTCTTGGCCTCGACCCTGTGACCAGTATTTCTGGCTCAATCACCGCCGTTGCCAATGTTGGCCCTGGTATGGGTAGTGTGATTGGCCCGACAGGCAACTTCGCGCCTCTGCCCGATACTGCCAAATGGCTCTTAAGCTTTGGGATGTTAATGGGCCGCTTGGAAATTCTGACTATTCTTGTACTGTTCTTTCCTGCGTTTTGGCGCCGCTAAGCAGACTCTAATTAAAAGGTATAACAATGAAAACATGGATTACTCTGGCGACCCTACTTGCCGCCTCATCCACATACGCCGCCGAGGTCATCACTTTAGCCGATGGTCGAGAAGTGAAGTTGAACGATGACTTTACCTGGGAATACGTCATGAAAAAAACGGCGCAGCAAGCGACGGAGACACAAACAACAGCAAGCGTAGTTGAAACAATCGCAGCTCCTGCGATTGCGACAATCCCAGTGATAACGAAAACCGTTGGCACGACCGTGGTGGTAAACGCCAAAAAGCCAACCATGCAGCTATCAGATTCAGGTGTGGATGTATTGATTGGTTCAGCAAGCTATCAAAGCGGTGAGCTTGTTTTACCTACATCAATCACTAACCAAAGCTCTCAATCTGTCATTCAAGTGGAAGTTGAGGTGCAAGTGTTTGATATGTCTGGTCAGCAACTGGCAAAAGAAAACGTGACTGTTTGGCAATCCATCAAGCGCATGGCGGATACCTACCTGCGACCTCAGCAAGCGGAGCAAGGTAAGAGCATAAAACTGGCTGTACCGCAATCACAGCAATACCAGTTTTCTGCCAAAGTGCTAGAGGTAAAAACTCGCTAATACGTGTTTAATATTCTTTGTTGAGCCTATCGGCTAGATAGGCTCAACAAAGTAATAAATAGCAAAGAAATGGCACACGCAGCCAGCCAAAACAAAGCCGTGCCAAATCGCATGGTTAAAGGGAATGCGCTTCGCAACGTAGAAAATCACGCCCAGTGAATACACAATTCCACCAGCGGCAAGCAGTGTAAGTCCGCCGACATCCAAGTTGATCGCCAACTGATAAATCACAATCAACGATAACCATCCCATCACCAAATACGTCATCAAAGAAAGCTTTTTAAATCGATAGACGAACGCAACTTTCATGATGATGCCGATCAACGCAATGCTCCAAATAACGATCATCAACCCAAATGCTAGAGGTGTTCTTAAGCTGACTAACAAGAAAGGGGTATAGCTGCCTGCTATCAAAAGATAAATAGCACAGTGGTCGAAGGTTTTTAGCCAACGTTTCGCTTTGGGATGAGGGATCGCATGATAGAGCGTCGAGGCCAAAAATAGCACGATAATACTCGCACCATAAATCGCCATACTGGTAAGCGTTAAAGTGTCAGCTTGATGGTCTATGGCTTTAACTAACAGCAGTATCAAGCCAACAATACCAAAAATCATCCCTATACCGTGGGTGATGGTATTGGCCAGTTCTTCACGTTGACTGTATTGAGGTTTCTGCAGCTCGGACATCAATGCGCCTATACTAGAGTTTGAAATTTGCTCTAGTATGGCACATTAGGCTTACACGTGTAAGCTTAAATTAAGACTCATGAACGGCAGTAGTTTGATCGAGATAATTGAGTACCAGTTCGCCAACTTGATCTGGCTTAGTCGTGGCAGGAATGGTCAGCTCTCGCTTGAGTTTGCCACTACTCAGTAAGCTCGCGAGCATGCCACCTTGCCCCTTGCGTGTGCGGTCAACTTCAAACCACAACTTGAGCTCTTGCTCACTGCGGTGGGCAACAAATTCTAATTCGCGCCACACGCCGTGGTAAGGTCCGTCGGTTGGCACCAGTTCAAACTCTTGCACAAATGGTAGATCGAATCCTTTCACTTCCTCGCATTCCACCTGGCGAATTCGTAAACCTTGCGCTTCAAATGCAGATAGTACCGCATCCATCAGTGGATCAGGTCGAACGGTGAGGATGTCTTTATCAGTCGGATCCAAAGCAGCAGCAACGTCTAAGCCGGTTTCTAACCATACTTTGGCATCACCAATGGTGACAGGCGTGTTCCAAGGCACATCGAGCTTAACATCGAAGGTACGCTCTTCGCCGGAATGGATGGTAAATGCGTAAGGGAGACTCCACTTAGCAAGCACATGAGTTTGAGGTACTCGGCGCATGCTGTGTCCTTCTCGCGCACCACGGTCATCAGGGGCTTCGGCGATGTAGCGGCAACAGAGTTTTAAATCAATGTTGTCGATCGCTTGTTCAGTCGCACCACCATATACATGGATTGACACATCCACACTTTGACCTGGGTATAGCACGTCTTGGTTTAAGATTGAGTCGACCTTCGCGCTCCCAATCCCAAAACTGGCAAGTGTCTTCTTCAAAAATGACATAGGCACCTCCTTCATCGAGATCTCATACTACTACTGCTGATCGTGGGATCAAACAAAAATTGCCTCGAACATCGCGACAAAATGACAAAATCTAAACAATTCAATTGCTCAACTATCGACCAATTATTACAAGGATGCTAATCTTACACTTGATATGCATGCATATCGGTATTCCTGACTCATTAACTGGATTGGCGAGAGCCAGAAGAGTGATTCTTCAATCTTGTTGGAGCCTAGCTCATAATGATTCAGGCCATTACATCGGCAATGGATATGCCTGACAGTTAGGTAAATTAATGCGCCCAACAACAGTCAGGTTCGCACACACTAATACTAGTGCAATGCGCCGCCGCAGTGGCTTTACTACTGCACCAAAGGCAAAGCAAGTTGCGCCAGCAATGACATTGGTTGAGAAGACAGCAATGATGTCGAGTGTTCCGGCCAAAGTTATCAAAGCAGCTTAATCAAAAGCGCGGCGCCAGCTGCGCTTTTTTCTTTGCACGCGACTCATAAAGCTTCAAAGACTTAGAACGAACTACAGTGAAAGAGATAGTTTTTCCTATTTGGTCTTCGCAAAGCAATTTGGTACCTTTACTGCTAATTACACCTATAAATTCTGTGGAGAAAGAAATGAAGTGTCATCGCATTGAAGAGCTGCTTGAGCTACTAGAGCCTGAATGGCATAAAGATCAAGAGCTGAATCTATTGCAGTTCATCGTTAAGCTAGCAAAAGAAGCAGGCTATGAAGGAAAGCTAGAAGATCTGACCGACGATGTACTGATCTACCACCTTAAAATGCGTAATAGCAGCAAAGATGAAATGATCCCTGGACTCAAAAAAGACCAAGAGGACGATTTTAAAACGGCGATCCTACGCGCTCGTGGCATCATCAAATAACCAGCTCAACAGCCAGTATTCTTTAAGCGACTCTCTCTGTGAGTCGCTTTTTTATAACCAAAGTTTTTAGTCCCACAATTGGTTATAACTGTTCAGCCAATTATCAGGTTAACTGTACTGATTTTTGTTGTTAAACATTGACTGCGTTAAAGAAACGGAATTGTTATTGATTGTATAATCGCCGTTCATCAGTATTTACTAAAATAATTATGTTCGGTCATCTTTATGACGGAACGAGCAGCAATGTCATCGAGCGACATCAATAGAAATGACGCCGTACATTATAAAAGCCTAAGAAGGATGAGTGCATGAGTCAGGACAAGATCGATATCAAAGATGTGACTCCTAAAACCTATAATCCCAAAACCCATAAAGGAAACGGGGATCGGTTCAACCCAAGTAATCGCATCTATGTACGCGAAAGCAAAGGGACTTACCAGAAACTGCGTCGTTACGGTGGTTGGTTTTTACTGCTTCTCTTCGCTTTGATACCGTGGATCCCTTACGGTGAACGTCAAGCGATCTTGCTTGATATTGGCAACCAGCAGTTCAACTTTTTCGGTACCACGTTGTACCCACAAGATCTTACCCTACTCGCCTTGCTGTTTGTGATCGCGGCGTTTGGGTTGTTCTTTATTACCACCTTCTTAGGTCGAGTTTGGTGTGGCTACCTCTGCCCACAAACCGTCTGGACCTTCATGTATATCTGGTTTGAAGAGAAGCTCGAAGGTAGTGCCAATAAACGCCGTAAACAAGACTCCAATAAGCTGACGGCGAATTTAGCGATGCGTAAAACCGTCAAACATATAGCTTGGTTTGCCATTGCACTCGCCACTGGTTTTACTTTTGTTGGCTACTTCGTGCCAATGAAGCAATTGGTTATCGACTTTTTCACCTTTAACGCCAACTTCTGGCCCGTCTTTTGGGTAATGTTCTTTGCCATTTGTACCTATGGTAATGCTGGTTGGATGCGTTCCATCATGTGTATTCACATGTGTCCTTACGCGCGCTTCCAGTCTGCCATGTTTGATAAAGACACCTTCATCGTTGGCTACGATGCAAAACGTGGGGAAAAACGTGGCCCACGTCCGCGTAAAGCCGATCCAAAGCAACTTGGTTTGGGTGATTGTATTGATTGTGATTTGTGTGTGCAGGTGTGCCCAACAGGTATCGATATTCGTGACGGCTTGCAGTATGAATGTATCAACTGTGGCGCCTGTATTGATGCGTGTGATAACACCATGGATCGCATGGGCTACGAGAAAGGCTTAATTAGTTACACCACCGAGCATCGCTTATCGGGTAAGAGTACCAAAGTCATGCGTCCGAAGCTGTTAGGCTATGGTGCCGTACTACTCGTCATGGTCGGTCTTTTCTTTGCCCAAATTGCAGCGGTAGACCCAGCCGGCATGAGTGTTATTCGCGACCGTAACCAACTGTTCCGCGTTAATGGCTCGGGAGAAGTAGAAAACACCTACACCCTCAAGGTGATCAACAAAACTCAGCAAGTGCAAGAGTACTCGTTGGATGTTGAAGGGCTATCCGATGTAAGCTGGTATGGTAAGCAGACAATTCAGGTCCAGCCAGGTGAGGTATTGAACCTGCCAATGAGTCTTGGTGCCGATCCTGACAAGCTAAACTCTGCGATTACGACAATTCAGTTTATACTCACCGATAAGAGCAACGAATTCACTATTGAAGTAGAAAGCCGTTTTATTAAAAAACTATAGCGCTACTTCAGTGACTAACGGAAAAAGGCTCAGTAATGAGCCTTTTTGTTTATATGTCCCAAAGTATGTTTAACTTTGACGCCCTTACCCCAGACTTTATGTGGTACGCGTTAGAAAGCATCGGCGTTCGCGCAGAATCAGGCTTTCTTCCCCTCAATAGCTACGAAAACCGTGTTTATCAATTCACTGACGAAGAGCGTCGTCGTTATGTCGTCAAGTTTTACCGTCCTGAACGTTGGAGCAATGAACAGATCCAAGAGGAGCACGACTTTACTTTAGAGCTGATTGGCAATGAGATCCCCGTCGCACCACCTGTGCGCATCAACGGTGAAACCCTGCATCACTATCAAGGCTATGCTTTTGCGCTGTTTGATAGCGTGGGTGGTCGCCAATACGAGGTTGACAATTTAGATCAGCTCGAAGGTGTAGGGCGTTTCCTTGGCCGCATCCATAAAGTCGGCAGCCGCCAAGCCTTCCAACATCGCCCTACGATCGGCTTACAAGAATACCTGTATCAACCAAGAGAGATTCTGCAAAACGCCAATATGATTCCAATGCACTTGGAGAACAGCTTCTTCAATGACTTGGATATGCTGATCAAATCAATTGAAAGCCACTGGCAAGAAGGCTTCAATATCATTCGTTTGCATGGCGATTGCCACCCAGGCAATATTTTGTGGCGAGATGGCCCTATGTTTGTTGATTTGGATGACGCTCGTAACGGCCCTGCAGTACAAGACTTATGGATGCTATTGAACGGTGAACGCCAAGACAAACTGATGCAGTTGGATATTGTTTTAGAGGCTTACCAAGAGTTTTGCGACTTTAATCCTGCAGAATTGAAACTAATCGAGCCACTTCGCGGTCTACGAATGGTGCACTATATGGCATGGCTAGCAAAACGTTGGCATGACCCTGCATTTCCTCTCGCTTTTCCATGGTTTAATGAGCCAAAATACTGGGAAGGTCAGGTCCTTGCATTTAAAGAGCAGATCGCCGCTTTAGAAGAAGCACCGCTGTCTTTAATGCCTCAATGGTAAGTCAGGCCAAAAATTCAAAAATGGAGATATTTCGATGAAAAAACTGTTCGCACTGTTTTCTATGCTGATGTTAAGCCTGTCGGCACATGCAGCGCAATTCAAAGAAGGTGAACATTACAAAGTATTGGATCTTGAGGCATCAAAAAAACCTCTTGTGACGGAGTTTTTCTCTTTCTACTGCCCGCACTGCAATAGCTTTGAACCAGTTATCCAGCAACTGAAAAAGCAGTTGCCAGAAGGTACTAAGCTATTAAAAAACCACGTTTCTTTCATGGGTGGCAACATGGGCCCATCAATGAGCAAAGCCTACGCAACGATGGTTGCACTAAAAGTGGAAGACAAAATGGTGCCAGTGATGTTTAACCGCATCCACAATCTAAAGAAGGCGCCACGTAATGATGAAGAACTTCGTCAAATCTTCCTTGATGAAGGTGTAGACGCGAAGAAATTCGACTCTGCATTCAAAGGCTTTGCGGTTGATTCCATGGTTCGCCGTATGGACAAGCAATTTGAAAACAGCGGTCTAACCGGCGTTCCTGCGGTTATCGTTAACAACAAATACCTAGTTCAAGCACAAAGCATCAAAACGATGGATGAGTACTTCTCTCTGGTGAACTACTTGCTGACACTAAAATAAGCACATCGATATCAATCAAAAGGGGAGCACATCGCTCCCCTTTTGTTTACTTGTAAATCTCTTGTAGTAACCGATCTTTTTCTTGCCACACATCACTCAGCCATTGCTGAAATTGCCGCTTATAGGGCTTATCGTTGAAGTAATCACCAAGCACTCTTTCATCAACGGGTAACACATTTACACGCACAACCACCTTGCTCATGCGGCCCATCAATAAATCCTTGAACGGTTTATGCGTATTTTCTGGGTACGCCAACGTCACGTCGATAATGCTCTCGAACTGTTCCCCCATCGCCGCTAACGTGTACGCAATCCCGCCCGATTTTGGTTGCAGCAAATATTGATAGTTTGCTTTACTCTTACGCTGCTTTTCTTCGGTAAATCGGGTTCCTTCGACATAGTTAACCACTGTGGTTGGAGTGTGTTTGAACTTAGCGCACGAGCGACGTGTCGTCTCTAAATCTTGACCTCGCTTATGAGGATTGCGGATCAGATACTCTCGCGAATAGCGACGCATAAATGGCATGTCGAGCGCCCAACACGCCATCCCGATGAAAGGCACATACAGCAGTTGTTGCTTGAGGAAAAACTTCGGCATGGGAATACGGTCTTTAAACACGCAGCAAAGCACAACAATATCGGTCCAACTGAGATGGTTACTGATCAGCAGATACCACCCGTCTTTTTTAAGCGCTTCACCGCCCTGAACATCCCACTCAACACGGTTAGATACCGCCAGAATGCACGCATTAACGGTAGCCCATAACCACATCACCTTATTGGCACAAACGGTCGCTATCGCTTTTAGCTTTACGCCAGGAAGCAATATTTTAAATACAGCGATAACACAAATTGCGAGTGAACAAACCGCAGAATTGAGAATCACAAAAGAAGCGTTAAAAAAAAATAACAAATATGCCAACATGATAGTCAAACAACAGTGATAATGTGTGAAGAATAAAACAGCGTGTAATTATACTGCGCCTTTGCCACATTGGAACATGCGTGGAAATGGTCAGATTTGTTACCGCAACCAATATGTGCACCACTCATTCGACAACAAGGAGATAACGAATGAAACCAAGGCTACTTCTCTTGCCTTTGGCCTTTGTCGTCAGTTCTGCTCAGGCTCAACTCGCTGAAACCGCGGGTTTTGGCGGTGAAATTTCGCTGAATGCCGGATTCATATCATCAGAATCCAATTTCAATACAGAAAATAGTAACACCATCGATTCTCTCGATAAGCGTGCCGATAGTGACAGTTCCGTTATCGCTGCACCGCTAGGGAGTGTGACATACACCTTTGGTAGCCGACTCAACCACCAAGTTTACGCCGGTACCACACGCTCAGATGTCGCGGTAGGTACACTCGCTTTTCAGTTGGGCTATCAACACGAGCTACAATCTGGCACCGTGCTCGATGTTTCCTATCTGCCGACGGTACTCAAAGGCGAAACTTGGCGCAACCCTTATCAAGTAGGAACCGCACGTAAAGAGACGGATGTTGACGGCAATGCGTATCGCTTTCAGATCAAAGGGTTAATTGATAAGAACTTCAACCTTGATCTTGCTTATGCTGATAAAGACATCGAGCAGGAGGAAGTGACAGACCGCTCACTTGCTCGCGATGCTAACCTTTACTATGTCAAAGGCGACTATCGCATTCCACTCAACCAAACGTCTATGTTGCAACCCGCTTTCACCTACATCAATCAAGATGCCGACGGTAAGGCGGAGTCATTTGATTCGTACGGATTTGACATTAGCTGGTTTAAATTTATCAATCGCCATCGATTGGCCCTCACCGCGGGTTATGCATGGAAAGACTATCAAGCCGCTAGCCAAACTTTTGCTAAAACACGAAATGACGACACCATTAGCCTATTTGCGGCCTACGAATATCAAAACGTATTTGACTGGCAAGACTGGTCGTTCATTTCTTTAGCCGGCTATAGCCAAACTGACTCGAATATCACGTTTTATGAGGAGAAAGAGTACCTATTGTCGCTTGGTCTCAACTACACCTTCTAACGTCCTTCATCGCAACAAGGCGCTCACAACACTTGTTGCGATGACATTTTGCATGTCTCTATACCGCTTGCGCCGTAAGCTGTTTCAGCAAACGGTCCATCGCTCGATACCCAAGTGCTTCAGCCAAGTGCGTTCGTTCAATTTGCTCCGCCCCATCCAGATCGGCGATTGTTCGCGCCACTTTGATAATACGATGATACGCACGAATCGAGAGTCCTAAACGGTGCAAAGCGGTTTCAAGAAACTCAGCATCACTCTTGTGCAAGGGACAAAACGCCTCAATTTCTCGACTACCTAGCAGTGCATTGACCTTACCACTGCGGTTTAGCATATTGTTACGCGCATGGCTCACACGCGCTTTTACGATAGCAGTCGGCTCACCGCGATCACCACCTTCTGCTAATGTCCCTTTGGGCAAAGCTGGGATTTCTAAAGACATATCAAAGCGATCTAACAGTGGTCCAGATAATCGACCAAGGTAGCGCAAAATAGCTTGTGGATTGGTGCGCGCTTGATTGCCTTCGTAATATCCTGTCGGGCTTGGGTTCAAGGCTCCAACTAATTGGAAGCGAGCCGGAAAGCGTGTTTTACCTTGCGCTCGAGAGATAATGATCTCGCCAGATTCGAGCGGTTCGCGTAACGAGTCTAGAACTTTACGATCAAATTCGGGCATTTCATCGAGAAACAATAACCCGTTGTGGGCTAAAGAGATCTCCCCTGGTCTGGGTACCGAACCACCGCCGACTAATGCCGCCATTGAACTTGAATGGTGCGGAGAACGAAACGGACGCGACTTCCAGTTATGCTCATTAATTTCACTCTGAGTCAACGATGCCACCGAAGCGGTTTCCATTGCTTCTTCGTCACTCATTTCCGGTAATAAGTCACACAAACGCGAAGCCAACATCGTTTTTCCAGTACCTGGCGGGCCAAGGAAAAGTAAGTTGTGGTTTCCAGCGGCAGCAATCTCCAGTGCTCGCTTACCTTGTTGTTGGCCAATAATATCTTGTAAGTCTCGACCATGTTTTTCGATCGTTTTTCGCTTAGGCGTTTGAAAAAGATTCAGTCGATGTTGACCACAAAGCTCGGCACATACTTCCAGTAATGATTGGGCCGATTTATGTTGTTCCTTCCCCACCAGCGCCGCCTGATCGCCATTCACATGTGGGACGACCAAATGGCGTTGAATCTTACTAGCTTCCAGCGCAGCAGGCAGCACACCTTTTACAGGCCTCAGACCACCAGATAGTGCTAACTCACCAACAAATTCGTAGTTTTTGAGCTTATCTGTCGCGATTTGCTCCGAAGCGGCCAAAATTCCCAATGCAATAGGAAGATCAAAACGTCCTCCCTCCTTGGGTAGATCTGCCGGAGCCAAGTTCACGGTGATCCGCTTAGCAGGAAATTGAAAGTTAGAATTAATGATCGCACTGCGTACGCGATCTTTGGACTCTTTTACCGTTGTCTCTGGCAAGCCTACTAAGGTAAACCCTGGCATGCCGTTGCTGATATGAACTTCTACACTAACCGATGGCGCTTGCACCCCGACGCTTGCTCGACTATGAATGATTGCCAGCCCCATACGTTCCTCAATTTTTTTGAACACTCTGTAAACAAATGTTTTATCTGGTTGGTTATGTTATATACCGCGTCCCAATTGAGAGTTAATGTGAAAAAAGAATGACTTTTTGCTTGTCATGCAGCGGAATTGTGTGATACCACTAATGACGCAAACAATTTCGTAGAACATTACACAACATTTTTTAACGAAAAAAGAACGACAGACAGATGAACCTTTTCGCTCATATCAACGCACTGCTAGCCCTGATTATCGTGGTCATTATTGGCACCGCGCGGGGTATTGTGGGCGAAAGGTAACCACAAATTACAAAAAACCCCCGCACTGAAAAGTCCGGGGGTTTTTTTACAACTACAAGTTGTCATCTGTCTAACCCTCGGACAGTTTAACGGGAAGAATGGGAGTGCACATGAAGTGCAATAAATATGGCAATCGCTACGAGCCACAACGTAGCAAAGGAGGTTTACGATGACTGGTGCACAACTTGTCGTAGCCGCTTTAAGACAGCAAGGCATCGAAACCGTTTTTGGCTACCCCGGCGGGGCCATCATGCCAATCTATGATGCTTTGTATGACGGTGGGGTGGAACACATCCTATGCCGTCACGAGCAAGGGGCCGCTATGGCAGCTATCGGGATGGCTCGTTCCACTCAAGACGTTGCTGTGTGCATGGCAACTTCTGGCCCAGGAGCCACTAACCTTGTTACCGGCCTTGCCGACGCTTTCCTTGACTCCGTACCTCTAGTTGCCATCACAGGCCAGGTTGCTAGCTCTCATATCGGTACCGATGCATTCCAAGAAATGGATGTGATCGGAATGTCCCTAGCCTGTACTAAGCACAGCTATCTCGTGACCGAAATTGAAGATCTAGCTCCGACACTTGCCGAAGCCTTTGAGGTCGCAAAAACCGGTCGTCCGGGTCCAGTCATTGTCGATATCGCCAAAGACGTTCAACTCGCTCAAGCACCCACAGACCTTCTTCCTCCATACATAGCACCAGCAATCGAAGATGTCAGCGCTGAAGATATCAAACGTGCGCAAGATGTCCTGGCAGCATCTACTCGCCCAGTGTTGTATGTTGGTGGTGGCGTGCAACTTGCGAAAGCAACCGATGCAGTACGCGAATTTCTTCGCTTAAACCCAATGCCTGCAGTTAGCACATTAAAAGGTCTCGGTACCATTGAACGCCATGATCCTCACTATCTTGGTATGTTGGGTATGCACGGTACCAAAGCCGCCAACCTAGTGGTTCAAGAAGCCGATCTATTGATTGTGGTTGGCGCGCGTTTTGATGACCGTGTGACGGGTAAGCTCGACACGTTTGCACCAAATGCGAAAGTGATTCACATCGACATTGATGCTGCGGAGATTCATAAACTGCGCCACGCCAACGCACCATTACGTGGCGACATCAACACCATTCTTCCTCAGCTAGAGCTGACTCAAGATATTTCACCGTGGGTTCATCACAGTGAAAGTCTGCGCAGCGGCTTTAAGTGGCGTTACGACCACCCGGGCGAGTTAATCTACGCACCGCTATTGCTTAAACAACTGTCTGACATGATGCCAGATAGCTCAATTGTCTCGACCGACGTCGGTCAGCACCAGATGTGGGCAGCGCAACATATCCAGCCACGCGAACCACAAAATTTTATCACTTCTGCTGGCCTTGGCACCATGGGCTTTGGCTTGCCAGCGGCGATGGGTGCTGCAGTCGCACGTCCTGATGATCAGTCTATCCTTATTACAGGTGACGGTTCATTTATGATGAACGTTCAGGAATTGGGCACGCTGAAGCGTCGTCAGATTCCAGTGAAGATTGTCCTTCTTAATAACCAACGTCTTGGCATGGTTCGCCAATGGCAGTCATTGTTCTTTGACGGTCGCCACAGTGAAACCATTCTTGATGACAACCCAGATTTCGTGATGTTAGCAAAAGCGTTCGATATCCCGGGCAAAACCATCACCAAGAAAGAAGAAGTCGAACCTGCTCTCAAAGAGATGCTAGCGAGTGAAACTTCTTACATGCTTCACGTTTTGATTGATGAAGAAGAAAACGTGTGGCCATTGGTGCCACCTGGCGCATCAAACAGTGATATGTTGGAAAATACATAGGAGACAATCGCATGGACAGATATTTACTCGACATCAAAGCCGATGACAAACCGGTACTGTTGGAGCGCGTTCTACGTGTGATTCGTCACCGAGGTTTCGTGATCAAACAAGTCGCTGCTACGCAAAACCACGAAAGCAAAGTAGCCAGCGTCGAGATCATCGTCGACAGCGATCGACCAATCTCGTTTTTGATCAATCAAATAGAGAAGTTGTGGGACGTTCGTAAGGTTGAGGTGCTAAAAATCCGCAACGATGAACTGCCAAATCACAACTTACAACAACACGTAAGTGCATAAGGAAGGCAACAAATGGCAACGAAAACTGCAGATTTCATTTGGTTTAATGGTGAGATGGTTCCATGGGCAGAGGCGAACGTTCACGTTCTGACTCACGCAATGCACTATGGTACATCCGTGTTTGAAGGCGTGCGCTGTTACAACACACCAAAAGGCCCAATTGTCTTCCGTCACCGTGAGCATGCACAACGTCTAAAAGATTCTGCCAAGATTTACCGCTTTCCGATCCCTTTCTCTGTAGAAGAAATCATGGAAGCGACCCGCGAAACGCTGCGCCAAAACAAACTCGACAGCGCTTACATTCGTCCATTGGGTTTTGTCGGTAATGTTGGCTTAGGCGTATGTCCACCAGTTGGCACTGAGATGGATCTAATCATTGCAGCATTTCCTTGGGGCTCTTACTTAGGCGAAGAAGCGCTAGAAAAAGGTGTCGACGCGATGATTTCAAGCTGGAACCGCGCTGCGCCAAACACCATCCCAACTGCGGCTAAAGCAGGCGGTAACTACCTATCTTCACTACTGGTTGGTGGTGAAGCCCGTCGTCACGGTTACGACGAAGGTATTGCGCTAAGCGTAGATGGTTACCTATCGGAAGGGGCTGGTGAAAACATCTTCGTTATCAAAGATGGCGTAATCACCACACCACCAGCAACTAGCGCGATTCTACCGGGCATCACTCGTGACTCGATCATGACAATTGCACGCGATAAAGGCTACGAAGTACGTGAAGCGAACATTGCTCGTGAAGCCCTTTACCTTGCCGATGAAGTCTTCATGACAGGTACTGCGGCTGAGATTGTACCAGTGGCAACCATCGACAAGATTGAAGTGGGCACTGGTAAGCGCGGCCCTATCACTAAAGAACTACAAGCAGCCTACTTTGGCCTATTTGACGGCACCACGGAAGATAAGTGGGGCTGGTTAGACTATGTGTACCCAGAACAGAAGTAAGAAGGATTAGGAAATGCCAAAATATAGATCAGCTACCACCACACATGGTCGTAACATGGCGGGTGCACGAGCACTGTGGCGTGCAACGGGTGTGAAAGAAGAAGACTTCGGTAAACCAATCATCGCCGTTGTAAACTCGTTTACTCAATTTGTTCCGGGTCACGTACACCTGAAAGACATGGGCCAGCTTGTAGCGCGTGAAATCGAAAAAGCCGGCGGCATCGCAAAAGAATTCAACACCATCGCGGTTGATGATGGTATCGCAATGGGTCACGGCGGCATGCTGTACTCACTGCCTTCACGCGAACTTATCGCAGACTCTGTGGAGTACATGGTCAACGCGCACTGTGCCGATGCCATGGTATGTATCTCTAACTGTGACAAAATCACTCCGGGAATGTTGATGGCATCTATGCGTCTTAACATCCCGGTTATCTTTGTTTCTGGTGGTCCAATGGAAGCGGGTAAAACCAAGCTTTCTGATCAGATCATCAAACTAGACCTTGTAGATGCGATGATCCAAGGCGCGGATCCAAAAGTGTCTGATGAGCAAAGCGAGCAGATCGAACGCAGCGCATGTCCAACGTGTGGATCGTGTTCAGGCATGTTCACTGCAAACTCGATGAACTGTCTAACAGAAGCCCTGGGTCTTTCTCAGCCGGGCAACGGTTCTATGCTGGCAACGCACGCAGACCGTGAACAACTGTTCCTTAATGCAGGCCGTCGTATCGTTGAACTGACTCGTCGTTACTACGAGCAAGATGACGAATCAGCACTGCCGCGCAACATCGCTACGTTTGATGCGTTCGAAAACGCAATGGCATTGGACATCGCAATGGGCGGTTCAACCAACACCATTCTGCACCTACTTGCCGCGGCGCAAGAAGGTGAAGTGGATTTCGATATGGAAGATATCGATCGCCTATCACGTCAAGTACCACACCTATGTAAAGTGGCACCATCTACCCAGAAATATCACATGGAAGACGTACACCGCGCAGGTGGCGTCATGGCGATTCTTGGTGAGTTAGATCGTGCAGGTCTTCTACACAATGATGCGCGCACCGTGCTTGGCCTTTCGATGAAAGAGCAGCTGGCGAAATACGACATCATCCAAACTGAAGACGAAGAAGTACTTAAGTTCTACCGCGCAGGTCCTGCGGGTATTCGTACTACTCAAGCGTTCTCACAAGATTGCCGCTGGGATCGCCTTGATGACGACCGTGCGGAAGGTTGTATTCGTACTATCGATCATGCCTTTAGCCAAGAAGGTGGCCTAGCCGTTCTATCAGGCAACATCGCATTAGATGGTTGTATCGTTAAGACTGCTGGTGTGGATGAGAGCATTCATAAATTCACTGGTCCAGCTGTGGTATTTGAAAGCCAAGAAGACGCCGTAGAAGGCATCTTGGGTGGCAAAGTAAAAGCTGGCGACGTGGTTGTTATCCGTTACGAAGGCCCTAAAGGTGGTCCGGGCATGCAAGAAATGCTTTACCCAACCACTTATCTAAAATCGATGGGCCTTGGCAAAGAGTGTGCACTTCTGACTGACGGCCGTTTCTCTGGCGGCACATCAGGTCTGTCTATCGGCCACGCCTCTCCTGAAGCAGCAAACGGCGGTGCAATTGGTCTGGTAAAACAAGGCGATATGATCGCAATTGATATTCCAAACCGTTCAATTTCACTCCAAGTGTCTGAACAAGAACTTGCTGAGCGCCGTGCAAAACAAGACGAACTAGGCTGGAAACCAGTTGACCGCCAACGTGAAGTTTCATTTGCACTCAAAGCGTACGCGAGTATGGCAACCAGTGCTGACAAGGGTGCAGTACGAGACAAGTCGAAGCTAGAGGGCTAGCAATGATGGAAGCTCAACCCGAAAAACAAGTGAACCAAACTGGCGCAGATTATCTGCGCCAAATCCTTCGCGCACCTGTTTATGAAGTAGCAACAGTGACGCCACTGCAAGAAATGCCTCGTTTATCTGCACGTATCGGGAATAATGTGCAGATCAAGCGTGAAGATCGCCAACCCGTACACTCGTTCAAATTGCGCGGTGCATACAACATGGTGGCGAGTTTATCTGAAGCACAAAAAGCCGCTGGTGTCATTGCAGCATCGGCAGGTAACCACGCTCAAGGCATGGCGCTCTCTGGTACTAAGCTAGGCATCAAAACCACCATCGTGATGCCTAAAACCACACCAGACATCAAAGTCGATGCGGTACGTGGCTTCGGTGGCAATGTAGTGCTGCACGGCAGCAACTTTGATGAGGCAAAAGCGGAAGCGGAACGCCTTTCTGATCTGCATGGGTACACATTTGTCCCTCCTTTCGATCACCCACTGGTGATTGCAGGTCAAGGCACCATCGGCATGGAAATGCTGCAGCAAAATGGTCACCTTGATTACATCTTCGTCCCTGTCGGTGGTGGCGGTTTGGCTGCCGGTGTTGCGGTACTCGTGAAGCAGCTCATGCCAGAAATCAAAGTGATTGCGGTCGAGCCAGAAGACTCGTCATGCCTCAAAGCAGCATTGGATGCAGGTGAACCAGTAGTATTAGACCAGGTCAGCATGTTTGCCGATGGCGTTGCAGTAAAACGCATTGGTGAAGAGACGTTTCGTCTATGCCAAAAGTACATTGATGGCCATATTGCAGTCTCTAGCGATGAAATCTGCGCAGCTGTGAAAGACATCTTTGAAGACACTCGCGCCATTGCTGAACCTTCGGGGGCGCTTGCTCTGGCGGGGCTGAAGAAGTTTGCTGAACAGAACAAGCTGAAAGACAAAAACCTAGGTACGGTATTGTCTGGCGCAAACACCAACTTCCACGGTCTGCGTTATGTTTCTGAACGCTGCGAGCTTGGTGAAAAACGTGAAGGTCTTCTTGCCGTCACCATCCCTGAGCGTCAAGGTGCTTTCTTTGAGTTCTGTAACCTCATTGGCGGCCGTGCCGTGACAGAGTTTAACTACCGCTACAACGATGACGCATTGGCAAATATCTTTGTCGGTGTGCGTTTGCAAGGCGGTCAGGAAGAGCTAGAACATATCATTCACGACTTACGTGATGGTGGCTACCCAGTGGTTGACCTGTCTGATGATGAAATGGCGAAGCTGCACGTGCGCTACATGATTGGTGGTAAGCCGTCTAAGCCGCTTAAAGAGCGCCTCTACAGCTTTGAATTCCCAGAGTACCCTGGGGCGCTACTTAAGTTCTTAAGCACACTCGGCACACACTGGAATATCAGTTTGTTCAACTACCGTAACCACGGCGCTGACTACGGACGTGTTTTATGTGGTTTCGAGTTAGATGAAAGCGATTTAGCTCAGTTTTCTGCACATTTACGTGAACTTGGCTATCAATGCAAAGACGAGACAGACAACCCATCGTATAAGTTTTTCTTGTCATAAAACGCCACATTTTAAACATATCATAAAAAACACCTCGCTAATGCGAGGTGTTTTTTATGACTGTAACCAATCTTTATGTAGCTGATTAGGCGACCCAAGATAGTCCACCATCCACTGGATCAATTTATGATTATCATCTTTGCGCCATACTAAGCAGCAGTGACTGAGCGGTTTATCATCCGGCATGACCTTCTCCACCAGCACACCATCATTGATTAAGGGTGTTGCAATATGACGTGGCATGTAACCCACGCCCACCCCATTTTTTAAACATTCAATCGCACTATACCAATTGGGCAATAATAATCGGCGCTGTTGCGGATAATGGCCAGTATGGCGTTTTGGCAGCACGTTCGAAGTATCATCAAGACAGATCGCCGGAAATTGACTCACAAACTCTTCAGTAAGCACTTGTTGTCGAACGCAAGGATGAGCGGGTGACATTACAAATGCCCAATCTAATACGCCCATATCTTTGACTTCAAAATCTCCCCCAACGGGAACCGCAGATGTCGCGCCAACGACAATGTCCGCTCGACCTTGTGCTATGGCTTCCCAAGAACCATTGAAGACCTCCATATTGATCTGCAATTCAGCAAATTCAAACTCGCGATAAAAATCTTCCACCAAAGGTTTGAGTTTTTCTAACTTCACCACGTTATCTAAGGTCAGCTTTAACGTGCTTTTCCATCCTTGAGCCGCTCGGCGCGTTTGTGCTTTCACCTCTTCCATTTGACGCAGCAAAGAGCGCGCCTCGGCCATAAAAAGTTCACCCGCTGGAGTTAGCTCAACTTTCCTTGGTAAACGTCGAAACAGCACCACATCTAAATCTTGCTCGACCTGCCTTACTCCATAGCTGATGGCTGAGGGGACTTTATGCAATACCTCAGCCGCAGCGGTGAAACTGCCTAAACGGGCAACCGTATCCAGCATTTCCAAAGACGCTTTAGAGAACATGATTTAACCTTTCAAAAAATTTGATTGATAACCAATAATTTTAGCGTTTTATTTTTTCAAAATCGAAAAATAGAATAATAAGGTAAATAAATCAGGGTTGGCGCCAACTGATGTTGATTAAAAAATGATTAAATAATTTGACTGGTTGAATCATGAAAATCTCAAAACTACAGCTCATTTATCTGGCAGCATTATCGATGCTTGGCTTCGTTGCTACCGATATGTATCTGCCAGCATTCAAAGCGATGGAAATCGACTTTGCAACAGGCCCTGAGCAAATTGCGCTCTCTTTAACGGTATTCCTCGTTGGTATGGCGATTGGCCAGCTAATGTGGGGATTGGCATCCGATAAATTTGGCCATCGTAATACACTCGCAGCCGGGTTGGTGCTATTTACTATCGCGTCATTCGGTTTGGCTTTCTGTGATCAAGTATGGCAACTACTCACACTGCGCTTTATCCAAGCTATCGGTGTGTGTGCACCAGCCGTGATCTGGCAGGCTATGGTCATTAAGCGCTACTCAAGCAGTAGCCAACAAATTTTTGCGACAATCATGCCACTCGTCGCGCTATCACCAGCACTAGCACCTCAATTAGGGGTTGTGTTGGCAGATAACTTCGGCTGGCACAGTATCTTTATTACGCTAACACTGGTTGGTGTCTTTTTGGTCTTTGCGACCATGGCACAAAAAGACGAGAAAGCAGAAATCAAACAAACCAGTATGTCTGCCGACATCAAAGCGCTACTGAGTTCTAAAAAATACCTTGGCAACGTGTTTATGTTTGCGACGGCTTCAGCTGCATTCTTTGCTTACCTAACTGGGATGCCAGAAATCATGGCGCAACTGGGCTACGAAGCAAAAGATATTGGTTTGAGCTTTATCCCACAAACCATCGCGTTTATGGCTGGTGGCTACTTAGGTAAAGTAGGCGTTCGAAAATTTGGTGATGAAAAGGTTCTGCGCCAACTGATTGGCCTATTTAGTGTCGCGGCATTAATGATTTTCATTGCTTCACAGTGGGAGCTGTCATCGATTTGGCCTATTCTTGCGCCATTCTGTTTGATTGCCGTCGCTAACGGCGCGCTGTACCCAATCGTGGTAAACCGTGCACTGGCCAGCGCACAACAGAGCCCTGCAACAGCAGCAGGTCTGCAAAACAGCCTGCAAATCTGTGTAAGTAGCTTCTCAAGTGCATTGGTAGCCGCAATGGCAAGCCAAGCTCAGATGGTTACTGGCATCGCAATCATCATCTGTATGGGTGGGCTGTGGATGGGATACATTCTGTCGAATCGCGAATTATCCAAGCACTTTACGACTCCTGACAACGCCCGAGTCGTGAGTGAAGACGAACTTTAATCGTTCAGATAATAAAAAGAGCCGTGCAATGCGGCTCTTTCTGTTTATAAGCTTTTCAACCCCCACTTCTTGGCAGTCTGCTTAAAAAAGCCTTGAGTCTTTTTCAACTCTACCCAGTGATTGATATAATTAATCCATACTTGATCGTCTTGCGGCAACAACATAGCAATTGGGGTTGGTTTACGCGGTGCGGTCACTGGCACTATCGCCAACTGTTTAAACTTATCCACCAACGTCGCTGCTTCCACATTGGACGTCACCGATACATCGGCCCTGCGAGCTAGTAGTTCTTGGAAGTCGCGCGCTGGCGCTTCAATAACAATATGTTGAGCAGACGGGAAGAATTCTTTCACCATTTTTTCTTGTACCGTACCTAACGTCGCCGCGACTTTTACTTCTGGTTTATTAAAATCCGCCCAATCAGAGAATTTGGCGAGATCTTTCTTTTGCACCACAGGTACAAAGGCAAGGTAGAAATACGGCTGGCTGTATCCAGCTACTTTCGCGCGCGACATGTTCAGAGATGCGCTGCCAGTAATATCGTATTTGTTGGCGGTAATGCCATTAACTAGCGTCTTCCAATCCGTGGGAACATACTCCACTTTTACACCGAGATCTTTAGCAAGTTCTGTTGTTACATCGATATCGAAGCCACGATAACTGTTTGTCGCAGGGTCTTTCATCGTCATCGGATTCCAATCTCCCGTCGTTCCAACTCGGAGTACGCCATTGTCTAAAATGGATTGAAGACGGCTTTCAGCGTGAGCGACTTGAGTCGCAGCAAGCAAACACATTCCTAGCACTAGTAAAATCTTTCTCATTTTTATTCCCTTAAAAATAATGACCTTATACGGTTTAATAATTAACCTTTATTAGAGCTCTACTGATAACATAGCAGCAACAAAGGAAGTTTTTTAGTTAATTCAGGGAGTAAATGTGACGTTTCGAACTCTATGGCTATTTTCATTGCTATTACTCACTGGTTGTTCAGATTATCAATGGGGCTGGTATGTACTTGACCCTTCGACGGATCAAGGGCTCACCAATCTAAAGTTTTTAATCGCTGGGTTTAATGACACCATTCAGGTATCACTCCTCAGTATGTTATTTGCGATGAGCTTGGGCCTGATCGTTGCGTTACCCGCTCTGTCGGACTCTGCCTATCTGAAGTGGATAAACCGTATTTATGTCGAGGTGATCCGTTCAGTGCCAGTTTTAGTCTTACTACTTTGGGTGTATTACGGCATGCCTACGCTATTGGATGTCTCACTCAATCACTTTTGGGCGGGTGTTATTGCACTGACTATCGCTGAGAGTGCGTTTATGGCGGAAGTGTTTCGCGGTGGGATACAAGCTATCAGCCGTGGCCAGCATGAAGCAGCTGAGTCTTTGGGCTTAAGCTATTGGCAAAAGATGCGCTTGGTAATTCTTCCCCAAGCGTTTCGACAAATCCTCCCTCCACTGGGCAATCAATTTGTCTACATCCTCAAGATGAGTTCTTTAGTCAGTGTGATTGGTTTAAGCGATCTCACTCGCCGTGCTAATGAGCTGGTGGTGAATGAGTACTTACCCCTAGAGATTTATACCTTCCTCGTTTTGGAGTACTTGTTACTCATCCTATTTGTATCTCAAGCCGTTCGTTGGCTCGAAAAACGTATTGCTATTCCTAGTTACTAACGATGAAGCCTGAGCTAGAAACAACAAAGCCGCACTTGTTGAGCGGCTTTGACAATATAGCGATAGAGTGCAGGTATTGCTTATTTCTGTTTTACAGGACGCTGCCAGCCAGTAATTTTGCGCTCTTTGACGCGAGTAATTACTAACTCACCTTCTTCAACATCTTTTGTTAGTGTCGTGCCTGCACCGATGGTTGCGCCATCAGCGATAGTGACAGGCGCCACCAGCTGGCTATCAGAACCAACAAAAACATCATTACCGATGATGGTTTTAAACTTGTTCGCACCATCGTAGTTACAAGTGATCGTACCTGCACCGATGTTAGTACGTTGGCCGATCTCTGCATCACCTAAGTAAGTTAGGTGGTTCGCTTTTGAACCTTCTCCGATGCGCGCATTTTTCACTTCAACGAAGTTACCCACATGGGAATCGTTACGCATTTCAGCACCAGGACGAAGGCGAGTAAATGGACCAACCGTACATTCTTCACCAACCGTTGCACCTTCAATCACACTGTAAGGGCGAACGATGGTGTTGTCGTCGATTTCACAATCTTTCAGTACACAACCCGCACCGATAACCACGTTATCACCCAGTGAAACTTTACCTTCGATGATAACATTCACGTCGATTTCACAGTCCATACCGCACTGTAACTCACCACGCAAATCAAAGCGTGCTGGATCGCGTAGCATGACACCTTGCTCTAGCAGCTTCTGAGCTTGCATTGACTGGAAAGCACGCTCTAGACGAGCAAGCTGTGCGCGGTCATTGACCCCTTCCACCTCAATGGCATTGACTGGGTGTACAGCCTCAACGGCACGACCTTCATCGTGTGCAGCTGCAATAACGTCAGTTAGGTAGTATTCGCCTTGTGCGTTGTTGTTGTTTAAGCCAGACAACCAACGCTTAAGATCCCCACCAGTCGCAACCATCACACCAGTATTGATCTCTTTAATTTGTTTTTGTTCTTCTGTTGCATCTTTTTGCTCAACGATCGCCACAACAGGACCATTCTTACGGATAATACGACCGTAGCCTGTCGGGTTATCTAGAATCACTGTTAGTAGTGCAATACCGCCTGTTGGCTGTGCATCTAATAGGTTTTCAATCGTTTCAGCTGAAATCAGTGGAACATCACCGTAAAGCACCAGTACTTTTTCATCGTCTTCAAACTTCGGAGACGCTTGATCAACCGCATGACCTGTACCTAGTTGCTCCGCTTGCAGTACCCAGTTTACAGGCTCTTCTGCTAGCGTTTGCTGCATTTGATCACCACCGTGACCATATACTAAGTGGATGTTTTGTGCGCCAAGACCTGTACATGTATCGATAACATGTTTTGCCATTGGCTTCCCTGCCAAAGTGTGTAGCACTTTAGGCATGTTTGAATACATACGGGTACCTTTACCCGCAGCAAGGATCACAGCACTGAATTTCATTAATAACCTATTGACGTTCTATTTTAATTGGGCGTTATTTTAAACACCTTGGAAGGATTAGTTAATGGTGGGATGTAAATTTCCAACTAAAATTAATCAAAAAGGCGACCAATTGGCCGCCTTTTTTCATGCAACGTTGCTAATTGAGCTTAGCGACGCTTTTTTGTCAGCTCGATAACTCGTAGCTGAGCAATGGCTTTAGCCAGTTCACTGGCCGCTTGTGCGAAGTCCATGTCACCATGCTGATTCTGGATTTGCTCCTCAGCGCGGCGTTTGGCTTCTTCTGCCTTCGCTGCGTCTAGCTCTTCACCACGGATAGCTGTATCAGCTAGTACAGTCGCTGTACCAGGCTGAATCTCTACCATACCACCAGAAACATAAATAATTTCTTCGTGGCCGTGCTGTTTCACAATACGCACCATACCAGGCTTGATAGCGGTCAGCAGCGGTGTGTGACCATGGAAAATACCAAGTTCACCTTCGCTACCGGTCACCTGAAACGTTTCAACACGACCAGAGAAGATTTTCTTCTCAGCGCTTACTACGTCTAGGTGAAAGGTTATTGCTGCCATATCGCCTCCTAGTTAGCCTTATAGCTTCTTCGCATTCTCAATAGCATCGTCGATGCTACCGCAGTACATAAATGCCTGCTCAGGAATGTCGTCGTATTCACCAGCTAGTAGACCTTTAAAGCCACGTAGAGTCTCTTTTAGAGGTACGTAAATACCAGGGTCACCTGTAAATACTTCTGCTACGTGGTAAGGCTGAGTTAGGAAACGCTCAATCTTACGTGCACGAGATACAACTTGCTTATCTTCTTCAGATAGCTCGTCCATACCTAGGATAGCAATGATATCTTTCAGCTCTTTGTAGCGCTGAAGAGTCTGCTGAACACCACGAGCAACTTCGTAGTGATCTTGACCAACGACTAGTGGATCAAGCATACGAGATGTTGAATCTAGCGGGTCGATCGCAGGGTATAGACCCATTGCAGCGATGTTACGGTTAAGTACAACCGTTGCATCCAAGTGCGCGAACGTTGTTGCTGGAGACGGGTCAGTCAAGTCATCCGCTGGTACGTATACCGCCTGTACAGACGTGATAGAACCTGATTTCGTTGACGTGATACGCTCCTGAAGTACACCCATCTCTTCTGCAAGAGTTGGCTGGTAACCTACCGCAGAAGGCATACGACCTAGTAGTGCTGATACCTCTGTACCTGCAAGTGTGTAACGGTAGATGTTATCAATGAACAGTAGTACGTCACGACCTTCGTCACGGAAACGCTCTGCCATTGTTAGACCAGTCAGTGCAACACGTAGACGGTTACCTGGTGGCTCGTTCATCTGACCGTAAACCATCGCTACTTTTGATTCTTCAGGCTTCTCAACGTTTACAACGCCCGCTTCCTGCATCTCGTAGTAGAAATCGTTACCTTCACGAGTACGCTCACCAACACCAGCAAATACTGATAGACCTGAGTGCTGTAGTGCGATGTTGTTGATAAGTTCCATCATGTTAACGGTCTTACCTACACCTGCACCACCGAATAGACCGATTTTACCACCCTTAGCGAATGGACAAATTAGGTCGATTACTTTAACGCCCGTTTCTAGAAGTGCAATTTCGTTTGATTGCTCTTCGTAGCTTGGTGCACTACGGTGGATAGAGTAAACCTCTTCCGCACCCACTTCACCACGCTCGTCAATCGCGTCACCTAGGACGTTCATGATACGACCTAGAGTTTTAGTACCTACTGGTACTGAAATTGGAGCGCCAGTGTTAACCACTTCAACTCCACGACGTAAACCATCAGAGCTACCCATTACGATACAACGAACTACGCCACCGCCTAGCTGTTGTTGAACTTCAAGAACTAGACGCTCTTTTGAGTCCGTTACGTTTAGAGCGTCATATACACTAGGTACATTGCTCTGTGGGAACTCTACGTCGACTACCGCACCGATGATCTGTACGATCTTACCTGTAGCCATCGTTAATCCTCTAAACTATTTCGTTTTACCTAAGCTTAAACCGCAGCTGCACCACCAACGATTTCTGATAGTTCTTGTGTAATCGCAGCCTGACGGGCTTTGTTGTACACAAGTTCCAAATCGTCAATCAAACTGGTTGCGTTATCCGTTGCAGCCTTCATCGCAATCATTCGAGCCGCTTGCTCACAAGCAAGGTTCTCAACCACACCTTGGTATACCTGAGACTCTACGTAACGCACTAATAGCGTATCCAGTAGAGGTTTTGGTTCAGGCTCATAGATGTAGTCCCATGAATGCTCACGCTGCATCTCTTCGCTGTCCGATTTAGGCAAAGGTAGCAATTGATCGATCGTTGGTTGCTGAACCATAGTATTAACAAACTTGTTGAATACTACATATAGACGGTCCAGTTCACCTTCATCGTATTTCTTCAGCATTACGCCAACAGAGCCGATTAGGTCTTGTAGGCTTGGATTATCTCCAAGACCAGAAACCTGTGCCGCAACTTTTGCGCCACCATGTTTAAAGAAAGCTGTTGCTTTTGAGCCAACAACGGCTAGCTCAATCTCAGCACCTTTCTCTCTCCATGCTTGCATGTCTGTAACGGCTTTTTTGAACACGTTAATATTCAAACCACCACACAGACCACGGTCTGTCGAAACGATGATGTAACCAACACGTTTAGCTTCACGCTCTTCTAGGTACGGATGACGGTACTCTAGGTTTGCGTTAGCCACATGACCGATCACTTTACGCATTGTTTCAGCGTATGGACGAGAAGCTTCCATTGCATCTTGAGAACGACGCATTTTTGAAGCTGCTACCATTTCCATCGCTTTCGTAATTTTCTGAGTGCTTTTAACACTACCGATTTTATTACGTATCTCTTTTGCGCCGGCCATCGTTACTCTCCGTTAGTTGGTGGCAGAAACTGCCACCGACCTAATTACCAAGTTTGGGTTGCTTTGAAGTCGTCAGTCAGTTTCTTCAACTGAGCTTCGATTTCATCGTTGTAAGCGCCAGACTTGTCGATCTCAGCTGCTAGTTCAGCGTATTGACCGCGAGCGTACGATAGTAGAGCCGCCTCGAAATCTAGAACTTTGTTAAGTTCTACATCATCAAGGTAACCGCGCTCTGCCGCGAAGATAGTTAGAGCTTGGTCAAATACAGACATTGGAGCGTACTGCTTCTGCTTCATTAGTTCTGTAACTTTTTGACCATGGTCTAGCTGTTTCTTCGTTGCGTCATCAAGGTCAGAAGAGAACTGAGCAAATGCCGCTAGTTCACGGTATGCAGCTAGTGCTGTACGGATACCACCTGATAGTTTCTTGATGATTTTCGTCTGAGCTGAACCACCTACACGAGATACTGAGATACCAGGGTCAACAGCAGGACGAACACCAGCGTTGAATAGCTCAGTTTGTAGGAAGATCTGACCATCGGTAATCGAGATTACGTTAGTCGGTACGAATGCTGAAACGTCACCTGCTTGAGTTTCGATGATAGGAAGAGCAGTCAAAGAACCAGTCTTACCTTTCACTTCACCGTTAGTGAAACGCTCTACGTACTCTTCGTTTACACGAGCTGCACGCTCTAGTAGACGCGAGTGTAAGTAGAATACGTCACCTGGGAATGCCTCACGGCCTGGTGGACGTTTAAGTAGTAGAGAGATCTGACGGTAAGCTACCGCTTGCTTAGATAGATCATCGTAAACAATCAGTGCGTCTTCACCGCGATCGCGGAAGTATTCACCCATCGCACAACCTGCGTAAGGCGCTAGGTATTGAAGCGCTGCAGATTCAGAAGCTGATGCAACTACAACGATAGTATTTTGTAGTGCGCCGTGCTCTTCTAGTTTGCGAACAACGTTAGCGATAGTCGATGCTTTCTGACCGATTGCTACGTAGATAGAGAAAATACCAGAGTCTTTCTGGTTGATGATCGCGTCGATCGCCAGTGCTGTTTTACCAATCTGACGGTCACCGATGATAAGCTCACGCTGACCACGACCGATTGGGATCATTGAGTCAACTGACTTATAACCAGTTTGCACAGGTTGGTCTACCGATTTACGGTCGATTACACCTGGTGCGATCACTTCTACAGGCGAAGTCATTTTCGCTTCGATTGGACCTTTACCATCGATAGGCTCACCCAGCGTGTTTACTACGCGGCCTAGTAGTTCTGGACCAACTGGCACTTCAAGAATGCGGCCAGTACCTGTAACTTTCATGCCTTCCTTAAGGTCAGCATATGGGCCCATTACAACCGCACCAACCGAGTCACGCTCAAGGTTAAGTGCCAGTGCATAACGGCCACCCGGTAATTCAATCATTTCACCTTGCATCACGTCCGCTAGGCCGTGGATGCGGATGATACCATCGCTTACCGATACGATAGTACCCTCGTTGCGAGCTTCACTAACAACTTCGAAAGATTCGATACGTTGTTTGATCAGATCGCTAATTTCCGTGGAATTAAGTTGCATGCTCCAATCCCCATTAAGACTGCAATGCATCGCTCAGGCGGTTCAAACGACCACGCGCTGAGTCATCGATGACTAGGTCTCCGGCTCGAATAATAACCCCACCAAGTAGGGTCTCATCTACACTGCAATTCAGCTTCACTTTGCGTTCAAGACGCTTTTCAAGTTTGCTGCCAATGTTTGCAAGTTGTTCATCAGAAAGCTCTGTTGCTGAAATTACTTCAACATCAATTTCTTTCTCATGTTCTTTTTTCAGAGTAAAAAACTCCGTACAAACATCAGGAAGGGCCGATAAACGACCATTCTCAGCCATTACCTTCAAAAGGTTTTGACCGTGTGCATCAACTTGTTCGCCGCAAACTGCAACAAAAATTTCTGCCATTTTGTCAGCAGAAACCGAACCCGTTAGTAGTTCGTTCATTTGTTCGTTTTTGGCCACTTCAGCAGCAAAAGATAACATTTGGCCCCATTGGTCCAACTGGTCTTTCTCTAAAGCAAAGTCGAAGGCTGCTTTAGCATAGGGGCGTGCGATAGTAGTCAAATCAGACATATGCGCCCCCAGACTTAAAGTTTTGCAGTAATGTTGTCGAGAATATCTTTTTGCGCATCTTTATCGATAGAACGCTCAAGGATTTTCTCAGCACCAGCTACAGCCAGAGTAGCAACTTGTTTGCGCAGCTCATCGCGTGCACGATTGCGTTCAGCTTCAAGTTCTGCTTCTGCTTGCGCTAGGATTTTCTGGCGTTCTGCCTGAGCTTCCTCGCGAGCTTCATCAAGAATTTGAGACTTACGCTTGTTCGCTTGTTCGATGATCTCAGTTGCTGTGCGCTTCGCTTCTTTCAATTGATCAGAAGCGTTGGCTTGTGCTAGATCCAAGTCTTTCGCAGCACGTTCTGCTGCTTGAAGACCATCAGCAATTTTCTTCTGACGCTCTTCGATCGCTTGCATCAATGGTGGCCATACATACTTCATGCAGAACCACACAAATAGTGCGAACGAGATTGCTTGACCTAGCAGAGTTGCGTTTATGTTCACAACAGCTACCCCTCTATTTGGACTTAGTGTTAATCAGTGACAAGCGATAATCGCCCGTCCCGAGTTAAAGGTGATTAACCTAGTTGACCAACGAATGGGTTTGCGAAAGTGAATAGTAGCGCGATTACGATACCGATCATTGGAACCGCATCAAGTAGACCCGCGATGATGAACATCTTAACTTGTAGCATAGGAGCCATTTCTGGTTGACGTGCAGCACCTTCTAGGAATTTACCACCTAGCAGTGCGAAACCAATCGCTGTACCAAGAGAAGCAAGACCGACGATAATACCTACGGCGATTGCAGAAAAGCTCAGTAAAGTTTCCATTACTATCTCCAATTTATAGTTGTTGGCTTAGTGCCCAAATAAAAAGCTTTAAAAAAATTAATGATCAGGATCTTCGTGTGCCATTGACAGGTAAACAATTGTCAACATCATGAATACGAAGGCTTGAATCGTAATAACCAAGATATGGAAGATTGCCCACGGTAGTGAACCCATCCATTGTAAGTACCATGGTAGCATTGCCGCACAAAGAATGAATACAACCTCACCCGCGAACATGTTACCGAATAGACGCATACCAAGTGATAGAGGTTTCGCTAATAGCGATACCACTTCAATTAGTAGGTTAAACGGAATCATCAGTGGGTGATTGAATGGATGTAGTGCAAGTTCTTTTGCGAATCCACCTAGACCTTTTACTTTGATGCTGTAGTAAATCATCAATGCAAAAACGCCTAGAGCCATAGCCATGGTGATATTCACATCAGCAGACGGTACAACCTTAAGGTAAGGAATACCTAGCCAATGCTCTGCTGGGTATGGTAAGAAGTCGATAGGAACTAAGTCCATCACGTTCATCAAAAATACCCAACAAAAGATAGTCAGTGCTAAAGGCGCGATCAGTGGGTTGCGTCCATGGAACGTGTCTTTGACGTTATCGGCGACAAATTCAACGATCATTTCTACAGCACACTGAAGCTTACCCGGTACACCCGCTGTTGTTCTCTTTGCTACTTTGTAAAAAATTCCGAGGAAAATTAAACCAGTAAACCAAGAAAAAAACAGGCTATCGATATGTACGTTCCAGAAACTTGTCTCCGACCCTACTAAACCCAACTTGTATAGCGATAGGTTAGAAAGGTGGTGGGCAATGTAACCGGACGATGTTAGCGCTTCACCTGGCGCAGCCATAACTCATCCTATTTTTTGTTGTTAATGAATAGCACTGGTGCACAGATATTAATACCTAGTACCAGCAAATAGGTTAGTTTGAGGGGAACAAGTTCCACCTGCATATACATGTAGGCAACATAGAACAGTGCAACCGTGATGAGAATTTTCAGTACTTCACCCGTATAGAAGGAAGCAGCGATGCGCTTGGCAGCGCGAGCTCCACTAAACATGAAAGCACACAGCGCGAATACTGCATTGGCAACAACAAAAATGCCTCCGCCAATCAGCGCTGAAAATCCCCAGTCAGGATTTATGGCTACCGCCATTCCTGCTGCCACAAAAATAACCGCGCCAGACTGGATCATTAACAATTGCCTTGCGAGCTCTCGTCCTGGTCTAGCTAACGCAGCTACCATGTATTCGTACCTCTAGTAATATCCACTTCGCACTTAACTCTCTGTGCTGGGAAATTGGCGAAAATTATACGTTCAGTTCAACGTAAAGCAATTCGATTGCATCAAAAACTTACAGTTTTGTTTACAAAACGACAACTTTCGCACAAAATTCGATTAATTCGATTAATTGACCTAAATCAATTATCTCATCTAGGCCTCAAGCTTGGCAATTAGTTGGTCCAATTTGTGAGGCTCATCAAGACTTATCGTCAATTTCGCTTTTCCGTTTGCAGAACGGGTAAGAGAAACTTTTGCATCAAGCAGCTGACTCAATTTATGCGACATTTGCTCGGCTTCGGTATCCTCTTGTTGCCCTTTTTGCTCATTTTGTGGGGCTAAGCACTTTTTTACTAACTGTTCGGTTTGGCGAACAGTCATTTGCTTCTTAGCCACTTGTTGAGCTACTTCGACTTGCTGTTCGCCTTCTAACGCTAACAGAGCTCGAGCATGACCCATTTCCAATTTTTTATCTGCAACCAGACCTTTTACATCAACTTCCAACTGATTCAGACGTAATAGGTTACTCACCGTCGTTCTTGATTTACCAATCACATCGGCCACTTGCTGATGTGTCAGCGTGAATTCATCTTGTAGACGTTCAAGCGCTTGGGCTTCCTCAATCACATTCAAGTCTTCACGTTGAATGTTTTCAATCAACGCCATGGCGATGGCGGCACGATCTTCAACTTTTTTCACCAAACACGGCACGCGTTTTAAACCCGCCTGCCTTGCAGCACGCCAGCGGCGCTCACCTGCGATGATCTCAAACTGACCATTTTCGACCTGGCGAACCACGATTGGTTGAATAATGCCTTGTGATTGAATCGAAGCCGCTAGTTCTTCTAGCGCTTCAGGCGCCATATCTTTACGCGGTTGGTATACGCCCGGCTGCAATTGACCAATCGCTAAATCGGTTAACTCACCGTCTGCCGATAAATCTTGGCTATGCGATGCAATATGCTGTTTTTCACGAGCAAACGAACTGGTCGACAATAACGCATCCAGTCCTTTTCCGAGACCACGCTTAGACATGGGATTGAATTCCTTAGGTTAGAGTTAAACTGGGATTTCTTCGCGGCGGAGCATTTCGCCCGCTAGAGCAAGATACGCTTTGGCACCTGCGGAGTACTTATCGTAGTACATTGCTGGCTTACCGTGACTTGGCGCTTCAGCCAAACGAACATTACGCGGAATGACAGTACGGTAAACTTTATTCCCAAAGTGTTTTTTAAGTTGATCGGATACTTCATTCGATAAGCGGTTGCGTGGGTCGTACATGGTACGCAATAAACCTTCGATTTTGAGGTTTTCATTCACGACAGCCGCTAACTTGCTGATTGTATCCATAAGAGCAGTTAAACCTTCTAACGCAAAGTATTCACATTGCATCGGCACCAGCACAGAGTCAGCTGCCGCCATCGCATTGATTGTAAGAAGGTTTAGAGAAGGAGGACAATCAATAAAGATGAAATCATAGTTATCGCGAACTGACGACAATGCATTTTTTAGACGCACTTCACGAGCGAAAACTTCCATCAATTTGATTTCTGCCGCGGTCACGTCTCCGTTCGCCGCGATCAAATCATACTTCCCTGTTGTTTGGGTACAAACGACTTGATCGAACGGTGTATCTTCAACCAAAAGATCGTATGCGGTGGCGTCGACCATATACTTATCCACGCCACTGGCCATCGTAGCATTGCCTTGCGGGTCGAGATCGATCACCAAAACCTTGCGCTTTGTTGCCGCCATCGAAGCCGCTAAGTTAATGCACGTTGTTGTTTTGCCGACCCCACCTTTCTGGTTGGCGATTGCTACAATTTTACCCACGATTACCTCGCTAATTTTCCTTGCGCGATAAGATTACTAGATGACGATCACCTTCCAACTCAGGAACAGCCAAAGATATGATCTCTGTCACACTGCACCATTCAGGAAGCAGATCCATTTCATCTTTAGGGTGCTGTCCTTTCAGCGCTAGAAACACCCCGTGCTCTTGTTTCGGCAAATGGTGGCACCATTCCACCATGTCTGTCATTGAAGCAAAAGCTCGACTCAAAACGCCATCAAATTTTTCTTCAGGTTGGAATTCTTCGACGCGACTTTGAATTGGTGTCACGTTTTTCAGCCCTAATGTGTGCACGACTTGCTTGATAAAACGGATGCGTTTGCCAAGACTGTCGAGCAAAAAGAAGGTTTTCTCAGGGTTCATTATTGCCAAAGGGATGCCCGGTAACCCCGGACCAGTACCAACATCAATGAAGCGCTCACCGGGCAGGTGTGCGCTTACAACGATACTATCAAGAATATGTTTCACTAACATATCAAGCGGATCACGCACCGATGTTAAATTGTACGCTTTGTTCCATTTATCGAGCAGTTCGACATAACCAACTAACTGCTCTCGTTGCTGTTCTGACACTTCCAAGTCGGTTTTCGCGATCAGTGAATCCAGCTTTGTTCGCAATGCGCTCATTATTCTTCCTCACCTTTCTTCAGCAAACCATGCTTTTTCAAGTGAACAAGTAGAATAGAAATTGCAGCAGGCGTAATACCAGAAATGCGTGATGCAATACCGATGCTCTCTGGTTTGGCTTCGCTCAGTTTAGCAACGACTTCGTTTGATAAACCTTTTACATCGCGGTAATCCAAATCAGCAGGTAACTTGGTATTTTCGTGACGCAGTGATTTTTCGATCTCTTCCTGCTGACGCTTGATGTAACCATCATATTTCACTTGAATTTCAACTTGCTCAGCTGCTTGCTGATCTTCAAGTGCAGGAGCAAACGCTTCAAGTTGCGTCAGTTGCGAATAAGTGATCTCTGGACGACGCAGAAGATCCTCACCACTCGCTTCACGGGCCATTGGGGTTTTCAGCAGCTTGTTCAGCTCATCAACACCCTCTGACTTCGGATTCATCCACGTTGCTTTCAAACGCTGACGCTCCGTTTCCATATTGTTGATTTTCTCGTTAAAGCGAGCCCAACGAACATCATCAATCAAGCCTAGCTCGCGCGCTTTTTCCGTTAAACGCAAATCGGCGTTATCTTCACGAAGTAGCAGGCGGTATTCCGCACGAGAAGTGAACATGCGGTACGGCTCTTTGGTACCCATGGTCGATAAGTCATCAATCAACACGCCCATGTAAGCTTGGTCACGACGTGGGCTCCAGCCTTCTTTGTCTTGGCTAAACAAGCTTGCGTTTAGGCCCGCCATCAAGCCTTGCGCTGCGGCTTCTTCGTAGCCAGTCGTACCATTAATCTGGCCAGCAAAGAACAAACCATGGATGAACTTCGTCTCGTACGTTTGCTTCAAATCACGTGGATCGAAGAAATCGTATTCAATCGCATAACCTGGGCGAACGATGTGTGCATTTTCAAACCCTTTCATTGAGCGCACGATTTGTACTTGCACATCAAATGGCAAGCTGGTCGAGATACCATTAGGGTATAACTCGTGCGTGGTTAGGCCTTCTGGCTCAATGAAGATTTGGTGGCTGTTTTTGTCAGCGAAACGCATCACTTTGTCTTCAATAGACGGACAGTAACGCGGACCAATACCTTCAATCACACCGGCGTACATTGGACTGCGATCCAAGTTACTACGGATCACATCGTGAGTTTGTTCATTGGTGTGGGTGATGAAACATGGAATCTGACGCGGATGCTGTTCACGTTTGCCCATGAACGAGAATACAGGCGTTGGGTTATCACCGTGCTGAGCTTCTAGCACTGAAAAATCAACAGTACGAGCATCAATGCGCGGTGGAGTACCTGTTTTTAAACGATCCACACGGAACGGCAGTTCACGCAGTCGATCCGCTAATGCGATCGATGGTGGATCCCCGGCACGACCACCAGACGAGCTTTCCATACCTATGTGGATCTTACCACCAAGGAAGGTACCCACGGTTAGCACAACGGCTTTCGCATGGAAGCGAAGTCCCATTTGAGTTACCACACCAACTGCGCGATCTTGTTCAACAATCAGATCATCAACTGATTGCTGGAACAACGTTAAGTTAGGCGCATTTTCTAATGCATTACGAACGTACGTTTTGTACAGAGCGCGATCGGCTTGAGCTCGAGTTGCTCGTACTGCAGGACCTTTGGAGGCATTTAGTGTACGAAACTGAATACCTGCATGGTCGATGGCTTCAGCCATCAAACCGCCCATAGCATCTACTTCTTTTACTAAGTGACCTTTACCAATACCACCGATCGCCGGATTACAAGACATCTGGCCTAATGTATCGATGTTATGGGTAAGGAGAAGTGTTTTTTGTCCTGTGCGTGCAGATGCGAGCGCGGCTTCCGTTCCTGCGTGTCCGCCACCGACAACAATGACGTCAAAGTTTTCGTGATAAAGCATGAACTGACCTCAGGTATTCAAAGGGATTTAATGGACAGATAAAGGAGCCGTATTTTACCTGCTTTATGCCAGAGAGAAAAACGTTTTCTCGTTTTATCCGTTTTAAGCTTCAAGATAAATATATATAAGATCTATATATATGATCTCTTATTAGATCTACTATTAGGATCGACCGTTTCTGTGGATAACCTAAAAATGATCAACAAGATCATGGATCTTCTTTGGATCATATCTTGTGATCATGATTGGATCAGATCGAGGATTACCTGGGATCAAAAGTGGTGGTTATACACAGGGGGTAAAATTGATCAAAGTTGTTATTGGGATAACTAAAGGAAAATCACTGGATCTTATTGTAGTTATCCACAGTCTGTTTGGTTGGTTTTTGAGCGGTTAAACAAAATAATTTGGTGGGAGTTATTCACATGGGAGAAAACAGAGCCGAATTTCGACTCTGTTGAAGGGAAAGTCGTGAGTTTAAAAACGTTCGATATTCTCTTTTAACCACATCTCTGCGGCGTCTTCTGGCACATCATGGCTCAGTACATCGATTTTAAAGCAATCTGCGAGAGGGGTTGCACCAATATCCTCTAATAAATCATAAGCGTGTTGACCAGCGGCACAGAACGTATCGTAGCTAGAGTCACCAATCGCAATCACCGCAAATTTTACATCAGTCATTTTTGGCGGTGTATTTTGTAATGCTGCGATAAAAGGTTGGATATTATCAGGATACTCACCAGCTCCATGTGTAGAGGTGATCACCAACCACGTACCTTGATTTTCGATATCATTGAGGGAAGGCTGGTTGTGGATCGTTGTTTCAAATCCATTCTCGTTGAGTAGATCACTCAGGTGATCCCCTACGTATTCTGCGCCACCTAACGTGCTGCCTGTAATAATGTGGATCATACTTCTTCCTTATTGAATGCGACGGCTAAAGCTCATGGATGGCTTGCCGTACAAAAAGAAACGCGGTGTGAGTTAAGCTCAGCACCGCGCGTTCGATTATTTACTTCCCGATACAGAATGAAGAGAAGATTCGTCCCAGTAAGTCGTCAGAACTGAACTCACCGGTAATCTCATTGAGATGTTGTTGGGTGATGCGTAGCTCTTCAGCCAATATTTCACCAGCCATATAGCCTTCAAGCTGCTCCTGGCCTATTTGAAGGTGCTGTGCGGCACGTTCTAATGCATCGAGATGACGACGACGAGCCATAAACCCACCTTCACTGTTGCCAGAGAAGCCCATACACTCCTTGAGATGATCGCGCAGAGCTTCAACCCCTGCACCAGTCTTCGCTGACAAACGGATAAGGGTAGGGTTATTGACGTGGCAGATCCCCATATCTTCACCCGTTTGATCCGCTTTATTACGGATCACAGTTATACCAATGTTGTCTGGTAGGCGATCCACAAAATCTGGCCAGATATCTTTCGGATCGGTGGCATCGGTTGTCGTGCCATCCACCATGAACAACACGCGGTCTGCTTGGGCTATTTCATCCCACGCGCGTTCGATACCGATTTTCTCTACTTCATCGGAAGCATCACGCAAACCTGCTGTATCAATGATGTGTAGTGGCATGCCATCAATATGGATATGCTCACGCAGTACATCACGCGTGGTTCCTGCGATGTCGGTTACGATTGCAGATTCTTTACCCGATAGCGCGTTCAGTAGGCTTGATTTGCCCGCATTTGGACGACCCGCAATCACGACTTTCATCCCTTCACGCATAATAGCGCCTTGGTTAGCTTCTTTGCGCACCGCATCTAGGTTGTCGATGATGGCTTGTAGGTCACCAGCCACTTTACCGTCGGCCAAAAAGTCGATCTCTTCTTCAGGGAAGTCGATGGCTGCTTCAACATAGATACGCAAATGAATCAGCGACTCAACTAAGGTATTAATGCGGCCTGAAAATGCGCCCTGTAAGGATTGCAGTGCCGATTTTGCTGCTTCTTCAGAACTGGCATCAATGAGGTCTGCGATCGCCTCGGCTTGAGCGAGGTCGAGTTTATCGTTCAGAAATGCGCGTTCAGAGAACTCACCAGGGCGAGCAGCTCGAATACCATCTATACCTAGAATGCGTTTTATCAGCATATCCATCACGACAGGGCCGCCATGGCCTTGCAGCTCAAGTACGTCTTCACCTGTAAATGAGTGTGGGTTAGGGAAGTACAGTGCGATGCCCTGATCAAGCACAGTGCCATCTTCTGACTTAAACGGCAGGTACTCTGCGTAGCGGGGCTTTAGTGTTTTGCCAGTGACTTCTAACGCCACTTGGTTGGCTTTAGGGCCAGAAACTCGAATAATACCGACACCGCCACGACCAGGCGCGGTCGCTTGAGCGACAATCGTATCTGTAGTCATAATTTTGCCTTTTGAGCTGGGCTATAGGGAAGATACCTAGGGAGCCATCACAATTAATTAGCTGAATTGTAATCAGCCAAAAACAAAAAGGCGACCTTTTGGCCGCCTTTCTCAATCATTTCCTAAAAGGTTACTTGCTGTGTAAGCCTTTTTTCTCTAATCCTTTGTAGATCAGAGTTTGCTGGATAAGCGTTACGATGTTCGACACCAACCAGTACAGAACGAGACCTGATGGGAAGAACAAGAAGAAGAAGGTAAACATAACCGGCATAAAGGTCATGATCTTCTGCTGCATTGGATCCGTTACCGTTGTCGGGCTCATCTTCTGGATTAGGAACATTGACGCACCCATCAGTAGAGGCAGGATGTAGTAAGGGTCCTGCGCTGAAAGGTCATGAATCCAACCGAAGAATGGAGAGTGACGTAGCTCAACCGATTCCATTAGTGCCCAGTATAGTGCGATGAAAATAGGCATCTGTAGGATAAGAGGTAAACAGCCACCTAGTGGGTTCACTTTCTCTTTCTTGTACAGTTCCATCATTTCTTGGCTCATGCGCTGACGGTCATCACCGATACGCTCACGCATTGCTTGCAGCTTAGGCTGAAGCATACGCATTTTCGCCATAGACGTGTATTGCGCTTTTGTTAGTGGGTACATTGCACCACGAACGATGAAGGTCAGGCAGATGATTGCCACACCCCAGTTACCAACAAAGCTCTGGATGAATGAAAGCAACATATGAAGAGGCTTCGCAATGAACCATAACCAGCCGTAGTCCACTACTAGGTCTAGGTTAGGTGCCACTTCTGCCATTTCATCTTGCAGTTTTGGACCAACCCAAAGTGTTGCTTCAAACTTAGCCTGATCGCCTGTTGCGATAGTTTTGTTCGGCATACGAACGCCGATGTCGCCTAGGTTGCCAATTACACGAGTGTATAGGTTAGTACCTGGTTCGTTACGTGGGATCCAAGCTGCGGCAAAGTAGTGCTGAATCATTGCTGCCCAACCTTGGCCATCGGCTAGGTTAAGAGACAGGTTGCGATCCTGCATATCATCAAAGCTGTACTTCTTGTAACGCGTATCTTCTGTTGAGTATGCGCCACCACGGTAAGTAGGCATTGTGATGCTACCACCATCGTCCATTAGGTTTTGACGTAGGTGAGCGTACATACCAAATGTTGCGTTGTTGCCTGAGTTGTTCACTACATCGTATTCAACATTAAGCGCGTAGCTGCCGCGTTTAAAGATGTAAGTTTTGGTGTATTCGATGCCGTTTGCAGTGAATGTCATCGGAACGCGAAGTTCATCTTGACCGTCAGCCATTGTGAAGCTGTCTGCACTTACGTTGTAGTGAGGGCGATTTGTGCTGCTCAAGTCGATACCTTGAGGACCCACTAGACCGCTTTGAGCGATAAATTGGTGACCTTGAGCGTCTTTAAGCAGAACAAAGGAATCTGATGAATCTAACTCAGCAGAGTATTCGTTAAGGTTGGCATGTACCACATCGCCACCAACGGTGTCGATCGACAGAGTTAAAACATCAGTCGTTACTGTGATAGTTTTTGCAGAAGCTTGCTGTTGACCAGGAACTGGGTCAAGTTCATCAGCAAAAGATGGTGCAGGTAGAGTGCTGCTTGATTGAGCCTGTTCAACTGCTTGAGGTTCTGGATTCTTTGCAACTTGCCATTGTTGAAACAGCAAAAAAGAAACCAGGGCCAAACCGATGAGCAGGATATTACGTTGAGAATCCATCGTTAGTTATCTCTGTCTTGTTTTTGGACTGGTGGAACGGGGTCATACCCCCCTTCATTCAAAGGGTGGCATTTT
This sequence comes from Vibrio sp. YT-17, assembly GCF_033337375.1. NCBI lineage: Bacteria > Pseudomonadati > Pseudomonadota > Gammaproteobacteria > Vibrionales > Vibrionaceae > Vibrio > Vibrio sp. YT-17. The sequence goes on from NZ_JAWOQP010000022.1 coordinate 52,481, forward strand.
AATAGACGTTTGCCTGATAACCAACATCCTTTTACAAAACCGTGAGCTCTCAAAGCTTCTAGCGCGTAAGTGGAACAGGTTGGTGTGAACCGGCAACGAGGACCAATCAAAGGGCTGATAAACCAGCGATACAGATAAACGAGCCCAATGGCTATCCACGTGAAGGGCGAGACAGGCGTTGCCATAGCTTATCAAACAACTTAAAAATTTCCTCATTGCTTAAATCTTGCGCGCTTTTCTTCGCAATCACAACAAAATCTTTGTTTGGAAGCTGATGTTGATTGTTACGAAAGCTTTCACGAGCCAAACGCTTAAATCGGTTACGACCGACAGCCGTTTTGATTTGCTTTTTGGGAACCGCTAAACCTAATCGTGGGTGAGAAAGTTTGTTATTGCGAGCAATGATGGTGAAATGAGGCGAGCCAGCTCGATGAGCTTGCTGGAAGACGTTTTGATAATGCTCGGGAGTTAACAAACGTAACTCCCGATTAAACGCGTACGTGTTCAAAATAAACTAGCGATTATTTTGATAGGCGCGCACGGCCTTTTGCACGACGTGCGTTGATAACTTTACGACCGTTCTTAGTTGCCATGCGAGCACGGAAGCCGTGAGTACGCTTGCGCTTTAGAACTGTAGGTTGAAAAGTGCGTTTCATGATAATTACCTTTACTGATCAGTAGTTTTAGGTTCTTGTTAAACCCGGCGTGGGTATTTGCTTTCTTATATAAAGAAGCTCTTTATATAGAGAAGGACAACCGACGCCTCTCAACAAAGAGGCGGAATTGTAATCACACTCACATAATGTGTCAATGACTCAATGAGTACGAAATTCCGGCCGGGCGATTATACGTAGTGTGAGTAAAATCTCAAGGATCAATCGATCCTGATGCTTGATCGTTACTCTATTCCTACTTGGTTAAGGAATTTTTTCAAACGAGGATCTTGTGGATTATCGAAGATATCCTGTGGAGAACCTTGCTCAACGATATTGCCTTCCGCCATGAAGATCACTCTATCAGCGACTTCTTTCGCGAATTGCATCTCGTGCGTCACCACCAGCATGGTTTGATGCTGATTAGCTAACTTCTTCATTAATGAGAGAACTTCACCGACCCATTCAGGATCCAGCGCAGAAGTTGGTTCGTCAAACAACAGCAGTTCTGGTTGCAGCGCCATCGCTCGGCCGATACCCACGCGTTGTTGTTGGCCGCCAGATAATGCCGCTGGATAACTATCGCCTTTATCCCCAAGGCCGATGTCATCCAGAATTTGTTGCGCTCGTTTGAGAGCATCGGCTTTTTTCCAACCTCGAACGGTCACTAGACCTTCGGCAATGTTCTGGCGCGCATTCATGTGGGCAAACAGGGCATAGTTTTGGAACACAAAGCCAGTTCGACGACGCAGCGCTAATACTTCGGCTTTAGTGTGTTTTTGAGTATCAACGGAGATGTCATCTATCGTGATACGACCTTCATCTGCTTGTTCTAGAAAGTTCACCGTACGCAGCAAGGTTGATTTACCCGTACCACTTGAGCCGATAATCACGATGATCTCACCTTGCTTAATATCGAGGTCGATGCCTTTCAGCACTTCAGTCTCACCAAAACGTTTGTGAATATTTTCTAACTTAATCATCGTACGTACGCCTTATTCAGTTTTGCTTCTGCCCAGATTTGTACGCGAGTCAGAATCACCACCACGCCCCAGTAAATAAGAGCAACCGCAAGGAAAGCTTCAAAGAAACGGAAACTTGATGAGGCTTCCATCTGTGCTTTCGCCATGATTTCGGCCACACCAAGCGTGAAAGCGAGAGACGTTGACTTGATCATATCGATGAAATAGTTCATCAATGAAGGCAGTGCGACACGCGTTGCTTGAGGTAAAATCACTCGGCGCATTGCTTGGGATGTCGTCATACCGACCGATAAGCTCGCTTCCATTTGGCTGCGATCAATGCCAATAATGGCGGCACGAATACTTTCCGCCATATAAGCGGCAAAGTGCAGCGTTAAACCGATAACCGCTGCTGAAAAGGCGTCGATACCGACCATCAATGGAAAAATTTGCGGTAAGCCGTAATAAAGCAGGAAAAGCTGAACCAACAGTGGGGTGCCACGGAAGAAGCTGATGTACAGTTGGCTTAATTGATCCAGAACTGGCAGTTTAAATACGCGAATATTGGCTAAAATGACGGATAAAATCAGCGAAAACACCAATCCCCATGTCGCCATTTCCATGGTTGTGCCAAGATATTTCAGCAATATCGGCAGCAGTTCCAACATGTAATTAAAGTCAAATCCCATACGGCTTACCTAAAGGCTAGAGAAAAGAAAAGGTGGAAAACAAGTTCCACCTTTACGTAAGTTTATTTTAGTCCGAGAGTGATACCACTTTGCGGCCTAAAGTACAAAGAGTTCTTATTTCGTGATGTCAGCGCCAAACCACTTCACGGAAATTTTCTCTACTGTACCATCTGCGCGCATCTCAGCCAGTGCTTTGTTTACTTCTTCTTGCAGCTTACGACCTTTCTCGTTGTCCACGAAAGGCCATGCGTTTTGAATGGTCTCAAACGGTTCGCCTGCCAATTCCAAAGGAAGACCAGTTTTCTTAATCAGTTCTAAAGCAGAAAGACGATCCATTACAAATGCATCTGCACGACCGAGCGCCACGTCATGTTCGATACCTGTGTCGTACGTTTTAATATTGATCTTGCCGTCTTTGTCGTATTGACGCAGCAGTTGCTCAAAGTTAGAGCCTAGGTTCACCGCAACGGTTTTGCCCGCAAGATCGTCAACACCTTTGATGCTGTCGTTGCCTTTACGCACGGTAATTTGTGCGCCATCTACAACGTAAGGGTCAGCAAATAGGTATTTAGCTTTACGCTCATCAGTCATGGTGATTTGGTTGGAGATCGTATCGATACGACCAGTTTCTAAAAGACCAAATAAACCAGAGAAGTTGGCTGTTACGTATTCGATTTTGTAATCGTTACGTTTACCGATTTCATCCCACATGTCGACTTCAAAGCCTTGTAGCTTGTCTTGCTTTACAAAAGTAAACGGGAAGTAGCGACCTGACATACCAACTTTGACTTCAGTAGCGGCTTGTACGGTTGCTGCCGACAGTGCAATGGCTGCAACGGCAACCTTAATCCAGTTTTTCATAATACATCTCCATAATTTTATGGTTGGAAATACTACTGTTAGTTAGCTCAATTAAATAAATAACCAAGAGCAATAACCTAGACCTGTGAGTTATTAGATAATAGAAGAAGAATGTTAAATGTGACGAAAATGCGAACTGAACCTAGCGAAATGATCGACAAAATCAGCATTGGGAATAAAATAATACACAGACTTATCACCAATCGCTCGATCTTGTGAATTTTGCCCAATTGTGGATCGTTGTGTGGGCAAATTTGGGGCAAGGTGTGTTGATCTCATCAAGTTTGCAGAAATAATTGTGAATAACTTGGATCTTATTCACTGGATCGTCGATCAATCGCTGGCGATCTTGGTTATCAACAGGTAAAATTGCCAGTCTTTTCCGATAATTCAATTACTCAGTGGGGGCACCGTGTCATCTTCGCTTTGGCTGCAATGTTTGCAGCAGCTTCAAGAAGAGCTACCAGCTACAGAATTCAGCATGTGGGTTCGTCCGCTACAAGCGGAGCTCAATGACAATACTCTCACTCTATTCGCGCCAAACCGCTTTGTGTTGGACTGGGTGCGTGATAAGTATCTGAACAATATTACTCGCTTACTGCAGGAATACTGCGGTGGCGATATTCCTAACTTACGTTTTGAAGTGGGGAGCCGACCTGTCTCTGCACCAAAACCAGCGCCGACACGTACGCCTGCAGATGTGGCTGCGGAGTCATCTGCACCTGCGCAATTACAGGCGCGTAAGCCAGTACACAAAACCTGGGATGACGACGCTCAAGCGATTGCGGCTATCAATCACCGCTCAAACATGAACCCAAAACACAAATTCGACAACTTTGTTGAAGGTAAGTCGAACCAACTGGGTTTGGCTGCGGCGCGTCAGGTATCGGATAACCCAGGTGCAGCTTACAACCCACTATTCCTATACGGCGGCACGGGTTTGGGTAAAACCCACTTATTGCATGCGGTGGGTAACGCGATTGTGGATAACAACCCGAACGCAAAAGTGGTCTACATGCACTCAGAACGTTTTGTGCAAGACATGGTGAAAGCGCTGCAAAACAATGCGATTGAAGAATTCAAACGCTACTACCGCAGCGTGGATGCGCTCCTTATCGATGACATCCAATTCTTTGCTAATAAAGAACGTTCACAAGAAGAATTCTTCCATACCTTCAACGCACTATTGGAAGGTAATCAGCAGATCATTCTAACGTCTGACCGTTATCCTAAAGAAATTAATGGCGTTGAAGATCGTCTTAAATCTCGCTTTGGTTGGGGTCTTACTGTTGCGATCGAGCCACCTGAGCTTGAAACGCGTGTGGCGATCTTGATGAAAAAAGCCGAAGATCACCAAATCCACCTTGCTGATGAAGTGGCATTCTTCATTGCCAAGCGTCTGCGTTCGAACGTTCGTGAGCTCGAAGGTGCACTGAACCGTGTTATCGCGAACGCGAACTTTACTGGTCGTCCAATTACGATTGATTTTGTTCGTGAAGCGCTGCGCGATCTGCTTGCTCTACAAGAGAAGCTGGTGACGATCGATAACATTCAAAAGACCGTGGCGGAATACTACAAGATTAAAGTGGCGGACTTGCTGTCTAAGCGTCGTTCTCGTTCTGTAGCGCGTCCTCGTCAGCTGGCCATGGCGTTAGCAAAAGAACTAACCAACCATAGCTTGCCTGAAATTGGCGATGCGTTTGGGGGCCGCGATCATACGACCGTACTTCATGCGTGTCGCAAGATTGAGCAGCTGCGTGAAGAGAGCCACGACATTAAAGAAGATTACTCTAACTTGATTCGCACCCTGTCTTCGTAATCGGTTAGAATAACGGTATTCTAAGCAAATCATTTATTGAGCTGACAGCGTAAAGAGCCAAGCATGAAATTTACCATTGAACGTAGTCATTTAATCAAACCGCTACAGCAGGTTTCGGGCGCTTTAGGTGGCCGACCAACTCTGCCAATCCTGGGTAACCTACTTCTTAAAGTAGAAGAGAACGTATTGTCGATGACGGCAACCGATCTTGAAGTAGAGTTAGTAAGCAAAGTGACGCTAGAAGGTGATTTTGAAGCGGGCAGCATTACCGTTCCTTCGCGTAAGTTTCTCGATATCTGTCGTGGTTTACCGGACGATGCGATCATCACATTTGTATTAGAAGGTGATCGCGTACAAGTTCGCTCTGGTCGCAGCCGTTTCTCGTTGGCAACGCTTCCTGCAAACGATTTCCCTAATATTGAAGACTGGCAAAGTGAAGTGGAAGTATCACTGAGCCAAGCTGATTTACGTACGCTGATCGACAAAACTCAGTTCTCGATGGCGAATCAAGACGTTCGTTACTACCTCAACGGCATGTTGTTTGAAATTGACGGCACCACGCTACGCAGCGTAGCGACGGACGGCCACCGTATGGCGGTATCGCAAACTCAGCTAGGTGCGGACTTTGCGCAGAAGCAAATCATCGTGCCACGCAAAGGTGTGCAAGAATTAGTAAAGTTGATGGATGCGCCAGAGCAGCCCGTAGTACTTCAGATCGGTAGCTCCAATGTTCGTGCTGAGGTGAATAACTTTACTTTTACCTCTAAGTTGGTTGATGGTCGTTTCCCTGACTACCGCCGTGTATTGCCTCAGAGCACCAATAAGACACTAATAGCAAGTTGTGACGAGTTGCGCCAAGCCTTCTCTCGTGCTGCTATTCTTTCCAACGAAAAATTCCGTGGCGTGCGTGTGAATCTGGCTGATACTGAAATGCGCATAACCGCGAATAACCCAGAACAAGAAGAAGCGGAAGAGATGCTTGATGTAACCTTTGAAGGTGACGCCATCGAAATCGGCTTTAACGTAAGCTATGTGCTTGATGTTCTGAACACGTTGCGTTGTGAAAATGTACGTGTGTCGATGTCGGATGCTAACGCTAGCGCGTTGATTGAAAATGCCGACGATGACAGTGCCATGTACGTGGTGATGCCAATTCGTCTATAAGCCAACTGAATGCCTCTTTCTCGTCTCATCATTCAGCAGTTTCGAAACATTAAAGCCTGTGATATTGAGTTATCAGCAGGCTTTAACTTTCTTATCGGGCCGAACGGCAGCGGTAAAACCAGTGTCTTAGAAGCGGTTTATCTGCTCGGGCATGGCCGCTCATTCAAGAGCTCTCTCACCGGACGAGTGATACAAAATGAGTGTGACGAACTGTTTGTTCATGGTCGTTTTTTGAACTCGGATCAATTTGAGCTACCTATCGGCATTAATAAGCAGCGTGATGGCTCAACAGAGGTTAAAATAGGCGGTCAATCTGGACAAAAATTAGCGCAGTTGGCACAAGTTCTGCCTCTGCAGTTGATACACCCAGAAGGGTTTGATTTACTGACAGATGGCCCTAAACATCGTCGTGCGTTTATTGATTGGGGCGTGTTTCATACCGAGCCCGCTTTTTATCAAGCATGGGGAAGGTTCAAGCGCCTGAACAAGCAGCGCAACGCGTTGTTGAAAACCGCCAATAGTTATCGTGAGCTCAGTTATTGGGATCAGGAAATGGCAGGATTGGCTGAAAACATCAGCCAATGGCGAGCAAGTTACATCGAGCAGATGAAAACTGTCGCAGAAACTATCTGTCAGACATTTTTGCCAGAATTTGAGATCCAATTGAAGTATTATCGTGGCTGGGATAAAGACACTCCATACCACGAGATACTAGAAAAGAATTTTGAGCGTGATCAGGCATTGGGATACACCTTTAGTGGCCCAAACAAAGCTGATTTGCGCATTAAAGTGAACGGAACGCCCGTTGAAGATGTTCTGTCACGCGGTCAATTAAAACTCATGGTGTGTGCATTGCGTGTAGCGCAAGGGCAACACCTGACAGAGATGGCCGGTAAACAATGCATTTACCTAATTGATGACTTCGCGTCGGAATTAGATAGCCAACGTCGCAAGCGTCTTGCTGACTGCTTAAAAGAGACGGGCGCACAAGTATTTGTAAGCTCTATCACTGAAAGCCAAATCGCCGATATGTTGGACGATAACGGTAAATTGTTTCATGTGGAACATGGCAGGATAGAGTCAAACTAGAAGAGAGAAACTCATGTCTGAAAATTACGATTCATCGAGTATTAAGGTACTGAAGGGTCTGGATGCGGTACGTAAGCGTCCAGGAATGTACATCGGCGATACGGACGACGGCACCGGCCTTCACCACATGGTTTTCGAGGTGGTGGATAACTCAATTGATGAAGCGTTGGCAGGTCACTGTAAAGACATCGTTGTGACAATTCATGAGGATAACTCGGTTTCCGTTAGCGATGATGGTCGTGGCATTCCAACAGAAATCCACTCAGAGGAAAATGTCTCTGCAGCAGAAGTAATCATGACGGTTCTTCACGCGGGTGGTAAGTTCGACGATAACTCATACAAAGTATCGGGTGGTCTTCACGGGGTAGGTGTTTCAGTAGTAAACGCACTATCAGAGAAAGTTGAGCTAACGATTCATCGTGGTGGCCATATCCATACGCAAACCTACCGCCATGGTGAGCCTCAAGCGCCACTAGCCGTTGTGGGTGATACGGATAAAACCGGTACACAAATTCGTTTCTGGCCAAGTGCCGAAACGTTCTCTAACACTGAGTTCCACTATGACATTCTGGCGAAACGCCTGCGTGAACTGTCATTCCTGAACTCTGGTGTGTCGATCAAATTGGTTGATGAACGTGAAGCGGACAAACATGATCACTTCATGTATGAAGGTGGTATTCAAGCGTTCGTTGATCACCTAAACACCAACAAAACGCCAATCATCGAAAAAATCTTCCACTTTAACTCTGAGCGTGAAGACGGCATTTCAGTTGAAGTGGCGATGCAATGGAACGATGGTTTCCAAGAGAACATCTTCTGCTTTACCAACAATATCCCACAGCGTGATGGTGGTACTCACCTTGCTGGTTTCCGTGCTGCGCTAACACGTACATTGAACAGCTTTATGGATAAAGAAGGTTTCTCGAAGAAAGCGAAAACAGCGACTTCAGGCGACGATGCGCGTGAAGGTCTAACTGCGGTTGTTTCGGTGAAAGTGCCTGATCCTAAGTTCTCAAGCCAAACAAAAGACAAACTGGTTTCTTCTGAAGTGAAATCAGCTGTTGAGTCTGCAATGGGTGAAAAACTGTCTGAGTTCCTGATTGAGAACCCGACAGAAGCGAAGATGGTTTGTTCGAAAATCATCGATGCAGCACGTGCTCGTGAAGCAGCGCGTAAAGCTCGTGAAATGACGCGCCGTAAAGGTGCACTAGACCTAGCTGGCCTTCCAGGTAAACTTGCAGACTGTCAGGAAAAAGATCCGGCACTCTCTGAACTATACATAGTGGAGGGTGATTCGGCAGGCGGCTCCGCAAAACAAGGCCGTAACCGTAAGAACCAAGCAATCCTACCGCTAAAAGGTAAGATTCTTAACGTAGAAAAAGCGCGTTTCGACAAGATGCTGTCTTCGCAAGAAGTAGCAACGCTGATCACTGCACTTGGTTGTGGTATCGGTCGTGACGAGTACAACCCGGACAAGCTTCGTTACCACAACATCATCATCATGACCGATGCCGATGTCGATGGTTCGCACATCCGTACGCTACTGTTGACCTTCTTCTACCGTCAAATGCCAGAGCTTATCGAGCGTGGCTATGTGTACATCGCTCAGCCACCACTATACAAAGTGAAAAAAGGCAAACAAGAGCAGTACATCAAAGATGAAGAAGCGATGAACCAATACCAAGTATCATTGGCTCTGGACAACGCATCGCTACACGTAAACGCAGAAGCACCAGCATTGGCAGGTGAAGCACTAGAGAAGCTTGTTCAACAGTACAATGCGGGTATTAAACTGGCGGAACGTATGAGCCGTCGTTACCCAAGTGCTTTGGTAAACGAGTTGATTTACACTCCTCGCCTAACGCCAGAGCAATGCCATGACGCATCAGTTGTGGAAGCTTGGACGAAGCAGCTTATTGAACAGCTGAATGCGAAAGAAGTGGGTGCAAGCCAGTACAGCTACGAAGTTGAGCAGCACGAAGAGCTAGGCTTAAACTTGCCTAAGATTGTGGTTCGTACTCACGGCGTGACGCACGAACATGCAATTAGCATCGACTTCCTAAACTCGAAAGAGTACGGCAAGTTGGCTGATCTATCAGAAGCACTTGATGGACTTCTGGAAGAAGGCGCGTACATCAAACGTGGTGAGCGTACTATGCCAGTGGCAAACTTTGCAGAAGCGCTTGACTGGTTAGTGAAAGAGTCAATGCGTGGCTTAAGCCGTCAGCGCTACAAAGGTCTAGGTGAGATGAACCCAGACCAACTTTGGGAAACCACCATGGACCCAGAAACTCGTCGTATGATGCAGGTAACGATTGAAGATGCGGTAGGTGCAGATCAACTGTTCACTACGCTAATGGGTGACCAAGTAGAACCTCGTCGTAACTTCATCGAAGAGAACGCACTGAAAGTAGCGAACCTAGACGTATAACGACACTGTTCGTGATAGTAAAAAGCAGCGAGAAATCGCTGCTTTTTTGTTTTACCACCAGCTAAAATCGCCACTTTCTGCTAAAGCGGATGTTTTTCTGGTACTAACTGCCAACAACCCGATCAAGCCTGCCATTTTATTTCTGTTTTCTTTTTTTCTCGCCATTTTGTTCGCTTGAGCGTTTTTGCTTTCTTTTTTCTGCTCGCTATAGTGCTGAAGAGCTGATGAATAAGGAGACTAAGAAAATGGTGATGACTTTCCTGAACTAAGCCGGAAGTTATGCACTTCCGGTTCAATGCACTGAATTTATTTGTAAGACAAGGCATTAAGAAGGAAATAATCATGTTTGAACGCTGGTTCTCAGCGTACTGCTTGGCGCTGCGAACTTGGTGGTTAACCAGTCGCTTTTTAACCTATCAATCACCACTAAGGTTGTTATCGCTATTTGAAACCTGCGAGCAACAAGCCCATTGCCGTAACCGAACTCGTATTGCGGTTGGGGACACGGTTCGCTTAGTGGATGTTGAGCGCGCCTATCAATATCGCATGACATTGGTCAGCTCGCGTAAGGGGCAACCCATGACAGGTATGCTCGCGGTCGATTCTTATTTGGGGTCTCGACTGTTAGGTCGAGCTAAAAATGATGCGCTCGAAGTGGAAATTTTTAATCAGCGACGCTGCTTTGTGATTACTGAAATTGTTCATCAATCGCAGCCACCAGCTCAGAAAATGCTGTGTGGTTGTCTGTTGTGCCAATAAATAGAGGTGAAGTCATGAGTAAGAAAGAAAAGAAACAACCGCAGTTGAGTCTAAAAGAAAAGCGCAAACTAAAGCAGGAAAAGGCGGCAGAAAAGGGCGTTGTAAAAGCGCGTAAATCCTCCCGCAAGTAAAGTGTAGATTGAGCCCTCCAGAACGGCGGGCTTTTTATCACTGATCGCGAAGTGATGAGGAACTAAGCTGTTCAAGGGGATAGTGGATGCTTTAAAAATTTTTTATTTTTTCCCTTGAAAGTCATTTTTGACGACCTTATATCTAGTTGTGAAGAGGGTGACTGGCTTGCTAGAGACTAGAAGATCAGCCCTCTGAAATCGCTAAAACGAGATCGCTCAGAAGAGGATATGGCGTTTTAGCACACAACTTAAACCTTTAGATTCAATATCATGTCTCCGAGCCAAACCAAGGCCAGTGGAATGATAAGAATCTCTTAGTTCGGCGTCGGTTTTTGCATAAACACGCCAGTAGGATGAAGTTCATCCGAACTAAGACTATTGCTTAATTAAGAGGATAGATTTATGCGTAACGTAGATTTCTCACCACTATACCGTAATGCAATTGGCTTTGATCGTCTGCTAAACCTGATGGAAGCAAATACAGCGAAAAATACTTCTGGCGGTTACCCTCCGTACAACATCGAGCAAAAAGATGAGCACAACTACCGTATTACTATGGCAGTTGCTGGTTTCTCTGAAGACCAACTCGATCTAACTCAAAATGAAAACATGTTGATCGTGAAGGGCGAGCGTAAAGCAGAAGAAGGCAAAAACTACGTGTACCAAGGCATTGCAGAGCGCGATTTTGAACGTAAGTTCCAATTAGCGGACTATGTAAAAGTGACTGGCGCTTCAATGGAAAACGGCCTATTACACATTGACTTGGTGCGTGAAATTCCAGAAGCAATGCAACCACGTAAAATTGCTATCGGTGGCAACAACCTGATTGAGAACAACTAATCAGTTAACCACCCTGTTATAGAATGAGAAAGAGCGCCATATGGGCGCTCTTTTTAGTTTGGGGGTTTTCAAATCCGCTATTTCAAAGCCGTAATTTCAAAGAGAAGAACGGCTGAGTTCAATCCGTCTATTTACCTTCGCGGTAAGCCTTTTCCACTTCTTCAGCGATAATCGCAATGCCTTTTTGCATCATCTCATCATCTTGAACGTAGTTCATACGCAGGCATTGGTGCGCGTGATCCCACTCGTCTTGCTGACCAATAAAGAAATATTCACCAGGGACAATCAATACGCCACGCGCTTTCAAGCGTTGGTACAGTTCCATTGTTGTGATTGGCAGTTCATCAAACCATAACCACAAGAAGATAGCGCCTTCCGGCTTGTGGATGCGGAATCGCTCATCGGTAATTGCTTGTTGGAGCAGTTCAACCGCACGTTGTGATTTTTGCTTGTAGAACGGCTTAATCACCTCTGAACTCAGTTTAAGCAGATCACCTTTGCCAATGATATGGTTTGCCAACGCTGGACCAACACTGCCCGGCGCTAGGCTGATGATGCCGTTCATATTAGTTAATGCTTGCGTGATTTCTTCACTCGCAATCACAATGCCACAACGCACGCCCGGTAAACCAAGCTTAGATAGGCTCATGCATAGGATGGTGTTTTCATTCCAGAACGGTTCGACATCTTCAAAGATGATGTTCGGGAAAGGTAGACCGTAGGCGTTATCGATGATCAGTGGGATGTTGTTCTCACGTGCTAGCTTGTCCAGCTTACGTACTTCTTCATCTGTCAGTACATTACCCGTTGGGTTAGTTGGGCGAGACGCGCAGATTGCCGCAACAGAGTCGTCGACGGCGAGTTGCTCAAAATCGACGTGGTATTTAAACAGGCCGTTATCTAACAGCTCGATTTCTGGGTGGTAAGAGATAAAGATATCTTCATCAATGCCAGCATCACCATAACCTATGTACTCAGGTGCGATAGGCAGTAGCACTTTCTTGTGCGAACCGTCTGGCTGTTTACCTGCCAACAAGTTGAACAAGTAGAAAAAGCCACTTTGGCTACCGTTAGTTAGGCTGATGTTTTTTTCGGAAATATCCCAGCCGTAAGTTTCACGGAATAACTGAGCTAGCGCTTTGACGAACGCGTCTTTACCCTGCGGGCCATCGTAGTTGGCGAGGGCGGCGACGAGCTCCCCACTGGCGAGCATTTCCTCACTGGCTTGGTGAAAGTAATCGAGCATGGCAGGAATGGCGGCAGGATTACCTCCACCGAGCATGATGGCACCTGGTGTGCGCAGACCATCATTCAAATCGTCCATTAACTGCGTAATACCTGAATACTGATTAAATTTTTCACCAAACTTTGAGAACTGCATGCTGACTTATACCTAATTCATTGTGATTGCTTTGTGTATGTTTATGCCGATGTTTTATCGGCTTATCGAGTAATCCTTGACCTTACCTCAATGTGTAATTAACGCAAAGTGTGAATTAAGCCGAAAAAGAAAAAAGTGCGTCATCAGACCAGAGGGACGAGACTAAATGGCAAAAAGAACAATAAAAAAGGGAAGCTTATGCTTCCCTTGCTGGTGGAGAGAGTGTGATTTACTCACCGGTGTAAACAATCAGTACCTTGTCGTCTTGGTATTGGCGTTCGAACGCGTAGTAACCTTCTTGATTGCGAGTGATGTGCTTACCTTGAGCAACCGCTGGGTGGCGTTTACGGAATTCACCCAATTTTTGCCAATGTTGCAGCAGATCTTCACGCTCGCCATGAATCTTATCCCATGGCATATCTGAGCGTGTGCCTTGGTGGGCGTCTGAACCAGTAATGCCAAAATCACGAGCTATCTCATCACCGTAATAGATCTGTACTGCACCCGGAGCCAGCATCAGAGCATTTGCCGCACGTGCTTGGTCATCAAAGCTGCGGCTGCGAGCTGACCAAAACAGTTGTGTATCGTGTGAAGACAGGTAGCTCAACACATTGAACTCAGGATCGGTATTGATGCGCTCTGCATAGCGGCGGTAATCATTATCAAGTTGAGCGAAACACTTCAGCGCTTTTGGTGCTACATCAGATTGGAACTCGAAGTTGATGATGGAATCGAAGCCGTTATCGAAATACGGGCTCTTCACTACGCTGTGTGCCCACACTTCACCTGTCATCCAGAAAGGTAGGTCATCCAAGGCTTTGTCCGGGTTGTTTTGCTTCCATTGAGCAAGCGCTTGGGTGGTGCTGGCTTTCAGCTCTGCCCACGCTTCCATTTCAACGTGTTTTGCGGTGTCGACACGGAAGCCGTCAATGCCGTAGTCACGTACCCAATCGGATAACCAGGTAATCAGGTGTTCACGTGGGGTTTGCAGCTCATCTTGCGCATTGGTGTCTTTATTGCGGAAGAAGTTTGGTAATCCGGTTTTCTGAGTCGATTCGGTTTTGAGATCCGGTAGGTAGTTCAAAGACATGGTGATGTCGTTGTAGCCCGGAGCATCGTAGTCGCCAATGTCGGTGCGAATCCAGTCTTTGCCCCACCATTTATCCCACGCTTCGCTATCACCGTATTTGATGTAGTCGTTGAAGCTGTGCCAGCTTTGTCCTGATTTTGGCTGCCAGTCGGTCCATTTTTCACCAAGGACTTGTTTGGCTTCTTGGTCATCAAGGTAAAGCTGACCAAAGCCGAATTCCTGCATGTCTGCTAATGTCGCATAACCTGTGTGGTTCATGACTACATCCCAAATCACGCGGATACCTTTCTTGTGGGCGGTATCGACGAAGGTTCTGAGTTCATCTTCGGTACCCATGTTGGCATCAAGCTTGGTCCAGTCTTGATGGTAGTAGCCGTGGTAGCCGTAGTGCTTAAAGTCGCCTTTATCGCCGCCGCCAACCCAGCCGTGGATTTGTTCCAGTGGTGAGGTTATCCAGATAGCATTGACACCAAGTGATTCGATGTAATCGAGTTTTTTCGTCAGACCCGCTAAGTCACCACCGTGGAAGGTACCAATCTCATATTTTCCGTCTTTACTGCGACCGTAGCTGTTGTCGTTGTCAGGGTTGCCATTGTAGAAGCGGTCAGTCATGACGAAGTACACTGTTGCGTTATCCCAGCTGAACGGTTTGTCGGCTTGCTGTTCAACTTCTTCTAGCAGCAATAGACCTTGGCTCATAGGACCCGGCTGCATGGTGACGCTGCCATTGGCGACTGTGGCTTCTTGTCCGGTTAAGGCGTCACGAACCACAGTGCCATCATTAAAGGTTTGAGTAACGTTGATGGCTTTTGGCGCGTCAGTTGCGACAGGGCAAGAGTAGGTGATGTCCTGACTCTGTTTTGGTTTGATTTTTACCGTCAGCTCATTGGTGGTTGGATTGAGCGTAAATTGATAGGTATTGGCTTTGAAGATGCGCAGCGGCATTTGTGCATCAGTGGCGCAGTTATCCATTTTTAATGGACGATTGAATTTGATGCGATCTTCTTCTGCTAGAGCAAAGCTACTGCCACAGCTTTGCTTGCTGTCAGCAATGGTAAAGCTATAACTGCCTTTTTCGAGTTTTTGCTCGGCGACAAGTAAGCCTTGTGAGTTTTCCTCAAAAACAGCGGTATCATCACCAACGCTTAGTACGATGGCATTTTCTGGTATCTGGCTGCAGGCGCTCAGTAGACCGATAGAGAGTGCGAGAATTGTTTTTTTCATTGTGTCCTTCCCCCGAATAAACAGTCCAGTTATAGCAAAACTGTGCCTCTACAATCCGAGCTCTACACCAACAAGTTAAACGCGTCTCACCCTACAAATTTTAGTCTTGTTCACAAAATGAATAATAAGCGTCACCTTCATCGGTTTGAAGGCAACAAAAAAGGGAAGCATCTGCTTCCCTTTTACTTATTTCTTAATCACTTCGAAGAGTAATGAATTACTTTTGAAGCAAAGAAATGTCTGCGATCTGTAGGAACAGGTTACGCAGGTTGTTCAGTAGTGTCAGACGGTTCTTCTTAAGTGCTTCGTCGTCTGCCATTACCATTACGTTATCAAAGAATGCATCAACTGGTTCACGTAGGTCAGCTAGCTTGCTTAGGGCTTCTTGGTAGTTACCTGTAGCAAATGCTGGCTCTAGCGCTTCCGTCATTACTTCAACGCTTTCTGCTAGTGCTTTCTCTGCGTCTTCTTGTAGAAGTGCTAGGTCGATGTCTGCTGCTAGTTCGCCGTCGAATTTCGCTAGGATATTACCTACACGTTTGTTCGCTGCTGCTAGAGACTCTGCTGCTTCTAGTTCACGGAAGTGAGAAACCGCTTTAACTCGTTGGTCGAAGTCTGCTGGTTTCGTCGGGCGACGCGCTAGAACTGCTTGAATGATGTCTACGCTGAAGCCTTCGTCTTGGTACCAAGCACGGAAACGACCAAGCATGAACTCGATAACGTCTTGCTCAACGTTGTCGTTGGTTAGGCGATCGCCAAACAGTGACTTCGCTTTCGCTACTAGGTCAACAAGATCTAGGTTGTAGCCGTATTCAACGATGATACGTAGTACACCTAGAGATGCGCGGCGTAGTGCGAATGGATCGCTGCCTTTAGGTGCTTGACCAATACCGAAGATACCTACGATAGTGTCTAGCTTGTCTGCCATTGCAACTGCAGTTGAAACACCGTTTGATGGCAGTTCATCACCTGCGAAACGAGGCATGTATTGCTCGTTCAGTGCTACTGCAACTTCTTCTGCTTCACCGTCGTGACGAGCATAGTGCATACCCATAACACCTTGAGTATCCGTGAATTCGAATACCATTGAGGTCATTAGGTCACATTTTGCTAGTAGACCAGCACGCTTTGATTTCTCAACGTCAGCACCGATTTGCTCAGCAATGTAGCCAGCAAGTTCTGTGATGCGGTCTGTTTTGTCTTTGATCGTCCCCAGTTGCTTTTGGAAGATCGCTTGCTCTAGTTCAGGCAGACGGTCGATAAGCGGACGCTTACGGTCTGTGTTGAAGAAGAACTCTGCGTCAGCAAGACGAGGACGAACCACTTTCTCGTTACCTTCGATTACGTAACGAGGCTCTTTTGATTCGATGTTCGATACGAAGATGAAGTTAGGTAGTAGCTTCTTGTTTTCGTCGTAAACAGGGAAGTATTTTTGGTCACCTTTCATGGTGTAAACCAATGCTTCAGAAGGTACTTTTAGGAACTCTTCTTCAAACTTCGCTGTTAGTACCACTGGCCATTCAACCAGAGACGTTACTTCTTCTACTAAGTCATCTTCTAGGTCAGCGATACCGCCAACTGCTGCTGCCGCTTTTTGTGCGTCAGCTAGGATGATTGCTTTACGCGCTTCGTAATCTGCCATTACTTTACCGCGCTCTTCTAGGATCGCAGGGTATTGCTCAGCAGAATCGATAGTAAACTCTTGCTCACCCATGAAGCGGTGACCACGGATAGTGCGGTCTGAAGCAACACCAAGGATCTCGCCTTCGATTAGGTCGCTGCCCATTAGCATGGTTAGCGTCTTAACTGGACGGATAAATTGAGTCGTTTTGTTACCCCAGCGCATTGGTTTTGCGATAGGTAGGTTTGCTAGTGCTTTCGCTGCAAGTTCAACGACGATCTCAGACGTTGGCTGACCTTTCACTTCTTGTTTGAACAGTAGCCATTCACCTTTGTCTGTAACCATGCGCTCTGCTTGGTCAACCGTGATGCCACAACCGCGTGCCCAGCCTTGAGCCGCTTTTGTTGGGTTGCCTTCTGCGTCAAATGCTGCAGAAACCGCAGGACCACGTTTTTCAACAACTTTGTCAGACTGGCTGTCTGCTAGTGCAGCGACTTTAAGTGCAAGACGACGAGGCGCCGCGAACCATTTCACGCCTTCGTGAGCAAGCTCAGCGCCTTTTAGTTCTGCTTCGAAGTTTGCTGCGAATGCTTCAGCTAGAGTGCGAAGTTGCGTTGGTGGTAGCTCTTCTGTACCTAGCTCGATTAGAAATTCTTTTGCCATGTTACTCTACCCCTTACGCTTGTTCTTTCTTACACATTGGGAAGCCAAGAGCTTCACGCGATGCGTAGTATGCTTCTGCAACTGCTTTCGTCAGGTTGCGGATGCGTAGGATGTAACGTTGGCGTTCAGTTACTGAGATCGCTTTACGCGCGTCTAGTAGGTTGAATGCGTGACCAGCTTTTAGAATGCGCTCGTAAGCAGGTAGTGGCAGTGGCTTTTCAAGCTCAAGCAGCTCTTTACACTCTTTCTCACACTGTTCGAAGAAACCAAATAGGAAATCAACGTCTGCGTGCTCGAAGTTGTAAGTTGATTGCTCTACTTCGTTTTGGTGGAAGATGTCACCGTAAGTCACTTTGCTGCCGTCTGGCGCGATGTTCCAAACTAGGTCGTAAACAGAGTCTACTTCTTGGATGTACATTGCTAGACGTTCAATACCGTAAGTGATCTCACCAGTTACTGGCTTACACTCAAGACCACCAACTTGCTGGAAGTAAGTAAACTGAGTCACTTCCATGCCGTTTAGCCAAACTTCCCAGCCCAGACCCCATGCGCCTAGTGTTGGGTTTTCCCAGTTGTCTTCTACGAAACGGATGTCGTGTACAAGAGGGTCAATACCAAGAACTTCAAGGGAGCCAAGGTACAACTCTTGAATATTGTCAGGCGATGGTTTTAGCGCTACTTGGAATTGGTAGTAGTGCTGAAGACGGTTAGGGTTTTCACCGTAACGGCCATCAGTAGGACGACGTGAAGGTTGTACGTAAGCTGTCGACATTGGCTCTGGGCCAAGCGCTCGTAGACAGGTCATTGGGTGAGAGGTACCCGCACCCACTTCCATATCTAGCGGTTGAACAATGGTACAACCATTTTGAGCCCAATAATCCTGCAGCGCGAGGATCATTCCCTGGAAGGTTTTGATATCGTATTTTTGCATAAGTCAGGTTCGCGCGATTCTCTTGTTACTCGTTAATTCGTCATCTATGCCGAGTTTTTCAACTCTAACAACGGCGATAAAGAGTAATTACGGTTGAATAAATTAACAATCTAGTATAACCAGATATTGAGCATGGGAGTAGAGCTAATCTTGATTAATTCGTGGGCGATTTTCTCCTTTAATGAATTTTTACCGCGTTATCTGCTGTATTTTTCCTAAAAGGGAGTTTTCGCCTGCTTTGGCTCTTGAGAAGCGCAACAAAGGTGGCTAGAATTGCGCCTGTCTTTGGGGAGTAGCTTACCTGATGAAGTTTCTGTTTCATCTGGTTCGTCCGTCAACATAATTGGTGCAAAATCACCATGGCGTTCGAGACTTGAAGCCTTTCAAGTTTAGCAAGACCTTAGACAAATCATCACGAACCGGGGTAGGGGCGTGAGGTTTGTCTTCGGTTAAAAATAATAATCCCTGCCCCAATGAGCATGTCGTGAGCGTTTTAGCTATTTCAATTACTACTGTAGCGTTAGCAGAAATTGGCGATAAGACCCAATTGCTATCTCTATTACTCGCAAGTCGTTACCGAAAACCAATCCCAATTATTGCAGCAATCTTTTTGGCAACTATTGCCAACCACGCTTTGGCTGCATGGTTAGGTGTGGTTGTCGCAGACTATCTATCACCTGAGATTTTAAAGTGGGTGCTGGTGGTCAGTTTTGTCGCGATGGCGGCTTGGGTTCTGATCCCGGACAAACTGGATGATGACGAGCAGATTTCTAATCGAGGCCCATTTATTGCCAGCTTTATCGCGTTCTTCGTTGCGGAGATAGGCGATAAAACTCAGATCGCCACTTCCATCTTAGGGGCGCAATACGCGGATGCGTTAAGTTTGGTGATTATCGGTACCACAATCGGTATGCTGCTGGCGAATGTACCTGTGGTCCTGATTGGTAAATTGTCGGCCGACAAGATGCCTTTAGGGCTGATCCGTAAAATCACCGCATTTTTGTTTATTGCTCTGGCAATAGGGGCTGCACTGTTCTGATTTTTTGCACGTGAAATGATGTGAGTTATCAATCATTAGTAGCGTGCTGCGCGAGTTCAAACTCTGACTCTAAATCGTTCCGTTGCGTGACGGATGACATATAAGTGTCATACTTGTCATGGTAGTTTAATGGTGTGAATGATAGCGAGAGGGCAAGTTTATGCTTACACGTTACATGGGGATGTCCCCGAAGAGTCAGAGTTATTTATTCACTTTTGGTTTAGCGCTGTGTTTACTAGCGATGGTGCTAACTGATATGTGGTTACCGATTGTAGCAGGATCGTTCGTTCTTACTGGATTGACAGTAGAAGCGTGGATTCGTGTCGCTCACATCATTCCTATGCATGAAGAGATGCGGGCAATGAAGAAACAACTTAACAAGCTCCAATCAGAAGTTCGCACACTCGAATACGACGAATAAACAAACGGCAGCCAATATTGGCTGCCGTTTTTAGTTCGACCAGATTATTCCAATCCTTTCTTGATCAGGTACTGATACGGAACTTGCTCCGTTTGTGCCGCAACTAATTGGTGGTCCATAAAGCGGCAGAAACTCGGAATGTCTCGAGTTGTGGATGGATCGTCTGCTTTGACCAGCAAAATCTCACCATCTTGCATGTTGCGAATTGTCTTCCTGACCATCATCACTGGCTCTGGGCAGCGCAGTCCTTCCGCCTCTAATGTCTTGTTTGCCAGTTCAGGATTAAAGCTCATAGTGTGATTCTCGTAACTAACTGAGCGTTGAATTTTACTTTCGTTGAAAAAATATTCAATAACCACTTGGCAAACCGAATTTTTTGTTTTACCTTAAATTAACAATTTGGTAACAACTGGCAAGGGAGAGGCAATGTTAACAGCGTTAGACAGACTTACGATTTACTCAGTGCTGTGTTTTATCTCGTTTTGTGCATTGGTACTCAGGACGCCAGCTGACACCTCTTTGACGCCTCTTGTAGGCATGGTTGCCACTATTATTGGGATTTGGATCGAGATGCGCAGATGGTCTGGCGCATCTGAGCAAGAAAATTAGCGCTTCTTGCTTGGATCAGAATGCTTTTAATAACGCTCACCTATTTTTTACCGACACTTCATTCCGACACTATCCCCATTTTTCTTGGGCTTCCCCGCTGAAAGGCGGGATTTTTTTTGCCTAAAGAGTACAATTTACCCAAACACATACAAAATAAGTGGCTAATTCGTGGAACTGGAAGATATCTATCGCCGAGATTTAAATTTACTGGTTGCGTTGCGAGTACTGATAGAGGAAAACAGTGTCAGTAAGGCAGCAACACGTCTGAACTTGAGTCAATCGGCAATGAGTCGTGTGCTTGGTCGTCTGCGTGACTTATTGGGAGATCCGCTGTTTACTCGTCAGGGACAGCATTTGATCCCAACTCAGAAAGCGTTAGAGATCGATCGCTCATTGGGCGAGCCATTAGAGTCTTTACGTCAGTTGTTATCTCCGGTTGAGTTTGACCCATTGCAATGCGTGCAGACTTTCAACATCGTGACCACCGACTATGCCATGCAAACGATCTTACCGTTCGCTTTGCCGAGAATTTACCAAGAAGCGCCAAACGTGTCTTTCAACTTCTTACCACTGCAACACGACCGTTTATCAGATCAGCTCACTTATGAAGGTGCAGACTTAGCGATTTGTCGCCCGACAGGCCCGGTGGAGCCTCTACGCAGTGAAGTGTTGGGGCGAGTGGGGGTGCTGTGTATGCTTTCAAAACAGCATCCATTAGCGAATAAAGAAATGAGCTTGGATGATTATCTGAGTCATCCACATGCCATGATCGCCATCAGTGATGGTGTTAAGGCACTGATCGAACAAGCTTTGATGGAGAAACCTAAGCGTAAAATGGTTCTGCGGGCTTATCATTTAGAAGCCGCATTGGCGATCATGGATACCTTGCCAATTATCATCACAGTACCAGCGGATTTGGCGTATCTGGTTGCCGAGCGTTATGACTTGGTGGTGAAACCATTACCATTCCAATTCACGCCGTTTGAATACTCGATGATTTGGCATGCGCGTTGCGAACATTCTCCCGCTCAAGAATGGTTAAGAACGATTGTGCGTGAAGAGTGTAGCCGTCTGATAGCTAAACGTATCGAAGATATGGGACTGAACTGCTAACAAAAAAGAGCCAGCAATGCCGGCTCTTCGTCTATTTACACTGAGTCAGTGTTTATAGCTTGATAACCACACGACCCGTTACTTGACCGTTGGTGATGTCTTCTGCATATTTCGGTGCTTCAGCAAGAGCAACTTCAGTACACGCTTGCTCGAAGTAGCTGTCTGGTAGTAGCTCGACCAGCTTTTCCCATGCAGCGATACGTTTCTCTGTTGGGCACATTACTGAGTCCACACCTTGTAGGCGAACATTACGTAGGATGAACGGCATCACTGTGGTTGGTAGATCAAAACCACCAGCAAGACCACAAGCTGCAACTGCACTGTTGTAATCCATTTGCGCCAATACTTTTGCTAGTACTTTGCTTCCTACAGTATCAACCGCACCTGCCCATACTTGTTTTTCAAGCGGACGTGCTGGTTCTTCAAATTCAGTACGGTCGATGATGCGGCTAGCACCTAGTTTTTCAAGTAGCGGGCCGTTTTCCTCTACACGACCTGTCACTGCAGCAACTTTGTAGCCAAGCTGTGCTAGAAGCGTTACTGCGACTGAGCCTACACCGCCACTTGCGCCAGTTACTAGGATTTCGCCATTTTCAGGTTTGATGCCTGCATCAAGCAGTGCTTGAACACACAGCATACCAGTGAAGCCAGCAGTACCAACCATCATTGCTTTCTTGCTGTCTAGACCTTTTGGTAGTGGTACTAGCCAATCCGCTTTTAGACGAGCACGCTGAGACATACCACCCCAGTGGTTTTCACCCACGCCCCAGCCAGTAAGGACAACTTTGTCACCAGCTTGGTAGCGGTCGTCTTCTGAGCTTACTACCGTACCTGCTAGGTCAATACCTGGCACCATCGGGAAGTTACGGATGATTTTACCTTTACCTGTGATCGCAAGACCGTCTTTGTAGTTTAACGATGAGTAATCAACGTCAATCAGAACGTCGCCTTCAGGCAGTTGTGTTTCATCGATTTGCTCGATGTTAGCGATAGTACGTTTGTCTTCTTGATTTAGAACTAGAGCATTAAACATAAGGTTCTCCGATTGTGCGGTAGCATGACTCTGGGTCACATGCAGCAAGATATTAACTGGTCTAAGTGTATGTCTTCTTTGTCTATGAATAAAATGAAACTTGAGCATTTAATGTATGCTCTTCATGCATGTTTGATGTAAAACAAAGGGCGACATCAATTGTCGCCCTTAAGTGTAATACTAAAAATTTTAGTACTAGTTCATTTGCTTATGATTGTTGGCTCGATCACTACAACAACGTCTTGAACTGTTATGGTCGTTCAAATACTGTCGCAATGCCCTGACCCAAACCGATACACATGGTGGCCAGACCGTATTTCGCGTCTTTCGCTTCCATTAGGTTGATCAACGTTGTTGAGATACGTGAACCAGAACAGCCTAGTGGATGACCCAATGCTATCGCACCACCGTTAAGGTTGACCTTCTCATCCATAACATCAAGCAGGCCTAAGTCTTTAGCACACGGCAGAGACTGCGCGGCAAATGCTTCGTTTAGCTCAACCACATCCATGTCTTCAATTGAAAGACCGGCACGCTTGAGCGCTTTTTTCGTCGCAGGTACAGGACCGTAACCCATAATAGAAGGATCGCAGCCCGCAATGGCCATGCCTTTAATACGTGCACGAATCTTCAAGCCAAGCTCATTGGCTTTCTCTTCACTCATGATCAACATCGCTGATGCACCATCAGACAGAGCCGATGATGTACCGGCTGTTACTGTACCGTTTGCAGGGTCGAACACTGGGCGAAGTTGAGATAGACCTTCAACGGATGTTTCAGGGCGAATCACTTCGTCGTAATCCAGAGTGAACAGTGTGCCGTCTGCTGCGTGGCCTTCAATTGGTAGAATTTCGTTTTTAAAACGACCCTCTACGGTTGCTGCGTGCGCACGAGCGTGAGAGCGAGCGGCAAACTCGTCTTGTTGCTCACGGCTAATACCATGTAATTTACCAAGCATTTCAGCCGTTAAGCCCATCATGCCCGCAGCTTTTGCTACGTTCTTTGACATACCTGGGTGAAAGTCTACACCGTGGTTCATTGGCACATGCCCCATGTGCTCAACACCACCAATTAGGCAGATTTCAGCATCGCCAGTCATGATGGCACGTGTACCGTCGTGAAGCGCTTGCATTGATGAGCCACACAAGCGGTTCACCGTCACGGCGCCAATTTCAATCGGCAGACCAGCAAGCAGCGCCGCATTACGTGCAACGTTAAAGCCTTGCTCTAGTGTTTGCTGTACACAGCCCCAGTAGATGTCTTCAATCTCGCTTGGGTTCACTTGTGGGTTACGCGCAAGAATGCCTTTCATTAGGCGCGCAGATAGATCTTCTGCTCGTGTATGACGGAAAGCACCACCTTTAGAGCGACCCATTGGAGTACGTAGACAATCGACTACGACAACATTTCTTGTTTGATTAGTCATTTTAGAATCCCTCCTTAGATAGAACCTTGCTGTTGTGCACCGTAAAAGCTTTCACCTTTCGCCGCCATATCAATCAGCATTTGCGGTACTTGGTACATCGCACCTAGCTCGGCGTGTTGTTTTGCCATTTCAACGTATTCAGCAATACCCACGCTGTCTAGATAGCGGAATACGCCACCGCGGAATGGAGGGAAACCAAGACCATAAACCAATGCCATATCTGCTTCCTGCGGAGTCGCGATGATGCCTTCTTGTAGGCACAGCACCACTTCGTTAATCATTGGAATCATCATACGTTGAATGATGGTCTGATCGTCAAAGTCCTGCTTATCGGCACAAACGTCAGCAAGTACCGGTAAGATCGCTTCGGAGAAGGTTTTCTTCGGCTTACCTTTTTTATCTATGGTGTAGCTGTAGAAGCCATTACCATTTTTCTGACCATATTTGTCTGCTTCGAACAGTGCATCAATCGCATCACGACCTTGTTTACCCATACGCTCAGGGAAACCGTCAGCCATCACAGCTTGTGCGTGGTGCGC
Source organism: Vibrio sp. YT-17 (assembly GCF_033337375.1). Lineage (NCBI taxonomy): Bacteria > Pseudomonadati > Pseudomonadota > Gammaproteobacteria > Vibrionales > Vibrionaceae > Vibrio > Vibrio sp. YT-17. The sequence goes on from NZ_JAWOQP010000022.1 coordinate 76,969, forward strand.
GGTATCAATGCCGACTACGTCAAGCAAGTACGCCGGTCCCATCGGCCAGCCAAACTTACGCTCCATGACTTTGTCGATTTTCGTAAAGTCAGCACCATCACGAAGTAGCATGCTGAAACCGCCAAAGTATGGGAACAATACGCGGTTAACGAAGAACCCTGGGCAGTCATTAACGACAATTGGTGATTTGCCCATTTTCGCAGCATACGCCACAACACGGTTGATGGTTTCATCAGAGGTGTGCTCACCACGGATGATCTCAACAAGAGGCATACGATGCACTGGGTTGAAGAAGTGCATACCACAGAAGTTTTCTGGGCGTTTTAGTGATTTTGCCAATAGGTTGATAGGAATCGTCGAGGTGTTTGAGGTGATAACGGTGTCGTCACCGACATGGGATTCAACTTCACTTAAAACTGCTGCTTTTACTTTCGGGTTTTCAACGACAGCTTCAACAATCACATCAGAGTTTTCAATACCTGCGTAATGTAGGCTCGGTGTGATTGACGCTAAAATACCCGCCATCTTAAAGCCATCAATGCGACCGCGAGATAAGCGTTTATTCAGCAGCTTAGATGCTTCAGTCATGCCTAGGTCGAGCGACGCTTGCGCGATGTCTTTCATTAAGACAGGCACACCTTTTAGCGCTGATTGGTAAGCAATGCCGCCACCCATGATACCTGCACCTAACACGGCTGCACGTTGCGTGTCTTTACTTGCTGACTTCGCTGCTTTTTTCGCAATGCCTTTGATGTATTGATCATTAAGGAATAGGCCAACGAGTGATTTTGCTTCTTCCGATTTAGCCAATTTCACGAAGTGCTTACGTTCAATGTCTAACGCTTCATTACGTGCAAAGCGAGCACCTTCTTCAATCGTGATAACGGCTGTCATTGGGGCAGGGTAGTGAGGGCCTGCTTTTTGTGCCACCAGACCCTTCGCCATGGTGAAGCTCATCATTGATTCAAGCTTACTCAGCGTTAGCGGAGATGTTTTCTGTGCTCGGCGTGCTTGCCAGTCAAGTTTCTCGTTAATTGCAGAGTCAAGAGTTTTTAGTGCTGATTCGTATAAAGCATCAGTCTCTACAACTGCATCGAGTAAGCCAATTTTCAATGCTTCATCAGCTCGGCATGCTTTACCTTGGGTGATGATTTCCATTGCGCTGTCTGCGCCAATAACGCGAGGTAAGCGTACACAACCACCAAAGCCCGGCATGATTCCCAGTTTCGTTTCTGGTAGGCCGATGCTGGTGGTTTTGTCACCAATACGCATGTCTGTTGCTAGCACACATTCACAACCGCCACCAAGAGCGTGGCCTTTGATCACTGAGATGGTCGGAACGGGTAAGTCTTCTAATTTGTTAAAGATGCTATTAGCAAATTGCAGCCATTGGTCGAGCTCGGCATCCGTTTTAGCAAACAGACCTAAAAACTCGGTAATGTCTGCGCCTACAATGAATGCGTCTTTATCTGAAGTGAGCAACAACCCCTTGAGGCCTTGATGGGCAATGAGCGCATCAAGAGCTTTATCTAGCGATTCTAATGTCGCTAGGTCGAGTTTGTTGACGGATTTTGGAGAGCAGAAGCTTAGCTCTGCAATACCATCTTGTATTTCCTTTACCTGTAGGGTTTCGGCTTGGTAAATCATTGTCTATCTCCATGACATACAATCGTGGATTGTCTGTATACCTATTTCAACGACGCCGTGTACCTCGGCAAATAGGTATCGAGGAAGTCGTTTTATTTTTGTTCTGGTTTGACCAGTAAGGTTAGTTTGGATCGTGGATTGTTTAATTTCAATACATTTTTTAAACAAGTGTTTAACATTGTGCGCTGTGGCAGATCTTATGCGACGGGTAAATCACACTCGTGATAGACTTCAGGCAAATAGACATGAATCCATAATCCTATGAATGACAAGCCTTATCTGATTCCAGCAGAGCCCGCTCAATTTGAAGAAGAAATTAAAAAGAGCGTCTTCATTACTTATTTGGCACACACGCCAAGTATCGAAGCTGCAAAAGCATTTGTTGATCAAATCAAAGCTAAACACGCTGATGCTAGACATAACTGTTGGGGCTTTGTTGCTGGTCGACCAGAAGATTCGATGAAGTGGGGCTTTAGTGATGATGGAGAACCTTCAGGGACGGCAGGCAAACCAATCCTGGCGCAGCTGTCTGGATCTGGGGTGGGGGAGATCACGGCTGTGGTCACGCGATACTCTGGTGGAATCAAGTTAGGTACAGGCGGCTTGGTTAAAGCGTATGGGGGTGGGGTTCAACAAGCGCTCAAGCTGCTTCAAACTATTGAGAAAAAAATAACCACAAAGCTCAGACTAACGTTAGACTATGGGTTTATGCCTATCGCACAATCAATCATGCCGCAATTTGGTGCGATAGAAGTCGAGGCTGAATACAGCGATCAGGTCGTATTAGTGGTGGAAATTGAGCTTCGAGAAGTGAGCGCGTTTACCCAAGCAATCATCAATAAAAGCGGGGCAAAGGCAATTGTCACTCCGCTAGACGGACAATAATGAAAAACAGGAAGCAACAGGGACAGCTTCGCTAGTCAATTTATCCATGCAATTTCGTTCAATTATTCGAATCGTCGGGCTACTGCTCGCACTCTTTAGTGTCACTATGCTTGCGCCAGCACTCGTTGCGCTGATCTATCGAGATGGTGCTGGTGTGCCTTTTGTCACGACATTTTTTGTTCTGCTGTTTTGTGGGGCCGTTTGTTGGTACCCAAACCGCAGGTATAAGCACGAGCTTAAAGCTCGAGATGGCTTTCTTATTGTCGTCTTATTCTGGACAGTACTTGGCAGTGCAGGCTCGATCCCCTTTCTCATTGCTGACAACCCGAACGTCTCAGTGACAGATGCGTTTTTTGAATCGTTTTCTGCTCTCACGACGACCGGGGCGACCGTTATTGTTGGTTTGGATGAGTTACCTAAAGCGATTCTATTCTATCGACAGTTACTGCAGTGGTTCGGCGGTATGGGAATCATCGTATTAGCGGTGGCGATTTTGCCAGTACTTGGCATTGGTGGTATGCAGCTTTACCGCGCCGAGATCCCTGGTCCAGTCAAGGACACTAAAGTGACGCCGCGCATAGCAGAAACTGCTAAGGCGCTTTGGTACATCTATCTGAGCCTGACTATCGCCTGTGCTTCGGCTTTTTGGTTAGCTGGTATGACGCCATTTGACGCCATCAGTCACAGCTTTTCCACCATTGCTATTGGCGGCTTCTCTACCCACGATGCCAGCATCGGATATTTTGATAGTTACGCGATTAACCTGATTACTGTGGTTTTTCTGCTTATATCTGCATGTAATTACACACTGCACTTTGCTGCATTTGCATCAGGTGGCGTACATCCCAAGTATTACTGGAAAGATCCTGAGTTTCGCGCCTTCTTGTTTATTCAAGTGCTGCTATTTATCATTTGCTTTCTATTATTACTGAAACATCATTCTTACACATCGACATACGATGCTTTCGATCAGGCTCTGTTCCAAACCGTATCAATATCCACAACAGCGGGCTTTACGACAACAGGTTTTGCGGATTGGCCGCTCTTCTTACCTGTGCTGTTATTGTTCTCTTCCTTTATAGGTGGTTGTGCTGGTTCAACAGGCGGCGGCATGAAAGTGATCCGTATCCTGCTTCTTACCTTACAAGGTGCGCGTGAACTAAAACGTTTAGTCCATCCACGCGCGGTTTACACCATCAAAGTAGGTGGCAGTGCCCTACCGCAACGTGTTGTCGATGCGGTTTGGGGTTTCTTCTCCGCATACGCATTGGTATTTGTGGTTTGTATGTTGGGGTTGATTGCAACAGGAATGGATGAGCTCAGTGCGTTCTCGGCGGTGGCTGCGACTCTGAACAACCTCGGTCCTGGCTTGGGAGAAGTTGCGCTTCACTTTGGTGATGTTAACGACAAAGCAAAATGGGTATTAATAGTTTCTATGCTGTTTGGTCGTTTGGAAATCTTTACCTTACTTATTCTACTTACGCCGACGTTTTGGCGTAGCTAAGGGGAAATCGTGGCAAAAGCATTATTTCTATACTCTTCCCGCGAAGGGCAGACTAAAAAAATTCTCCACTATATAGATGAACAACTTCCAGATTTCGATTGTGAGCTGGTGGATTTACATAATGTCGAGACGATTGACTTCAGCCAATACGACAGAGTATTGATAGGCGCCTCTATTCGCTATGGCCATCTTAATAAAAAGCTATACCAGTTTATTGAGCGAAACCTCAATCAATTGGAGCAAAATAAAGTGGCATTTTTCTGCGTAAACTTAACCGCTCGTAAAGAGGACCAAGGAAAGGATACACCTGAAGGTAGTGCCTACATTCGCAAGTTCCTAATTAAGTCCCCTTGGAAACCAACGCTAATCGGTGTTTTTGCTGGTGCACTTTATTACCCACGTTATAGCTGGTTCGACAGAACTATGATTAGGTTCATTATGTCGATGACGGGTGGAGAAACCGATACGACCAAAGAGGTGGAGTACACCAATTGGGAAAAAGTGGCTCTTTTCGCAGATAAATTTAGAGAACTGTAGAAATAACGTGCTCTTTTGACCGCTTTTGATGCAAATTTATCCG
>NZ_JAWOQP010000023.1:0-72097 GCF_033337375.1 Vibrio sp. YT-17
GGGTGTAGCTCCAATTGGCAGAGCAGCGGATTCCAAATCCGCGTGTTGGGAGTTCGAATCTCTCCACCCCTGCCATACTCTGAAGCCTCAGCAGTAATGCTGGGGCTTTTTTGCATCTGAAGAAAAGAGAAGCTGACTAGTTGGAAGAGTTGTCGACTCCTCTGATACCAAAGTATCGGGGGATTGAAAGCTCATATCTCCGGGATATTGGTCCACTTCACCTATCCCCCATGTTCATAAGCTCTGGCTTAGGTCAGGGGCTCTTTTATTTCTAACGAATATGTCTTTTATTCCTAACGTATAGTTCCGATGTCAGGTGTATGTTTATCCAACGAATATGGCATACCTTTGCTTCAGGTAGATTTATTTTCTAGTAATGTAATTACTAAATGTTGATGTATCGCTTTGTTCTTTCTGGTTTACCTTCGAATTTCATAACACTTTTTCTTCGTTATCGAGCACATCTGATTCACAATTTATTGAAAGGTTAGTGGTTACATTGACTTGGATGATTACTGACTTGGTTCCTGTTATCATCATGCATTAATGCTAATAATTAGGAAGTAAGTTTATGCCACATTTTCGATTCCGTGCTGTAGAGCCACAAGCTGTTCAGGCATTATCAAAACCCCTTACGGATGAACTTCAGCCTCTAATGGACTGTCCGCGTGAGGATTTTACTTTTGAGTATATCTACACTACGTTTTTCAATGAGGGTGAGGTGAGTGCTGCATATCCTTTTGTCGAAGTGCTTTGGTTCGACCGTGGCCAGGAAGTGCAAGATGAAGTTGCCAAGCTTATTACGCAACAAGTGCGCGGTATCGCTGGTGCCGATATTGATGTTGCAGTTATCTTTTCCGCCTTATCTCCTAAAGCTTATTACGATAATGGCGAACACTACTAAAGGTTAAAGGCTATGAGGCTGAGTTTCATTGTAACTTTGGGTTTATGTTTCTCAGCTTCAGTATGTTCTACTCCTTGGGAGTCTGCGGTTAATCCTACCCGAAACTCTTCCTCCTCTATTGGTAGTTATGCTAACGGTTGTTTAGATGGTGCATTACCCTTGCCTCTCGATGGCGTTGGTTATCAAGTCTTACGTAGTAAAACGAAGCGCTACTATGGGCACCCTAAAACGATAGAGTTTATTGAAAATCTGGCGCTTAAAGCTCATCAAAATCTCAACACCACTCTGCTAATTGGTGATTTATCTTTACCTAGAGGTGGAAGGTTCTCCTCTGGTCATTCTAGTCATCAAACCGGGTTAGATATCGATATCTGGTTAAGACTTGCTGACCAACCGCTTTCTTATAACGAATTACAACTTCCTAAGCCCATGAGTGTGGTGGATTTAAAAGGTTATTCCATACTTAATCATCGCTGGGAAGAACGGCACTTTAAGCTAATTCGGTACGCTTCAAAAAGTAAGGATGTTGCACGAATTTTTGTACATCCTGTTATTAAGGAGCAACTTTGCTTGCAAGAAAACGGCAAAGATCGTTCTTGGTTACGTAAAGTACGTCCATGGTGGGGGCATCATTACCACTTTCACGTCAGGTTGTCTTGTCCTGATTCGAGCGACTATTGTGTTGATCAAGCACCACCTCCAGTAGGCGATGGCTGCGGTGTTGAGCTCGCAAGTTGGGCCCCGAAAGCGAAACCTATTGATACCCCTCCACGAGTAAAAACAACCTCTAAGCCCAAACGAAAAAAAGTCGTTCCACCTCAATGCTTGCCGCTTATCAATCCTAATTAGTGTTACTCTCCAGGTTTATCTGTACTTGGTGATCTCTTTTATGAAACTGGAGAAACATCATACTTTTGTCTACATTGAATAATACCAATACAAAAACTAACCCAATTAGTTTTGGGGACATATTATAGAAATCTAAATTAAACAAAGAGTTGTAGTATGGGTAAGTTGTAACTTCTTTGTTTAGAAAAAGATCTTTCGTCACGATACTCTGGTTTCTTAGCAATATGTCTGTCAGTTGGCTAAAAAGCGATAACAACGCAGACAAGTGTGTAAGACAGGGATATGCCCTTTTCCTGTTAGAAGAGTAAATCAAGGACAAAACCATGACTATGATTTGTGCAAAAGAATTTGCAGAGTGGTTAAGACACAGATTTAGCAGTGATACTAAAGGAGTCTCTTTGACTCGAGAGGATGTGAATCACCTGACTGGGCGTCAACGCCTTGATCCGGGTTTTGTTAATGATGTGCATTATGAGCTGATGCAATATGGGATGGCTTTCGTTACTGATACGAGCCGAGAAAACTTTTATTTAATACCTGTTTCTCAAGCGGAGAATTGGCGTGAGAGACTAGAGTATCATTTTGAAAAAGAGCTATTCTGCAATATTATCCCTATTGAAAAATCAGGTTGAGAAAAGGTTCAACTTTGATGTCAAAGTTGAACCTAATTGCTCTTATGCTAACCCTTGAATAATCACGAATTTTTCAAGCAACTGCTCTTCAGTTTCGACATGGTTCGGATCAGTGATTATGCATTTTGTAATTGGACACACTGACTGACAGGTCGGCTTTTCGTAATGCCCCTTACACTCTGTACATAGCGCTGGATCAATTTCGAAAATGCTCTCTCCCATACTGATTGCCCCATTGGGGCATTCGGGATCACACATGTCGCAGTTAATGCATTTATCAGTAATGAGCAAGGCCATGGTTACTTACCAGTCGGGTTACGGGTGTCCTGCCCTGAGTTTAGATTACGCATTAATAGGCCATATTCTAAATCTAGCTCTGCTGGTACTGGAATGAATACAAAGTGACCGTTTCCTTTCGCGTCTTCAATAGACTCTGATTTGCGGTTTTCCATTGCCTCTAGCGTGAAAACAATATTGCCTTTTGGCGTCATTAGTTCAAGGCTATCACCGACAAGAAACTTATTTTTTACTTCTACTTCAGCCATGTCACCACGACGTTTGCCAGTGAATTCACCAACAAACTGTTGAGCATCAGAGACTGAGTAACCATAATCGTAGTTTTGGTAAGTATCGTGTGTATGACGGCGTAGGAAGCCTTCAGTGTAGCCACGGTGAGCTAGGCTTTCTAGTGTACCCATTAGGCTTTCATCGAATGGTCGACCTGCTACAGCATCATCAATTGCTTTACGATAAACTTGAGCGGTACGTGCGCAGTAGTAGAACGATTTAGTACGACCTTCAATTTTCAATGAGTGAACACCCATCTTAGTTAAGCGTTCAACGTGCTGAACCGCTCGTAGGTCTTTAGAGTTCATGATGTAAGTACCATGCTCATCTTCGTAAGCCGCCATTTTTTCTTCTGGACGGTGCGCTTCAGAAAGCAGAACGACTTCATCTGTTGGTTTGCCGCGACCAATTGTGGTTTCAGGGCGCTCGTCTTGTACTTCGACAGGCTGTGCTTCAGTCGGGTCGAATTTCTCTACGATATCACCAGCGTCGTTTTCTTTACCCTCTTCAACTTTGTATTCCCAGCGGCATGCGTTAGTGCAAGTGCCTTGGTTAGGGTCACGTTTGTTGATATAGCCAGAAAGTAGGCAACGACCAGAGTAAGCCATGCATAATGCACCGTGAACGAATACTTCAAGCTCAGTTTCAGGGCAATGCTCACGAATTTCTTCGATTTCTTCTAGAGATAGCTCGCGAGAAACGATCACACGCTCCACGCCATTCGCTGCCCAGAACTTAACGGTCGCCCAGTTTACAGCGTTCGCTTGTACAGAAAGGTGAATTGGCATTTCTGGGAAAGCTTCACGAACCATCATAATTAGGCCTGGATCTGACATGATCAATGCGTCAGGACCCATCTCTACGATTGGCTTAAGATCACGGATGAACGTTTTTAGCTTCGAGTTGTGTGGTTGAATGTTACATACCACATAAAGCTTTTTGCCTAGGGCGTGGGCTTCATCGATACCGATTTTTAGGTTCTCGTGGTTAAACTCGTTGTTACGTACGCGAAGGCTGTAGCGAGGTTGGCCAGCGTAAACTGCATCTGCCCCGTAGGCGAATGCGTAACGCATGTTTTTCAGGCTGCCCGCTGGAGATAGTAGCTCAGGCACGAATGCTTTCTCAGTTGTCATTGCTCAATTCTCTTTTATCTGATCACAAGTCAGGCCAATTCCACCTAATGGAAATGGGGCGCAAATTTTACGTCAAAATGTGAACTGTGACTAGGGTAATTGTGCTTCAGATAGAAAAACGCCCTCAAAAAAAGTGAGGGCGTTATGGTTAACCTTTATACAAAATTAAGCGTTAGGATTCGGTAAGCCGCCTAGCGCATCGTATAGGTTGGGAAGGAAAGCACTGAACTCTCCACACATTAGAGAGAAGTCTGCATCAAATCGAGCTGCTTGATCTTCACGTGGAATATCATCGTTTTGATCTTTCAATTCATCAGAGAATTTTAGACGTTTGATGCCTGCATCTTCCGTCATAATGAACTCAATACGATCTTGCCAATTAAGCGCAAGTTTCGTCACGACTTTATCCGCAGCGATGTGGTTGCGGATTTCATCAGTGGTTAGCTCTTGCTTCTTACAGCGAATCACACCACCTTCTTCAAGTACGGATTTTAGCTCAGCTTCGTCCATCATGCTGATACCTTGAGGTGTGTCACCGCTTTTCACCCACTCGGTTAGCGTAGTTTCAATCGCCACTTCTGGAATAGCAGGAACAACAGGTAAACTACCCATGGTTTTACGAAGCAATGCTAATACATCTTCTGCTTTTTTATAGCTGCTTGCATCAACAAGGATAAAACCTTCTTTTGGCATGATGAGCACGTGAGTGTGGCTGCTGCGGCTGAATGCGCGCGGCAGTAAATCCATTACGATGTCATCTTTCAGATTGTCTTTCTCTTTCTTCTTCAGAGGACGACCTTCTTGCGCTTCCATTGCTTCTACTTTTGCATTCAATGATTCTTTGATCACAGAGGCAGGTAGCATTTTCTCTTCTTTCTTGGCGCAAATCAGAATGCGGTTTTCTGACACGTGAGTCATCATATCGCCATGTCTACCCATTGCACTGACCCAGCCAAATTTCTGTTTGTCTTGACTGCCACACGGGGTGAATCGGAATTCAGACAGCTGAGTTTCTAGTTGTTCGGCGTTAAAAGTAACCTCGCGGTTAACGCGGTATACCAGACAGTTTTTAAACCACATAAATCTTCTCTAGGCTTGATGACAAGGGACTAATCATAGGGAATTTTTGTGCTGATGTCTTAATAGAAATGAAAAATATCCGAATGAACCTCAAAAGAAAGTTATATGAAAATTTGTTTTCAAAGGTCACAAAAGTGTCATAATTGGTAGTGATAATGCTTATGCATAGAGAGGCGCTTTGTCTCTTAAATTCATTAGCTCAACGAACATAAGGTTACTCAATTATGTCTAGAAGGATTCTGGTTGTTGAAGACGAAGCTCCTATTCGCGAAATGCTGTGCTTCGTACTTGAGCAGAAAGGTTACCAAGCGGTAGAAGCGGAAGATTATGATACTGCAGTAACCAAACTGGCTGAACCCTTCCCTGATTTAGTTTTACTGGATTGGATGTTACCAGGCGGTAGTGGCATTAACTTCATCAAACATATGAAGCGAGAGGAATTAACGCGCAACATTCCAGTTGTGATGCTTACCGCTCGTGGTGAAGAAGAAGATAAAGTGCGCGGTTTAGAAGTCGGTGCGGATGACTACATTACTAAGCCATTCTCTCCTAAAGAGTTGGTTGCACGCTTAAAAGCGGTGATTCGTCGCGTTACTCCGACTGCACTAGAAGATGTAATTGATGTACAGGGATTAAAGCTTGACCCTGTATCGCACCGTGTTACGGCTAATGATGCGCCATTAGACATGGGTCCAACAGAATTTAAGATGCTTCATTTTTTCATGACGCATCAAGAACGCGTATACAGCCGTGAGCAGCTATTAAACAATGTTTGGGGCACTAACGTGTATGTCGAAGACCGTACGGTCGATGTTCACATTCGCCGCCTGCGTAAAGCATTGGAAGCTGCAGGGCATGATAAGCTGATCCAAACTGTTCGTGGTGCTGGATACCGCTTCTCGACGAAGGCATAAATTAACACGCAGCTTATCGGTACCATTTCTGGAGTTATGAGTGGTTGAAAGATTAACGTGGAAAAAGCTGGCCTGGGAGCTGGCTTTTTTTTACACCCCATGGGTGATAGTAGGTTGGATATTCGGTTATATGCCGTGGTTGCTTTTGGCTGCTACGGCATTGCAGCTTGTGTGGCATTTGCATAACCAAGTACGTTTATCTTCTTGGTTATGGGATGAAAAACGCCTCACGCCACCATCTGGTAGCGGTAACTGGGAATCTTTGTTCAATGGGTTGTATCGCTTACAACAGCGCCAACGCCGCAAACGAAAAGAGCTTACTAATCTTATTCGTCGATTCCGAAATGGTGCAGAATCGCTACCCGATGCGGTAGTGGTATTCCGTGCTGAAGGTAATATTGTTTGGTGCAACAAGCTGGCTCAGCACTTACTGGGCTTTCATTGGCCAGAAGATTCAGGTCAACCTATCTCCAATCTCATTCGTACACCTGATTTTATCAAGTACCTCAACAAGAAAGACTTTTCAGAGCCATTAGAAATGCGTTCACCACTCAATGTCGAACGCATGCTAGAACTACGTATCGTACCGTATACCGAAGGTGAACATTTGATGGTGGTGCGTGATGTTAGCCAGTTAAAACAACTTGAGGGAATGCGTCGCAACTTCTTTGCCAACGTATCTCATGAACTGCGTACACCAATGACGGTGCTACAAGGTTATCTTGAGATGACAGAAGACCCTGATATGGTCGTGGGTCCAATGTGGAGCAAAGCTCATGGTGTCATGACGGAGCAGCTTAACCGCATGAACAGTTTGGTGAACCAACTACTGACACTATCTAAAATTGAAGCGGCACCTATGCATGAGCTTGAGGAAGTCGTGAATGTGCCCGCGATGCTTGAAGTGTTAGAAAAAGAGGCGGTTAGCCTTAGTGGGGACAACCAACATAAATTGAAATTTGATGTTGATGCAAGCCTACGCGTGTTGGGCGATGATGACCAGTTACGTAGTGCTATCTCTAACCTCGTTTATAACGCCGTCAAATACACACCACCTGGTGCGAACATTAATGTTCGTTGGTTCCAGACCTCTCAAGGCGCATGCTTAGAGGTGGAAGATAGCGGTGATGGTATTGAACCTCAGCACCTACACCGACTTACCGAGCGTTTTTATCGAGTAGATAAAGCAAGATCACGTGATACTGGAGGAAGTGGTTTAGGGCTAGCCATTGTAAAACACGCGCTGAGTCACCATGACTCTCATTTAGAAATTCACAGTGAAGTAGGCGTGGGCAGTAAGTTTTCTTTCGTATTGCCTGAGCGTTTGGTGGTGAAATAATGGCGTTACGATTGGCAAAAACATTCAGTTTATTCGCGCTTGTTTGTTCCTGTATGGCTGGCGCTCAAGATAAACCATTGCCGAGTTATCATAAAACGACGGGGATTGTCGGGAACTTGCTCTCTGTTGGCTCCGATACACTTGCGGGTATGACAACGCTTTGGGTTGAAGAGTTTAAATCCATTTACCCGAATATTAATGCGCAAGTCCAAGCATCTGGCTCTTCTACTGCCCCTCCAGCATTGACCGAACAAACAGCTCAGTTTGGTCCCATGAGCCGCCCTATGCGTTTAAGAGAGGTTGAAGCGTTTGAACGTGAACATGGCTACAAGCCAACGGCGCTTAGGGTAGCCATCGATGCAATCGGTATTTTTGTTCATCAAGATAATCCAATTCAAGGTCTTAACTTTAGTCAATTAGATGCTTTGTTTTCTGCCACGCTACGCTGTGGTGAAAGTCAATTTGTCACAAACTGGCAGCAACTCGGTCTTGAATCACAGTGGGCAAAGCGAAACGTACAGTTGTTTGGTCGTAACTCCGTTTCTGGAACTTATGGTTACTTCAAAAGTAATGCCTTGTGTGGCGGCGATTTCAAGACCCGAGTTAACGAGCAGCCAGGCTCCGCGTCAGTTGTGCAAGCTGTAGCGTCAACCATCAGTGGAATTGGTTATTCCGGTGTCGGTTATCGAGTGGCAGGTGTGCGCTTAGTCCCTGTGGCTAAAATGGGAAATGACTACGTGACTCCAACGCGAGAACATATTGTTAGTGGTAAGTACCCACTATCACGTTACTTATATGTTTACGTGAATAAGCACCCTGATTACCCATTAACACCAATTGAAGCTGAATTTATTCGCTTTATCTTTTCTGCTCAGGGACAAGCGTTGGTTGAGAAAGATGGTTATGTGCCCATTACGGCAGACTTTGCAGAAGAAGAGTTAAAAAAAGTCGGCCTGTAAGCCGACTTTTTATTTAGGTATGGGCAGTACGAGATCAGAAAGTGAGTGTCCACTTCGCGCTGTCCCAACGTTCTTGTTCTTCCTGTAAATCCGCGTGAAGTAATTTATTGTTTTCTAGCCATGCTTCATCTGTGCATGTGAGAATCCATTCGTCATTTTTGATAGATAAGGTGATATCAGGCAATGGATCTTCATTACGCTGCCCATTTAATACGATAGAAAGTCGTAATATTTTGATGAGGCTTATAACGTCACTCTGTTTATAGAGGTTGAAATCTGGTAGTTCTTGCAATTTGAGCGCTTTACGCTGGAAGCGAGCCAATGTTGCAAGCACTAATTGCTGCTCACGGTTGAAGCCTTGTAGGGTGGAGTGCAACAGAATATAAAAAGAGTGGCGATGGAAACTACGCAAGTTGATACTTAATCCGACTTCATGAAGCAACGCTGCCCACTCTAGTAAGTCAAATAATTCACTCTTTTTCTTAATGCCTAGTTCAGAGCGTACCTGACATAACATCTCACGTGCATGCCCCTTAACACGAGCGGCATGCTCTAAGTCGACTCGGTGCTTGTTGGCTAAATTTTCTGTGGTGCGCATGCGAATATCGGAGCGTGCAAAACGCTCTTCCATTTCGTACAACAGGCCTTCGCGTAGAGCACCATCGGAGAAAAACATTTGCTCAATGCGAAGCGCTTTGAAAATCGCGGACAAAATCGCTACGCCTGCTGCGAATACGGGTTTACGTTCTTCTGTTAGACCCGCCAGCTCAATATCTTCAATGGAATCAAATTTACACAGAGTTTCGATAAGTGTATCCAGTCGACTCGCTGTGATCAGGCCATCTTCAAAACCTAATCCTACTAGCACTTCTTGAATCGCTTTGATGGTTCCTGATGAGCCGAGAGCAATATCCCAGCCCTTTTTACGATATGTTGAAGCGATGGACTCGAGTTTTTGTTCGGCCGCTAACATCGCCTTGCTGAAGTTTTTTCCTGACAGTTTGCCGTTTTTAAAGTATTGCTCTGTAAAACTGACGCATCCCATCTGTTTACTGTTGAGAAGCTCAGGCTCAAATTCTTGTCCAATAATCATCTCGGTACTGCCGCCTCCGATATCGATGACTAGTTTGGAGTTGGATTCTACTTGAGTGTGCGCGACGCCTAAGTAAATCAGGCGGGCTTCTTCTTCTCCGGGGATAATTTCTATTGGGAAAGGCATCACTTCTTTCGCACGCTCGATGAAAAGGTGGGCATTTTTAGCGCGTCTTAGTGTGTGTGTGGCGGCGATACGTACATTTGACTCATCAAGCCCTTGCAACCTTTCAGCGAACATGGCTAAGCATTCTAGCGCACGCTCCATTGCGGCGTGACTTAAGTTCAATTCACTGTCGAGTCCTGATGCTAAGCGAACACGTTGTTTATGACGACTAACCAGTTGTAGGTCACTGCCGACAACTTTGGCCACCACCATATGGAAACTGTTTGAGCCGAGGTCTATCGCGGCAATGTAGCGAGTATCTTGTTCAAGTATTTGAGGCATCTGAATTTTGTTTTCTAGTTTGCTTTTCTATATTTTTAAGATAGTCATAGATAGCGATTTGAGAGCGAACTTTTTTGCGATTACCTCGTGGTACGTAAGCGTTACTCATTTCTTTATCTATTAAACGAGCCTTTACTGTATCGGTAAAATGGATATTCGTTATATCAATAATTCTCTGTTTCAAACGTGGATCACGGACTGGTACTGCTACCTCGATACGGTGATCAATATTTCTTGTCATCCAGTCTGCGGAGGAGATATAAACTTGCGGATCGCCATCATTGTGGGTGATCACCACGCGAGGGTGCTCAAGAAAGCGGTCAACAATACTTATGATGCGAATATTGTCGCTGATCCCCTCAATGCCCGGTACTAATGAGCACATGCCTCGAATTATCATGTTTATTTTTACACCGGAAGTACTTGCTCCATAAAGCTTATTGACGATGCCTTTATCGACTAGGTTATTGACCTTGATCGTAAGAGCGGCTTTTTTCCCTAGCTTGGCATTCGCAATTTCATTATCGATTAAGCGGTAGATTTGGGTTCGAGAATTACGAGGAGATACCATAAGGTGATTGAACTTCACTGGTCGGTATGGATTCTCAATGTAACCGAAGACATTACGGACTTCATTAGTGATTTCTTGATCTGCCGTAAGCAGGGAGAAGTCGGTATAAATTCGTGCCGTCTTCTCATGGAAGTTGCCTGTGCCGATGTGTGCGTAGCGAATAATTTCTTCACCTTCGCGGCGGCTAATCATCAGTAGCTTTGAGTGAATCTTAAGACCAGGCGCACCAAAGATGACGTGCACACCCGCTTCGGTTAATACTTTTGACCATTCGATATTGGCTTCTTCATCAAAGCGAGCTTGCAGTTCGACGACCACAGTGACATTTTTGCCGTTGTGCACCGCATCAATTAAAGAATTCATCAAGCGAGAATCTTTCGCGACGCGATAAATGTTAATCTTGATACTAAGTACTTTGGGATCGAAGGAGGCTTGGCGCACTAACTCACTAATGTGGTCAAAAGTGTGGTAGGGATAATAGAGCAGAATATCTTTCGCTTTAATCGCGTCAAAGCTGTTGGCATAACCTTCGAAATCGGCACATTTCATTGGCGGGAGAGGTTTATTTTCAAGATACTCTCGTCCAACATTTGGAAAGCCGATGAAGTCTTTAAAGTTGTGATAGCGTCCGCCGGGGATAAGGTTATCGTAGTTAGAGATATTAAGTTTGTTACACAGAAACTCTAACATTTGAGGCGGCATATCGCGTTCGTAGACGAAGCGAACGGGCTTTGCTGTCAGTCGCTGATTGACACCCTCTGACATTTGTTCAAGCAAGCTGTACTCGATTTCATTGCGTAAATCGTATTCAGCGTCACGCGTCATTTTCATCGCATAGCCGCTAAGCTCATCATAATCAAAAAAGCCTTTGAACAGCTCGTCCAAACAGTGGCGGATAATATTATCAAGTAAGATGATGGTTTTTCGACGCTTTCCTTTCTGTTCTGGTACCATCACAAAGCGGGGAAGGTGATCGGTCGGAATTTCGATCAGAGCATACTGGTAATGTTCTTCTTTACGCAGTTCCACGGCGATGTAAGCGTACTCGTCTTTGAGAAATTGCAGAACATCGATCTCGTCTTTCATTAGGAGGGGAGTGATATGCGGCATTACCTCTCTACGGAAGTATTTCGCGATCCACTTTTGTTGCGATTCATCCAGTTGTTGCTCGTTGACCAAGAAAATGCGACGTCGCGCCATTTCTCGAATCAACTCGCTGTAAAGCTCATCAAATTGTTCGTTAAGCTTTAGTGCTTTCGACTGCATTTTGGTTAACAGTCGTTTAGGGCTATCACTGCCACCGCGCTCTTGGCTGATTAGGATTCTGCGCTTCACGTCCGCAAAGCGTACTTTGTAAAATTCATCTAAATTGTTGGAAAAGATCCCAAGAAAGCGAATACGTTCGATCAAAGGGACGGTTTTATCGGCAGCTTCTTGTAATACTCGTTCGTTGAAAGACAACCAACTCAGCTCTTTTTCTATATATAGTTTTTCTGCGCTCATAACCTTACCTAGCCAAAAGTGAAGTATTACGTACTCATCTTGGAAAAATGGATGAGTGAGAACATTATGAGATTTTCATTACAGATTTATTTCATACCACGCATTGCATAAGAGTTGTATTCTTTTCAGGTGTTTAATGTGATCTGTAATATAATTGTCATCTTAACGACATATTCTAGTACTAAGTCAAAAAAGGTAGAGATATAAATGGCACAAGCCGAGTTTTCATTGCAGGAAAAAGATAAGAAACGACTGATAAAAGATCGTTTAGTTCGACTTGCAGTGACATCCGGTGGTGTCGGCGTACTCGCGGCGCTTATTTTGATCTTTGTCTACCTCGCCATGGTGATCATTCCGCTTTTTTCTGATGCGGAGATCAAAACCAACCAAGCCATTCGAGCCACTCATATTGAAACACCACTTGCGATTTCAGTGGATGATTACGCTCAGCTCGCGTTCGTTCTAACCCAAAGTGGTGAGATTCAATATTTGTCGATGGACGATCCTACGAAACCTGCGGTGTATACACAGCAAATCGTCCAGAAACCCGTCGCTTTCTCTCAATCTGCTCCTGGGCTAGGTTGGTATGGATTTGTTGATGGGCAGGGTAAAGCGAACCTTTTCAAGCCAGAATTTAATGCCACATTGAGAGAAAATACACGTTCTCCGGAAGTGATTGAGCTAGACACCAGCATGGATCTGACACTAAGTACGCCTCAAGATCCTGTGACTCAGTTTGTATTTGCAGCTTCGACGCCCTTACCAACGATTGTTTGGCAGAAGCAAAGCGGTGAAGTGAAAGCTCGCTGGCAAGTGGCTTCGTCTTTGGGTACGCCTCCTACAACGATCGATTTTACGTTCTCTTCAGGCTTTAATACGCCTCAGCAAATGTTGTTGACACCTGACGGTGAAACGCTTTATTTGCGCGATGGCTCTGAGTTGATCGTGTTAAAGAAAACCGCACGTAAATTTGCTGTGCGAGAGGTGGTCGATCTCACTCAAGGTGATAAGAAGCATTCCGTTCGTACGATAGACTTATTGGCTGGTGCTTACTCGCTTTTGGTGACGCACAACGATGGTCGGGTGTCGCAATGGTTTGATACGCTGCAAGAAGAAAAACGCACGTTAACGCATATTCGTGATTTTAAATTGGCATCAGAGCTTAAGTATTTGTTGCCGGATTCTCATCGAAAAGGATTTTATAGCTTTTACACCAACGGCACGTTGCAAAGCCATTATACAACCAGTGAAAAACTGGTGTTGTTTAAGCGTGCGTACAATCAAGCGCCCGCAATCGCAGCAATGTCTAACAATGAACGCTACTTAATCACTTGGCAAAATAATGCGTTAAATGTTGCGGAAGTGGACAATGCCTATCCGGAAATTTCATTGTCTTCATTATGGCAAGAAGTGTGGTACGAAGGGTATCCTGAGCCTGAATTTGTGTGGCAATCGACTTCGGCGAGCGATAACTTTGAGGCTAAGTTCAGCCTAGTACCTATTGCGTTTGGAACGATAAAAGCGGCGATGTTTGCGATGCTGTTTTCAGTACCGCTCGCAGTGCTAGGTGCTATTTATACGGCTTACTTTATGTCGCCACGCATGCGTCGTGTAGTAAAACCGTCGATTGAGCTAATGGAAGCACTGCCGACGGTGATCATAGGTTTCCTCGCGGGATTGTGGTTCGCGCCTATTGTCGAAGATCATTTGATTACGATCGTCGTTATGCTGTTTGTTTTGCCCTTGAGCACCATGATTATGGGCGGGCTATGGGCATTAATACCGCAACCTTTGCGGAATCGTCTGCCTAATGGTTGGCATGCTTTAGTGCTCATGCCTGTCATATTGGTACTGATTGGGCTTGGAGTGTGGATTTCGCCTACGATTGAGCAGACGTTCTTTGGTGGCGATATGCGCTTATTCTTAACCGAGCATGGTATTGGTTACGATCAACGCAATGCATTGGTGGTGGGGTTAGCGATGGGGTTTGCTGTTATCCCGACGATTTTTACCATTGCCGAAGATGCCATTTTCTCTGTACCGAAGCATTTATCGGATGGCTCTTTGGCATTAGGGGCCACGCCTTGGCAAACTTTAATCTATGTTGTCTTGCTTACTGCAAGCCCAGGTATTTTTTCTGCCATTATGATGGGCCTGGGACGCGCTGTTGGCGAAACCATGATTGTATTAATGGCAACGGGCAATACGCCATTAATGGATTGGAATATTTTGGAAGGATTGCGCAGCCTGTCGGCGACCATCGCCGTTGAGTTGCCAGAGTCGGAAGTTGGAAGTTCGCATTATCGCCTGCTGTTCCTAGCTGCATTGATTTTATTTGTGTTTACGTTTGCAGTAAACGCGCTTGCGGAGTGGGTTCGTCAGAGACTGAGAGATAAGTACCGTGCGTTGTAATAATGGTTTGAATAAAGAGCGAGTAATAACGTGTTAAATTGGATTCGTTCTGGCGCACCGTGGATATGGCTAACAGGCGGTGCAGTCAGCATCAGTTTGTTGTCGGTATTAGGGTTGTTACTCCTTATCGGCTGGAAAGGCCTGACTTACTTTTGGCCAGCGCCCTTGTATCAGTGGAATGTTGCAGCGCTGACTCCTGTACAAGGTGAAGTGCTACATGAAAATACTATTCTGATTGGTCAAGTGTATGAGCGCAGCTTTGTACCGAAGAGTTATTTGCCTGAAAGCGCAGCACAACAGTTAGAAGACGATGAAGATTTTGCCACGCGACTCAACATCAAAATCGCTAACCGAGAGTTGTATCCCGCCGATTTTATCTCCGTATTGCAAATGCAGTTGGATGAGCCCACGACGCCAAAAGAGTGGGCGGTGATAGAGCGCAGTAGCGGTGGTTATTTCTTTGGTAAGCTGGTGGCGTTTCAAGATGGCGATAATATATACACCAGTGATATTCAATCGATACTAAATAAAAAGCTTGATGATGCAGAAACTCTGCGCCATGAGATTGATTCTTTGGTGGTCGATCAGCTTAAAGAGCTTGGTTGGAAGCTAGAGCAGTTGCGATTAGAAAAGCGCAAGCATGAATTGAATGACACGCTGACAGAAAGCTTCTTAAAGGAAAATCAGACGAAAAAAGAGCAGATAGAAAAAGCGCTTGCGACGTTAGATTTGCAACTTGATGGTTTACGACTTCAGCTCTCTGACTATGCCTTGATTGTCGAGGATATGACGGGGTCACAAGTATCGATTCCGCTCGAAGATATTTTGGACTACTGGTATCCAAACCAAATGTCACTGCCTGATAAAGTCATGCATTGGGGAAAACAGGTTTGGAAGTTTTTATCTGAAGATCCAAGAGAGTCTAACTCCGAAGGAGGCGTGTTCCCTGCGATATTTGGTACGGTTTTCTTAGTACTCATTATGTCGATCATTGTGATGCCACTTGGGGTGATCGCCGCTATCTATCTACATGAATACGCTAAGAATAACGCTCTAACCAGAGTGATTCGTATTGCAGTTATAAACCTAGCGGGTGTTCCATCGATTGTTTATGGCGTGTTTGGTTTAGGCTTCTTCGTTTATACGATAGGTGCCTCTATCGACAACGTATTCTATGCGGAGAAGCTACCGGCACCAACCTTTGGTACGCCGGGTTTGTTATGGTCTGCACTAACTCTTGCCGTGCTGACGCTTCCAGTTGTGATTGTGACTACTGAAGAAGGTTTAACTCGTATTCCGAGCTCAGTACGACATGGTTCTCTGGCGCTTGGTGCAACTCAGTTCGAAACACTATGGCGTGTGGTTTTACCTATGGCGACGCCAGCTATTATCACAGGTTTGATCCTTGCGATTGCACGTGCAGCTGGCGAAGTAGCGCCACTGATGCTGGTGGGGGTCGTGAAATTGGCATCCAGTTTACCGGTTGACGGACAATTCCCTTATGTGCATTTGGATAGAAAGTTCATGCATTTAGGTTTTCACATTTACGATGTTGGCTTTCAAACCTCCAACATCGAAGCGGCGCGACCATTAGTTTATGCTACCTCTTTCTTACTCGTGACAGTGATTGTCGGGCTAAACTTAACAGCAATCAGTATTCGCAATAATTTACGAGAAAAATACAGAACGTTAGGACAAGATTAAGTATGTTTAATTTTGATAGTACATTAGGTTATGAGCCACCATTGGATGTTCATAATTTAACGGATGAACAAACAGCCATCTCAATCGAGAACCTTAATCTGTTCTATGGTCAAACTCAGGCGCTGCATGATATTTCGATGCGAATTCCCAAAGGGCGAGTCACCGCTTTTATCGGTCCTTCAGGGTGTGGAAAGTCGACGTTATTACGTTGCATCAATCGCATGAACGACTTAGTGGAAGGGTGTCGAGTCACAGGTAAAGTGCGTCTCCACGGCAAGAATGTTTATCATCCTAATGTCGATGTTGCGACACTTCGACGCCGAGTGGGGATGGTGTTTCAAAGACCCAATCCATTTCCTAAGTCTATTTATGAAAACGTAGTTTATGGCTTACGCTTACAAGGTGTAAAAAACAGCCGCAGTTTAGATGACGCAGTGGAGCGATCCTTGCGCTCGGCGGCGTTGTGGGATGAGGTAAAAGACCGCTTGCATGAGAACGCATTTGGCTTATCTGGTGGTCAGCAACAGCGCTTGGTCATTGCACGTGCGGTGGCGATTGAGCCGGAAGTCCTGTTATTGGACGAGCCAACATCAGCGTTGGATCCAATCTCAACTTTAACTATTGAAGAGCTTATCAATGAGCTGAAGACTCAATATACTGTCGTTATCGTTACCCATAATATGCAACAAGCGGCGCGAGTGAGTGATCATACTGCATTCATTCATATGGGTAAGTTAATTGAATACTCTGACGCGGATTCGATCTTCACTTCGCCAATGAAGAAACAGACCGAAGATTACATTACGGGTCGCTACGGTTAAGTCGCGACTCTATACGGAATAAGGAACATCATGCACTTTGGACGTCATATTTCAGGACAATTTAACGTAGAGCTAGAATCGATTCGTACTCATGTATTAACCATGGGGGGCTTGGTAGAACAGCAGCTTTCGTATGCTATTCAAGCCTTGCATAAAGAAGACATCGAACTGGCGCGTAAGGTTGTGCGTGACGATCATAAAGTGAATGCGATGGAAGTCTCGATCGATGACGCCTGTACACGCATTATTGCTAAGCGTCAGCCAACGGCAAAAGACTTGCGCTTAATTATGGCTATCATCAAAACGATCACTGATTTAGAACGTATCGGTGACGTGGCGACACGTATTGCTTACGTTGCCATTGAAAGCCCATCATCAAAAGAACGACAATTCCAAGTGTCGTTAGAGCCTCTCTGCCGTCAGGCAATTAATATGCTGCATCAGGTTTTAGACGCGTTTGCCCGTATGGATGTAGAAGCGGCAGCAGAGGTGCACAAACAAGATGACAAACTAGACGCCGAGTATGAAGCGGTGATTCGTCAGTTGATGACTTACATGATGGAAGATCCAAAAAATATCCCTAATATTCTGCAAGTGATGTGGTCTGCACGCGCGATTGAACGCGTGGGGGACCGCTGCCAGAACATCTGTGAATACATTATTTACTTTGTGAAAGGGAAAGATGTACGCCACCTAGGTGATCAAAGTATTGATGACGTACTGAAGTAACTGACTTCAACAAATAGACCAGCTTTTAGGCTGGCCTATTTATTAGAGAGAAGGAAAGCACGTTAATATTTATCAGGAACGAAGGTCTGATCATCAATGGGCGCTCTTACGTAACCTTCTTTATTGAGTTCAGGTAATTCGATGGGTGAGTACTCAAGTGCTTTGTAATCAATCTGGCTTAGTAAATGACTGATACAGTTCAAGCGCGCTTTCTTTTTGTCATCTGAAGGGACGACCCACCAAGGGCAGTTTTTCGTGTCTGTATAGGCAAACATCTTATCTTTTGCTTCCGAATACTCCGCCCAGCGATGACGTGACTCTAAATCCATTGGGCTGAATTTCCAACGTTTGATCGGCGTATTAATTCGACCTAGAAAACGTTTTTCCTGCTCTTCGTCTGAAACCGAAAACCAATACTTAATCAGAATAATCCCAGAGCGTTGCAACATTCTCTCGAATTCAGGGCAAGAGCGTAAAAACTCCTCGTATTCGTCTGGAGTACAGAACCCCATGACTTTTTCGACACCTGCTCGGTTATACCAACTTCGGTCAAATAAAACGATTTCACCAGCAGATGGTAAATGAGCGACGTAACGTTGGAAGTACCATTGCGTTTTTTCTTTTTCGGTCGGTGCAGGCAGAGCCACTACGCGACAAACACGCGGGTTTAGCTTTTCTGTAATTCGCTTTATCACTCCGCCTTTGCCCGCAGCATCACGGCCTTCAAACAGAACAACCACTTTTAACCCTTTGTGTTTGACCCACTCTTGAAGTTTTACGAGCTCAACTTGAAGGTTTTTGAGCTCCTTTTCGTATTCCTTTTTCTTCAATTTAGACATACACCTTTCCTCACTCCTTGATAAACAATATGTTAGCACTCAAAAGCTATGCGCGTGAGGTTACGGTGGTCTATTTGAGAGTTGCTACGACATCGGTTATGGCTTGTGTACTTGTGATGGGGATTAAAAAATCATCGACATCGGATGCGCCCATTTTGCTTTGTTCAGCAACAAAGGTCATTTGGCTAGGGCGTGTGGTTTTGCCTGACAGATGGATTTCAGGAACTTGAGTGTCTTCTACTAACGCACGTACGTTACTCGCATTAACGCCAGCCCCCGCCATGATTGCTATGCGTCCTTGGGCTTGCTTAACCAAAGCTCTAAGCACATCGATCCCTTGTGGTGCTGAAGGCGCAAGACCGGAGGTTAAAATACGTTCACAACCTAAGCTGATCACTTCTTCCAAAGTTTTTTCAGCGTCACGACACTGGTCAAAGGCACGATGGAAGGTCACGCCTAAGCCAAGCGCTTGAGCAAATTCACACAGCGCAGCCGCGTAAGGCATATGAATATCACCGTCTTGAGTGAGCACGCCGAACACGACACCGCTCAAGCCTGATTGGTGAGCCGCTTCAATATCCCAACGCATCATTTCGATCTCTTCTTCATTGTAGAAGAAGTCACCTTGGCGTGGGCGGATCATGGCATAAACTGGAACACTCGAAAGCTTAGCCGCTTGCTGCATAAAACCATAACTGGGTGTTAGTCCGCCTAAAGCCAAAGAGGAGCAAAGTTCAATCCGAGTGGCGCCGCCAGCAATGGCGTAGTGCAGAGATTCAATATTATCAATACAGACTTCTAGGTGAGTAACCACGTTCATTCATCCTGCTAACGTTACAAATAAGTGTTGTGGCTAAGATATTAACAGGGCCAGTAAGCAGAATCTGTATGGAGGAGATGATAAATAGAGGTAAAGTTTACGCTAAAGCGTTACCTCATTTTGGCGGTTTATCTGAAGGAAAAAGAAAGCCCAGAGCAGAGGCTCTGGGCTTTGATAGGACTTTACTTAGACTGATTGGCGTTTGCGGTTTTCCGCATTAGCTTATTGCTTTATATACATCCAACCATCACACCCGTTGAGCTAGGGTGAAGGTCTATTATTTTTTGCCTAGGTCAGCTGCGTGCTCAGATAGGAACGCTGCAACACCTTTTGGAGATGCGTCCATACCTGCTTTACCTTCTTCCCATTGTGCAGGACATACTTCGCCGTGCTTCTGGTGGAAGTTAAGAGCGTCAACCATGCGTAGCATTTCGTCGATGTTACGGCCTAGTGGTAGGTCGTTAACTACTTGGTGACGTACAACGCCTTCTTCGTCGATTAGGAAAGAACCACGGAAAGCAACGCCTGCTTCTGGGTGCTCAACGTCGTAAGCTTTACAGATTTCGTGCTTAACGTCAGCAACTAGTGGGTACTTAACTTGACCGATACCGCCATCTTCGATAGCAGTGTTACGCCATGCGTTGTGAGAGAACTGAGAATCGATAGAAACACCGATTACTTCAACACCTTTAGCTTGGAAGTCAGCTAGACGGTTGTCGAATGCGATTAGCTCAGATGGGCAAACGAAAGTGAAATCTAGTGGGTAGAAGAATACTACTGCTTTCTTACCTTTAGTGAACTCTGCAAAGTTGAAGTTTTCAACGATTTCACCGTTACCTAGAACAGCTGCTGCAGTAAAATCAGGGGCTTGACGACCTACTAGTACCATTTTTTTGCTCCTAAAAAGTATGGTTAGCTCCAAACCGATTCAGTTGTGTCGGTTTGGTTCGTGTTTGTACGAGACAAACTATAGTACAGATTGTAGTATTGAAAAAAGCGAAATAAATAGATTGAGTTAATCGAAAAAAACGATAATAACAAAACTCTTAACTCGATCACTGGAACGGCGGTAGATACAAATACAATTATGAATAAATGGCCCAGTTTGAAGCAGTTACACTATTTAGTCACACTGCATGAAACAAGACATTTTAGTGACGCTGCAGAGCGTTGTTTTGTCAGTCAGTCGACTTTAAGTAAGGGTATTCAAAACTTAGAGGAATTGATAGGTTGTCCCTTATATGAAAAGAAAGATAAGAAAAGTCCACTGGTTTTTACCCAAACAGGAGAAATGGTAGTAAAGCAGGGGCGAGAGCTGTTAGCAAAAGGGCAAGATTTGGTCGAGCTTGGACGTATGTGCCAAGGCGACGATATGCAAGGCCAGCTAAAAGTAGGATGTATACCAACAATTGCTCCGTTTTTACTGTGTGATTTGGTACAAGAGGTGAACTACCGTTTTCCACAACTGAATCTTTTATTAAGAGAAGACACGACGACAAACTTACTTCAAGCGCTCAGACATGGTGAGCTGGATGTGCTTATTTTAGCGTTACCAGTCGAAATTGATGGGATGGAAAGCCGAGTAGTGGGTAAGGATCCGTTTCGAATGGTTATAAGCGCTAATCAAGCCCAATCGGTCCCTGTGCCGATTCGTTACGCGGATTTACCTGACGAATCCGTCTTTCTACTAGAGAAAGAACATTGCTTAACGGAACATGCGGTATCAGCGTGTAAATTAACAGACAAAGAAAAAATCAATCCGTTTACGGCAACCAGCCTCCATACACTGGTGCAAATGGTTGCGAATGGTTTGGGAACAACGTTCATTCCTCAAATGGCTATCGACCATGGCTTGCTGCATAACCAGAATTTAGTCGTGATCGATCCTCCTGGTAAACAAGCTTATCGCGAAATCGGCTTAGTTTGGCGTCCGAGCTCGTCAAGAACGAAAACATTTAATCAACTTGCAGAAGTCGTTTCAGAGCTGCTTTAGCTATTAGTATTAGCCCTTACTTCTCCATTATTTATCTAAAAGCGCACTGGAAACAGTGCGCTTTCTAGTATTTTATTCTGTTGGTAAATTTTGACTTGTAAAATTTTACAGCTCTTCTTTGATGAAGCTTTCATAAAATAGTGAAATTTCACAATGTTAATTTTACACAAAGCCCTGCATACCTTGTTTGACCCCTGTTTAAATACATCTCTTCAGCCCTTGTGAATACAAGGTGTTTGTTTACCAGTCTATATTCATACGCTTGTTTGAAATGATAAAACGACTTTAAATTTAATGTAATTTTATTACGTAATAACTTACAAAATAAGGCGCTTGATAGATGGTTTTTACCTTGCGGAATAAAACTTTGAATTTTCTGTTTTGTTTATATTGGGGGTTTCACTAAACCCCTTGTTGATATAGCTTATTTAAAGGCCGATACGACTTATGTCTAGATTGAAAATACACGTAGCATTACGCAATCTATCGGCATGGCTAGACGAGTTGAACACAAAGTTAAAGGATGTAATTTGTTGTTCATAACTTACAAATGTAGCTTTACGCTGACTGCCCAAGATTGATAAAGCACGTTAAGGATGAATGATTATGCTTGCTCAGACAGAACAAAAAACACAACAACTAAAGCAAACCCAAGGCATGCTTGAGGTGAATGGAGTCGTTGCTCCAGAACATCAAGCAATTTTCCCTGTTGAAGCCCAAACCTTTTTATCTCTACTGTGTGAAAAATTTGCCGGACGTGTTGAACAGTTGCTGGAAGCAAGAGAAGAGAAGCAAGCACGTATTGATGCTGGTGAGCTACCAGATTTTCTACCAGAGACACAAGACATCCGTGAAGGAAGTTGGAAGATCCTAGGAATCCCACAAGATCTGCAAGATCGCCGTGTGGAGATTACCGGACCAACTGACCGCAAGATGGTGATTAACGCACTGAATGCGAATGTAAAAGTGTTCATGGCAGACTTCGAAGATTCAATGTCTCCTGCATGGAGTAAAGTGCTAGATGGTCAAATTAACTTGCGCGATGCTGTTAATGGCACCATCAGTTACACCAATCCTGGCAATGGCAAACATTATCAGCTGGAAGATGACCCAGCGGTGTTGATCTGCCGTGTTCGCGGCCTTCATTTAAAAGAAAAACACGTTACGTGGCACGGTCAGATCATTCCAGGTGCGCTATTCGATTTCGCTCTGTATTTCTATAACAACTACAAAGCGTTACTTCAAAAAGGCAGCGGCCCTTATTTCTACCTTCCAAAACTGCAATCGCATCACGAAGCGAAGTGGTGGAGCGAAGTGTTCCATTTCACGGAAGACTATTTCGGTTTGGATACAGGCACGATCAAAGCGACTGTGCTGATTGAAACCTTACCAGCGGTATTTGAAATGGACGAGATTCTGTTCTCGCTTAAAGAACACATCGTTGGTTTGAACTGTGGTCGCTGGGATTACATCTTTAGCTACATCAAAACATTGAAAAAACACTCAGACCGAGTACTGCCAGATCGCCAAGTGGTAACGATGGACAAGCCATTCTTAAACGCTTACTCGCGATTATTGGTACGTACTTGCCATAAACGAGGTGCTTTCGCGATGGGAGGAATGGCCGCATTTATCCCAGCTAAAGACCCGAAAGAGAATCAAAAAGTATTAGACAAGATCCAGACTGACAAATCGTTAGAAGCTAACAACGGCCACGACGGTACTTGGGTGGCTCATCCAGGTTTGGCTGACACTGCTATGGAAGTCTTTAGTGCTGTGCTGGGTGAACGCACCAACCAGTTGGATGTGAGCCGTGCAGAGGATGCGCCTATTACAGCAGCTGAACTGCTTGAGCCTTGTGAAGGCGAGCGCACTGAAGGCGGAATGCGCCACAATATTCGCGTTGCGCTGCAATACATCGAAGCTTGGATTTCTGGCAATGGTTGTGTGCCGATTTACGGACTGATGGAAGACGCAGCAACGGCAGAAATCTCACGCGCCTCTATCTGGCAATGGATTCAACACGGCAAGTCGCTAGACAACGGATTAAAGGTCACTAAAGAGCTGTTCGAGCTCTATCTCAAAGAGGAGATTGAAGTCGTGAAGCAAGAAATTGGCGAGCAGCGCTACCATGCGGGTCGATTTGAAGAAGCAGCAGACTTAATGGCAAGGCTCACGACGAGCGATGAACTGACCAACTTTTTGACAGTTCCTGGTTATGACTACCTGGATTAATAAAGAATAACTGTAACACCAATAACGTGAAGGATTTTCAAGGCAGATAGGGAAGTACTGCCTGAGAACGGAAACTCAACGCACACGCATAAAGTGCAAATTATAAAGAGGGATAGACCAATGACTAACTTAACTCGCCGCCAACAAATTGAAGCTCTGGAAAAAGACTGGGCAACTAACCCACGCTGGAAAAATGTGAAGCGTACTTACACTGCCGAGGAAGTGGTGGAACTGCGTGGCTCTATGGTGCCTGCAAACACAATTGCACAACGTGGTGCAGACAAACTTTGGTCACTGGTCAACGGTAGTGCGAAAAAAGGTTACGTAAACTGTCTTGGTGCGCTAACGGGTGGTCAAGCCGTTCAACAAGCTAAGGCAGGTATTGAAGCGATCTATCTGTCAGGCTGGCAGGTAGCGGCGGATAACAACACCGCTTCGACGATGTATCCAGACCAATCTCTTTACCCAGTAGATTCTGTACCGTCAGTAGTAAAGCGTATCAACAACTCATTCCGTCGTGCAGACCAAATTCAGTGGGCTGCTGGTAAGACGCCTGAAGATGAAGGTGGTATTGATTACTTCCTACCTATCGTAGCGGATGCTGAAGCGGGCTTTGGTGGTGTGCTTAACGCTTACGAACTAATGAAATCGATGATCGAAGCCGGTGCCGCGGGCGTTCACTTTGAAGACCAGTTAGCATCGGTGAAAAAGTGTGGTCATATGGGGGGTAAGGTATTAGTTCCTACGCAAGAAGCGGTACAAAAGCTCGTTGCAGCTCGTTTGGCTGCTGACGTAGCGGGAACAACAACATTAGTTATTGCTCGTACTGATGCGAATGCGGCGGATCTCATTACTTCAGATTGCGACCCATATGATAAAGACTTTATTGAAGGTGAGCGTACTCAAGAAGGTTTCTACCGCGTTCGCGCGGGTATCGACCAAGCTATCTCTCGCGGTCTGGCTTACGCACCATATGCAGACTTGATTTGGTGTGAAACGGCTACGCCATGTTTGGAAGAAGCACGTAAGTTTGCAGAAGCAATTCACGCTGAATACCCAGATCAATTGTTGGCGTACAACTGCTCGCCTTCATTCAACTGGGAGAAAAACCTAGATGCAGAAACCATTGCTAAGTTCCAACAAGAGCTTGCAGACATGGGCTACAAGTACCAATTCATCACGCTAGCAGGCATTCACAACATGTGGTTCAACATGTTTGAACTGGCACACGCTTACGCTCAAGGTGAAGGTATGCGTCATTATGTTGAGAAAGTTCAGCGTCCTGAATTCCAAGCAGCTGAAAAAGGCTATACGTTTGTTGCGCACCAACAAGAAGTAGGTACAGGTTACTTCGATAGAATGACCAATACTATCCAAGGTGGTAACTCTTCAGTGACAGCATTGACAGGTTCGACCGAAGAAGACCAATTCTAATTGGCAGAGAAACACTTCCTTAATCAGCGTCAGTAATGGCATTTTGAGCGGCAACCCTGCCGCTCTTTTTTCGTTTAACCGGTGTAAAAACGAAACTTACAACAAAGAGAATACGCTTGCGTACTACTCTTCCTGCTCGATTTCTTCAGGTTCCACTTCTTCTTGTAGTTCCAATAAGTTAATCGCAATCGTCACGAAGTCACTATCAGTAATAATGCCGACCAATCGACCTTTGGTGACAACAGGTAGACAGCCAACTTTATGCTTTTGCATATAGATAGCGCTCTCTTTGAGCCCCGCGATAGGCTCTGCCGTCATGATGTTGGTGTGCATCATTTCGTAGAGCGGTGTGTCTAAAGTAAAAGATTGTTCAGCCTCATCTGGGTGCAAGCTCGATTCTTGAGCAGCAAGAATGTCGCGTTGAGTCACCAAGCCTTGTAAGTGGTTATTGGCATCAACAACCGGAATGTGTCGAATATCAAGCGCATCCATCATGCTTTTTGCATCACGCAAGGTGTGCGTGCGCAGTAAGGTATGAGGATTACGAGTCATCATGTCTTCAACCTTGATCATAGAGACCTCCAGCGGCATTGTCCTTCTCTTAAATATAGAGAATATTTTTCTGTATATCTGGGAGCTAACTCGTTTTTCATCAATTAAATAGCACAATGCTGATGGGCTGCGTAATCTGTGTTTTATTGGTGTTTTTATTAATTTGAATAAGTCGGTTTGTGTGCGAGTCAGTTGGCATTTTTAGTTGATATTGAATGTGTTCCCAAGGTAATCCAATGAATTGAATCGCACATTTTTATTCGCTGGATTTTCCAAGATTCTTCTCTCGAAGAAGATACGTCCAGGCTTACCAAATTGAAGACAGCAACCTAGATGAAACGAACAACGTGTAACAAACTTATTGCGCTGGCAGTGGCGGCATTCAGTGTGCCATCAACACAGGCGATTGTGTTAGGAGATGAACAAACCGATCCTGTTGACCGCGTTACTTTGCGAGCAAGTAATATGGCAGAGTTTCCGCTGTGTGGTGGAACGATGCTGACAGAGCAATGGGTACTGACTGCGGCGCACTGTGTGGTGATGGGACAAGGAACCAATGAAGCAACCTACTATGTGACCCCGCCGGGTGAGCTGTCGGTGAATGCGAATGTGTATGAACTTAATTCTGCAGGGCTTGATAACTTCTATCCGGTGTCTCACGTTGTGGTTCATCCGGATTACACTCGGATTTCAAAAGCTGAGACCGACAGTAATGGCAACGTGAAACCTATCCAAACCGGTTTAGATTCAGACATCGCGTTGCTGTATCTCACGCGCCCAGTGGCAAACGCGAGCTTTGCTGACCTAGCGAGTAAAGTTGCCATGGAGAGTATCGAAGCACGTTTGGTGGCGGATTGGAATGATAATTACCTGACCAATCAACGTGTCGAAAATGTGCAAGTGTTTGGATGGGGGACTACTCAGCCGGATGCTTCTGAACCTTCTAATACGCTCAAAACCACCATTAGCACATTTTTACCCATCGACAAATGTTATGAGCGTTTAGAAATTGGCAGCAGTTTTCCGGGGATCATTGATTCAAGAGACAACCAAACCAAAATTTGTACGCTACCAACACAAAACCATGTATTGGAGCCAGATAGCCATACTCAATATGGCAACTCTGCATGTAAAGGTGACAGTGGTGGCCCGTTGGTCGATGTGGCGACCGGCAAACAAATTGGTATTGTTAGTGGCGGCCCCCTTATTCTACCAACGTGTGGCTCTTTGACGATCCCAAGTTTCTACACCAAGGTGAGCCACTATTACGACTGGGTACAGTCTTACATCACTGCCGATGCGCCACCAAGTCGTTACATCATTGCGCCGAATTTTATCAAAAGTGCTAACAATGAAAGTGGTGACAATAAAGAGTGTCACGATGGCATTGCGACCAATAACTGTGATTTCAAAGGCTCAGATGATGAAGGTGGCAGTCTAGGGTTTTGGTTATTGGGTTTATTCGTGCCGTTATTCTTGTGGCGAAAGCGTGAGGTTTGATAGGGCGATTGGAATGCCAAACTAATAAGCAGCGGTATACGCTGCTTTGCTTTTTTCATGTTCTCTCTTTTGGGCTCAAATTAAAAATAGTGCCAAGTAATCGAGGCTTTTCACGTTTTATTACACTCTTCACCATGGCTTTTACTGCTATATTCTGGTGATTTGCTTGCTATTGCAGCATGTAAACATATACTAGTCTGCTGCGAAAAACTCGTCGCAATTTTATCGTCGCCTAGACGTGATTTGACCAATAGATAAGACAAGTAACATGCAAGTATCAGATTTCCATTTCGACCTTCCAGATGAACTCATCGCTCGCTACCCTCAACCAGAGCGTACCGCTAGCCGACTGCTGCAAATGGACGGCAATACCGGAGAGCTCATTGATGGCACATTTACTGATGTATTGGGCCAAGTTCAACCCGGTGACTTAGTGGTGTTTAATAATACACGTGTTATTCCTGCTCGTCTTTTTGGCCGCAAGGAATCGGGCGGTAAATTAGAAGTGCTAGTGGAGCGCATGTTGGATGAGAAAAGCATCCTCGCGCACGTTCGTTGCTCTAAATCACCAAAACCAGGTACAACCATTATTGTTGGCGAGAATGATGAATATTCAGCAGAAATGGTTGCACGCCATGATGCTTTATTTGAACTGAAATTTAGTTCTGATAAGACGGTACTAGAAATTCTGGAAGAAATCGGCCATATGCCGCTTCCTCCTTACATCGACCGTCCAGACGAAGATGCAGATAAAGAGCGTTACCAAACGGTATATAATCAAAAGCCAGGTGCGGTTGCGGCACCGACGGCGGGCCTTCACTTTGATGATGTTCTCTTGGAGAAAATCAAAGCGAAAGGTGCAGAGTTTGCTTACGTTACTTTGCACGTTGGGGCGGGTACATTCCAGCCAGTAAAAGTGGAAAATATCAACGATCACCACATGCATGCCGAGTACGTAGAAGTACCACAAGAAGTCGTCGACGCAATTAAAGCGACGAAAGCGCGTGGCGGACGAATTATTGCTGTTGGTACCACATCTGTGCGTTCACTTGAAAGTGCAGCGCAAGACGCATTGCAAAAAGGGACTGAGCTGGCCCCATTCTTTGGCGATACTGAAATCTTTATTTTCCCTGGTTACGAATATCAGCTAGTGGATTGCTTGATCACAAACTTCCACTTGCCTGAATCAACACTGATCATGTTGGTGAGTGCATTTGCTGGATACGAGAACACCATGAATGCTTACAAACATGCGGTGGAAAACAAATACCGTTTCTTCTCGTATGGCGATTCAATGTTCATCAAGAAGAAAACGGCGTAGTTAAAAATAGATTTACGAGTGCTAGCAGTAAGCTAGGAAATAAAGCATCCATTGCTTTGTCTCTCGCAAGGAAAAGCGACCGCTCCTTAAAGTAGGGTAGAGCCCTAAACACTCAGTCAGACTGTTTCTCTGACACCCGGAGGCATCGTGAAATTAAAATTCGATCTTAAGAAGAAAAACGGCAATGCACGTCGTGGTCAACTGACTTTCGAACGCGGCACTGTTCAAACTCCTGCGTTCATGCCAGTAGGTACTTACGGTACCGTTAAAGGTATGACACCAGAAGAAGTAAAAGGTACTGGTGCAGAAATTCTGCTAGGTAATACGTTCCACCTGTGGCTACGTCCTGGTCAAGAAGTGATGAAAATGCACGGTGACCTGCACGATTTTATGAACTGGCACGGTCCTATTCTTACTGATTCAGGCGGCTTCCAAGTATTCAGCCTTGGTAAGATGCGTACGATCACTGAAGAGGGTGTTCACTTTCGTAACCCAGTAAACGGTGACAAGATTTTCATGGACGCAGAAAAGTCGATGGAAATTCAAAAAGACCTGGGCTCTGACATCGTTATGATTTTTGACGAGTGTACGCCTTACCCAGCGACACACGATGAAGCGAAGAAATCGATGGAAATGTCATTACGCTGGGCACAGCGTTCACGTGACCACTTCGAGAAGCTAGAAAACCCGAACAACCTATTTGGTATTGTCCAAGGTGGTGTTTACGAAGATTTACGTGATGTGTCGGTAAAAGGTCTAACGGAAATCGGTTTTGACGGTTACGCGGTTGGTGGTTTGGCAGTAGGTGAGCCTAAAGAAGACATGCACCGTATTCTTGAGCATACTTGTCCTCAACTTCCTGAAGACAAACCTCGCTACTTGATGGGCGTAGGTAAGCCAGAAGACTTGGTTGAAGGTGTTCGTCGTGGTATCGACATGTTTGACTGTGTAATGCCAACGCGTAACGCACGTAATGGTCACTTATTTGTGACTGGTGGTGTGATCAAGATCCGTAATGCGAAACATAAAACGGATACAACACCATTGGATCCGCATTGTGACTGTTACACTTGTCAAAACTACAGCAAGTCGTACCTTCACCATTTAGAGCGTTGTAATGAAATCTTAGGCGCTCGCTTGAATACAATCCATAACCTGCGTTACTACCAGCGTCTGATGGAAAGCATTCGTAAAGCAATTGATGAAGATCGCTTCGATGAATTTGTTACTGAGTTCTATGAGCGTCGTGGCCGTGAAGTGCCACCACTAGCAAAAGAGCAGTAATTGAAAAACTAAAAGAATTAAAGCCTTTGGCATGTCGCCAGAGGCTTTTGCTAATAAAGTAGGCTAACGCACGTTATTTTTGAGAGAGCGATCTCTATTAGTTACTCTCAGACTTGAATCTAAAATGCGAAAGCCCAATTTGTTTGATTATCAATAAAATATAATGAGGATGTTTTAATGTTTATTTCTCAGGCTCACGCAGCAGCAGAAGGCGCGCCAGCAGGCGGTGGTTTTGAAATGCTAATCATGCTTGGCATGTTCGCAGTGATCTTTTACTTCATGATTTACCGCCCACAAGCGAAACGCGTAAAAGAACACAAAAACCTAATGGCTTCTATGGGCAAAGGCGACGAAGTTTTAACTAGCGGTGGCCTAGTGGGTAAAATCACTAAGATTGCTGAAGACAATGACTACATTTCAATTGAGCTTAACGCGAACAATGAAGTAGTAATCAAGAAAGACTTCATCACTGCAGTGCTACCAAAAGGTACGCTTAAGTCTCTATAAAACAGCTAAAGGATCCTCGCTGTGCTAAACCGTTATCCATTATGGAAGTACTTGATGGTGCTTTTTGCCATCATCACCGCTGCGTTATACGCACTTCCAAATATCTACGGTGAAGATCCGGCTATTCAAGTTACAGGGGCGCGTGGCGCCTCTGTAGATATGTCAACGCTGGATGCTGTCACTACTGCTCTTAACAAAGAGCAACTTTCTCATAAATCCATTGCTCTCGAAGATGGATCAATTCTTGTTCGTTTTAACGACACTGACACACAAATCAGTGCTCGTGATGTCATCAGCGAAGCGCTAGGCAAAGACACAATTGTTGCACTTAACCTTGCACCTTCTACACCCGATTGGCTAGAAGCGATTGGCGCGTCACCATTGAAGCTAGGTCTTGACCTTCGCGGTGGTGTTCACTTCTTAATGGAAGTGGATATGGATGCAGCGATGGAAAAGCTTGTTGGTCAACAAGAAGAAGCTTTCCGTAGCGAACTTCGTGACGCCAAGATTCGTTACCGTGCAATCCGCCCTTCTGGAAAAGAAGCGGTAGAAGTGTTGTTGCGTAACGAAGAGCAATTAGCAGAAGCGAAAGCAACGCTAGAAAAGAATCACCCGGACATGATTTTTGTCGATTCTGATTCAAATGGCCGTTACGCTCTTACTGCAACCTTTACTGAGCAACGTTTACAAGAGATCCGTAACTATGCTGTTGAGCAAAACATTACGATTTTACGTAATCGTGTCAACGAACTAGGTGTTGCGGAACCATTGGTTCAACGTCAAGGTGCTAGTCGCATTGTAGTTGAACTGCCTGGTGTTCAAGACACTGCTCGTGCAAAAGAAATTCTCGGAGCTACGGCAACGCTTGAATTCCGTGAAGTTGATGATAAAGCTGACCTATCGGCAGCGGCAAATGGTCGTGCGCCAGCAGGTAGTGAAATCAAGATGGACCGTGATGGTCGCCCAGTTGTGCTTAAGAAGCGCGTTATTCTTGGCGGTCAAAGCATCACAGATGCAAGCTCAAGTGTTGATGAATATGGTCGTCCACAAGTTAACATCTCGCTAGACAGCGAAGGTGGTAATAAGATGTCTGCGTTCTCTAAGAAGAACATTGGTAAGCTAATGGCTACCGTGTTTGCAGAATACAAAGACAGTGGCCGTCGTACGCCTGAAGGCAAAGTTATTCTGGATAAGCATGAAGAAGTCATCAACCAAGCAACGATTCAATCGGCTCTTGGTCGTAACTTCCGTATCACAGGTATCGACTCTGCTGCAGAAGCACACAACCTAGCACTTTTACTACGTGCTGGTGCACTGATTGCACCTATCTCTATCGTTGAAGAACGTACCATTGGTCCATCAATGGGCCAGCAAAACATCGATATGGGTATCCAAGCATGTATCTGGGGTATGGTTGCCGTAATGCTATTTACGCTGCTTTACTACCGCGGCTTTGGTTTGATTGCAAACATTGCTCTAATGGCAAACTTAGTGCTTATCATTGGTGTTATGTCGATGATTCCAGGCGCTACCATGACGCTTCCGGGGATAGCCGGTATCGTGTTAACAGTCGGTATGGCAGTTGATGCGAACGTACTGATCTTCGAGCGTATCCGTGAAGAAATTCGTGATGGACGTAGTCCACAACAAGCGATTCACCAAGGTTACGCGAATGCATTCAGCACGATTGCTGATGCGAACATCACAACACTAATTACTGCAATCATTCTATTTGCGGTCGGTACAGGTGCGGTGAAAGGTTTCGCAGTTACTCTATCTATCGGTATCTTAACTTCAATGTTCACCGCCATTATTGGTACACGTTGTATCGTGAACCTGATCTACGGTGGCAAACGCGTTGATAAATTGTCGATCTAAGGCTGGGAATTAATATGTTTCAAATTCTAAAAGCAGAGAAGACGATCGGCTTTATGCGTTGGTCGAAAGTAGCATTCGTTTTTTCAATTATAATGATTGCTGCTTCTATCTTCACTTTGTCAACCAAGTGGCTTAATTGGGGTCTAGATTTCACTGGCGGTACTCTTATCGAGGTCGGTTTTGAACAGCCAGCAAACCTTGAAGAGATTCGTGCAGCACTAGATTCAAAAGGCTTTGGCGATGCGACAGTACAAAACTTCGGTAGTGCTCGTGAAGTCATGGTTCGTCTTCGTCCACGTGATGACGTTTCTGGTGAAACGCTAGGTAACCAAATCATTGGTGCTATCAAAGATGGTACTGGCGAAAGCGTAGAAATGCGTCGTATTGAGTTCGTAGGTCCCAACGTTGGTGATGAGCTAACAGAAGCTGGTGGTCTAGCGATCTTGGTATCGCTGATCTGTATTCTGCTTTATGTATCGATGCGATTTGAATGGCGTCTAGCGGCTGGTGCGGTAATGGCATTGGCTCACGATATAATTATCACGCTAGGTGTCTTCTCGTTTCTACAAATTGAAGTTGACCTGACTATCGTAGCTGCGCTACTGACGGTTGTGGGCTACTCACTCAACGATACCATCGTTGTATTTGACCGGATTCGTGAAAACTTCCGTAAGATGCGTAAGGGTGAACCTTCAGACATTATGGACGCCTCAATCACTCAAACGTTGAGCCGTACATTGATTACATCTGGTACGACGTTGTTCGTGGTAATTGCACTGTTCATGCAGGGTGGTGCTATGATTCACGGCTTTGCAACCGCACTTTTACTCGGTATCACTGTAGGTACTTACTCTTCTATCTACGTAGCATCAGCACTGGCTCTAAAACTGGGTATCCAGAAAGAGCACTTGATGCCACCTCAAGTAGAAAAAGAGGGTGCAGAGTTCGACGAAATGCCATAAGGCAGATTGAGAACCGAAAACAAAAACCGCTGAACAATCAGCGGTTTTTTTATGCCTGATAGATTTGAAAGTTTCATTTTTTTTTGAGGTACTTCCAGCTTGAATTGTAGTTTTTTGATTGAGTTGAATATCGGAAGTATGTTCAACAATTTCGGGAGGAAATAATGTCAAGGCAAGCTGAAATAAAAGTACAGTTACTGAAGTTTGTAGAGATTTCTTACAAGCACAATAAAGGTGTTACCACCAAGCTAGTTACTGGAGGGAAAAGGTTCAAGTTAGCAGTTGATGAGTCAGGTAAAGTAACTTTATCTGGTGAGCTTGGATTTACTAAGTTTGAAGTTTCAAAAGAAATGGTTGAAGAGCTGGGCATAAAATTAAAAGCCGTTTCTGTTACTTTTAAAACTACTCGTGATGGTGTTTTGACATACAGTGGGAGTGTTTCTCTTTTTGGTGTTGTTTCCTTTGGAGTTACTGGGCAGGTAAATGTCCGTGAGCTTTTAGAGCAGTGCGAGTGGGGGCTTTGTAAGTACAGATTTAAGCCGAGTAAAATTGATCAAGCGCTCCGTGAAGCTGGGGTTTAGTTGGTTATGCTAAATAGAATTCTACCTATTCCGGTTTTACTAAGTGTTTCAACGCCCTGCATCGCAAGTCCACTCCACGATACTTACCTTGATATACGTAATAATTTATACAAGATGCAGTATATAGAGGTGGTAGAAGCTATGGCAGGACCAAATCTATCGATTGAAGAGCTGAACAGTATTAAGTCTCACCCAATAAAATTTGGTCATCAATTTCCATTTTTATCATCTATCCCATCAAGTTTGGTTACAGAGCTGTCTTACTTTGAAGAGTACAGTGAGGATGGAGGAGTTGGATGTCTTTCTGTAAACGGCTTTGGTGATGTATACCAGCCAGTCACGGTTTCGCTGCAGTTTTTAATGAAGGAACAAATATGGAAGGTTAAGCACGTAAAAATAGACCACTTATCTGACTACGACCGTTTCTACAAACAGGCTGATTGTTCGAAATAAAAAAGCCCCGCTCAATGAGCGGGGCTTTCTAAAGTCATCAGCGTGACGGGCTATATATGACTTTCAAATCTTACTTAAGGATCGCGCTGTTACCGTTTTCGCGGATGTGCTTAAGGATAGATTTTACGCCACGAGCGCTTGAAGCAACGATGTTACCAGACTTCATGTAGTCAGTGCCGCCAGCAAAGTCTGTTAGGATTGCGCCAGCTTCACGAGCAATAAGCTCACCTGCTGCCATATCCCAAGGTTTTAGGCCTAGCTCGAAGTAACCATCAACACGGCCAGCAGCCACGTAACAAAGGTCAAGAGCAGCAGAGCCGCTACGACGGAAATCAGCACATTCAGTGAATAGCGCACCAACGATCTTGATGTAAGACTCAGCGTGTTGTTTCTGCTTGAATGGGAAGCCTGTTGCTAGAACAGTACCTTGAAGGTCTTTTAGTTGAGCAACACGAATACGTGCACTGTTTAGTTGAGCGCCGGCACCGCGTTGTGCAGTGAATAGCTCGTTTTGCATTGGATCGTAAACACAAGCAACTTCAGTTTTGCCCTTAATACGAACAGCGATAGAAACCGCGAAAGTTGGGTAACCTTTTACAAAGTTAGTGGTGCCATCCAGTGGGTCGATGATCCATTGTACGTCTTTATCTTTACCTTCGATAAGACCTTGTTCTTCAGCAACGATACAGTGCTCAGGGTAAGACTGCTTGATAGTATCGATGATGATGTATTCTGCTTCTTTGTCTACGTTAGTGACAAAGTCATTAGTGCCTTTAAGAGTAGATTCTACTTTATCAGTGTTT
Organism: Vibrio sp. YT-17; assembly: GCF_033337375.1. Classification (NCBI taxonomy): domain Bacteria; kingdom Pseudomonadati; phylum Pseudomonadota; class Gammaproteobacteria; order Vibrionales; family Vibrionaceae; genus Vibrio; species Vibrio sp. YT-17. The sequence continues at coordinate 34,820 of NZ_JAWOQP010000023.1, forward strand.
TCTAATGATTTAGCAATATGATTGCCTGCCTTTCGCGCAGCGCGAATAGCAATGTTTAGCATTGGATGCATACGAATTTCCCAACGGATGTTAAAGAACAAATGAAAGCGGCGGCGAGTATACCAGAGATAATCAAAAAGGGAAGTGGTTATTTTTTACTCTAATTGCGGCCGACTGAGTGTACAGATCATACTGCGGACGAGAACAATAACCAAGAATGAGAAGAGAGGTCTGCTTGCCTCTAGGGTGTCTTAAAAAACTATGATAACATTCTGCGGTTTTAATTTAGGTAGCAAACACAGATGTTGGATCAAGTAAAAATTGTACTCGTAGGTACCTCTCATTCAGGCAATATTGGCTCAGCAGCTCGAGCAATGAAAGTGATGGGTTTAAACCAACTAGTATTAGTCGATCCACAATGTGAAGTGGATGAACAAACTCTTGCTTTAGCTGCGGGTGCTGGTGATATTGCTCAAAATGCAAAGATTGTCGGCACATTAGAAGAAGCGGTTGAAGATTGTGGCCTTGTTGTGGGTTCTAGCGCCCGCTCTCGTACATTAGAATGGCCAATGCTCGAGCCACGTGAATGCGGTGAGAAATTTGCAGTTGAAGGCCGAAAGCATCCGGTTGCGCTCGTGTTTGGCCGAGAAAGAACTGGTTTGACAAACGAAGAGCTACAAAAGTGCCACTACCATGTTTGTATTCCCGCTAATCCTGAGTACAGCTCGCTTAACCTAGCGATGGCTGTACAAACTCTCAGTTACGAAGTGCGAGTTGCACACTTGAACTTAGAGCAAAGCCAGTTTTCCCCAAATGAATCGGAAGAATACCCGCGTCATCGAGAACTCGAATTGTTCTTCGAGCATCTTGAAAAGGTGATGGTTGAGACCCAGTTTATTAACAAAGAGCAACCTGGACAGGTGATGAATAAGTTGCGCCGTTTGTTCTCTCGTGCTCGACCAGAAACCCAAGAACTTAATATTCTACGAGGCGTTTTGACTTCGATAGAAAAGAAGTTCTGAGTGAATAATAACCACTTTAGATGTGAGGATGAATACCTGAGTAAAATGGTCAAATAAATACTTGACCAAATTACTCAGGTATGGAAAAATCTTAACCATTACAAACCATGTGGATACGGTGTGGTATGAAACTTACATCTAAAGGAAGATATGCGGTGACAGCCATGCTGGATGTGGCACTGCATTCGCAACAAAACCCTGTACCTCTGGCTGATATTTCAGAGCGTCAAGGGATCTCGCTCTCTTACTTAGAGCAGCTATTTTCAAAATTGCGTAAAGCAGGTCTCGTTGCCAGCGTTCGTGGTCCTGGTGGTGGTTACCGACTTGGTGCCGACGCTCACAGTATCGCTATTGGTACCGTGATTGCTGCCGTTGATGAGTCAGTAGATGCAACCAAATGCCAAGGTAAAGGAGATTGCCAAGGTGGAACACGTTGCCTTACTCACACGCTGTGGCGTGACCTAAGCTCTCGCATTAGTGACTTTTTGAATAACATCACTCTTGGTGAGTTGATGACAGACAATGAAGTACTCGAAATTTCTGATCGTCAGGACATTGATCTGGCGGTAACCCATGGGCTATCAAACAAAAATACAACCGCCGCGCCCATCGGTGTAAACGTCCGCTCTTAGCGGTCAGCTTTTTACATTGGAGTAGAGAATGAAACTGCCGATTTATCTTGATTATTCCGCTACATGTCCAGTTGATCCACGTGTTGCTGAAAAAATGGTTCAGTACATGACAATGGATGGCACATTTGGCAACCCAGCGTCACGTTCGCACCGTTACGGCTGGCAGGCAGAAGAAGCGGTCGATACTGCTCGTGAGCAAATTGCTGACCTTCTAAATGCAGATCCTCGCGAAATCGTATTTACATCTGGTGCGACAGAATCAGACAACCTTGCGATTAAAGGTGCAGCGCACTTTTACTCGAAGAAAGGCAAGCACGTAATCACTTGTAAAACAGAGCACAAAGCCGTTCTTGACCCATGTCGTCAACTTGAGCGTGAAGGCTTTGAAGTGACTTACCTTGAGCCAGAATCAAATGGCTTGATCGATCTAGAGAAGCTTAGAGCAGCCATGCGTGATGACACCGTGCTTGTGTCTATTATGCATGTAAACAACGAGATTGGTGTGGTTCAAGACATTACAGCGATCGGCGAACTGTGCCGTGAGCGTAAAATTGTTTTCCACGTGGACGCTGCGCAATCTGCAGGTAAATTACCAATCGACGTTCAAGAGATGAAAGTTGATCTAATTTCACTTTCTGCTCACAAAGTATACGGCCCTAAAGGTATCGGTGCACTTTACGTACGTCGTAAGCCTCGTATTCGTCTTGAAGCGCAGATGCACGGTGGCGGTCATGAGCGTGGTTTCCGCTCTGGTACACTACCTACTCACCAAATCGTAGGTATGGGTGAAGCATTCCGCATTGCAAAAGAAGACATGCAAAAAGATTACGATCATGCTTTAGCGCTTCGTAACCGTCTTTTTGATGGCGTGAAAGACTTAGAAGCAGTGACGGTAAACGGTGACTTTGAGCAGCGTGTACCACACAACCTAAACATCAGTTTCGCATTCGTAGAAGGTGAATCACTACTAATGTCGCTTAAAGATCTAGCGGTATCTTCTGGTAGTGCTTGTACGTCTGCAAGCCTTGAGCCTTCTTACGTTCTTCGTGCCCTAGGCATGGATGACGAATTGGCTCACAGCTCGGTTCGTTTCTCGTTTGGTCGTTTCACGACTGAAGAAGAAATTGATTACGCAATTGAACAAATCCGCGTTGCAGTGACTAAGCTACGCGACATGTCTCCTCTATGGGATATGTACAAAGAAGGGATTGATTTGAGCACTGTTGAATGGGCTCACCATTAATCTCAGGGATTGAAATAGAGGATTCGAGGTAATTTATCATGGCATACAGCGAAAAAGTAATTGATCACTACGAGAACCCACGTAACGTTGGTTCATTCGATAAAGAAGATCCATCAGTAGGTAGCGGCATGGTTGGCGCTCCTGCGTGTGGTGACGTAATGAAGCTTCAAATCAAAGTGACACCTGAAGGTATCATCGAAGATGCGAAGTTCAAAACATACGGTTGTGGTAGTGCAATCGCATCAAGCTCACTAGTAACTGAGTGGGTAAAAGGTAAGTCAGTTGATGAAGCGGCAGCAATTAAAAACTCTGAGATTGCTGAAGAGCTAGAGCTTCCACCAGTGAAAGTTCACTGTTCTATTCTTGCTGAAGATGCAATCAAAGCAGCGGTTGCTGACTACAAGAAAAAACACCAAGAATAATTATTCCGTAATATAATGGGAGCTTTGACGCTCCCATTCCAATCGAAATTTAGACAGACTAAGGTGCAGTATGGCCATCACAATGACAGAATCAGCGGCAAGTCGCGTAAGAGCATTCCTAGATAACCGAGGCAAAGGTATCGGTTTACGTCTTGGAGTGAAGACGACTGGTTGTTCCGGCATGGCATACGTACTTGAGTTTGTTGATGAGCTCAATGAAGAAGACGAAGTATTTGAACTCTCTGGAGTGAAAATTATCATCGATCAAAAGAGCTTAGTGTACCTAGATGGTACTGAATTGGATTACGTGAAAGAAGGGTTGAATGAAGGTTTTGAATTCAACAACCCTAACGCGAAAAGTGAATGTGGTTGTGGTGAAAGCTTCAACGTCTAATTGATTGTCCTTCTGGGCAAACGAGTCCGGAAGGCTTTACTAGGACCCGAACTTAATGAATCACTTTGAATTATTTGGGCTACCAAGTCAGTTTAAGCTGGATGGTAGCCTTCTTTCTTCTCAGTTCCGAGAACTACAAAAACGCTTCCACCCGGATAACTTTGCAACGGGCTCAGAACGTGACCGTTTGATGGCGGTGCAAAAGGCGGCGCAAATCAACGATGCCTATCAAGTTCTGAAAAATCCTATTTCTCGCGCCGAGTATATCCTCGCAGAGCAAGGTGTTGAGATCCGAGGTGAACAGCAAACAATGCAAGATCCGATGTTCTTAATGGAGCAAATGGAACTGCGCGAAGAACTGGAAGAGATTGCTGACAAGTCCGATCCTGAATCGGCGCTTTTTGACTTCGACTCTAAGGTCAGCAAAATGTACAAACAGCATCTGGCAAGCGTCGAGCAAGAGCTTGATGATGGTCTATGGGCTGAAGCCGCAGACCGAGTTCGTAAGCTAAAATTCATTGCCAAACTAAAGAACGAAATTGAGCTAGTCGAAGACAAACTCCTCGGCTAGTAAGCGTGACAAGGACCTATCATGGCACTACTTCAAATCGCAGAACCGGGCCAAAGCTCGGCACCTCATGAGCATAAGTTAGCAGCGGGTATCGACTTAGGTACTACCAACTCTTTGGTTGCTTCTGTACGTAGCGGCGATGCAACTCCACTTGCGGACGAGCTGGGCCGTACTATTTTACCTTCAGTCGTTAATTACGCTGAGGAAACGTTAACGGTCGGCCACGAAGCCAAAGCCAAAGCAGAGTTTGAACCAGAGAACACGATTATCTCTGTAAAACGTTTGGTCGGTCGTTCATTAAAGGACATTCAGTCCCGTTACTCTTCACTTCCTTATCGTTTTAAAGAGAGTGAAAACGGCCTGCCAATTCTGCAAACACCTCAAGGTGACAAAAACCCGATTGAAGTATCTGCGGACATCCTAAAAGTATTGGGTAAGCGAGCTGAAGATACGTTAGGTGGTGAGTTAGCAGGTGTCGTTATTACCGTTCCTGCTTACTTTGATGACGCGCAACGTGCAGGTACAAAAGATGCGGCGAAATTAGCTGGTCTTCATGTTCTCCGTCTACTTAATGAACCAACCGCTGCGGCAATTGCTTATGGCCTAGACTCTGGTCAAGAAGGTGTGATTGCGGTTTACGATCTAGGTGGCGGTACTTTTGATATCTCTATCCTACGTTTATCGAAAGGCGTATTTGAAGTATTAGCAACAGGTGGCGACTCTGCATTAGGCGGTGACGACTTCGACCATCTATTTGCCGATTATTTAATGGAGCAAGCGGGTCTAGAAGCGCCGCTCTCTGCAGAAAAGAACCGTACACTGTTGAACATTGCTACTGAAGCTAAGATTGCTTTCTCTGAGCAAGACAGTGTTGACGTTGACGTTTTTGGTTGGAAAGGCACCGTGACTCGCGAGCAGTTCGAAGATCTGATTCGTCCGCTAGTGAAGAAAACCCTGATGTCTTGCCGCCGTGCGCTGAAAGATGCGGATGTCGACGCAGATGAAGTACTCGAGGTCGTCATGGTTGGTGGCTCAACCCGTACATTGCTGGTTCGTGAAATGGTAGGCGAGTTTTTTGGTCGCACACCCCTGACAAGCATTAACCCTGATGAAGTTGTTGCAATCGGCGCGGGTATCCAAGCAGACATTCTCGCGGGTAACAAGCCTGACTCTGAAATGTTGCTTCTTGATGTGATTCCACTGTCGCTCGGTATTGAAACCATGGGTGGTTTGGTCGAGAAGATCATCCCCCGCAACACTACGATTCCCGTTGCGCGTGCGCAAGAATTTACCACATTCAAAGATGGCCAAACGGCGATGAGTGTTCATGTGGTACAAGGTGAACGTGAAATGGTTGATGACTGTCGTTCACTTGCTCGCTTCTCGTTAAAAGGTATTCCTCCGATGGCAGCGGGTGCGGCACATATTCGCGTGACTTACCAAGTTGACGCTGATGGCCTTCTTTCTGTTACGGCAATGGAGAAGAGCACTGGTGTTCAATCAGAGATTCAAGTAAAACCTTCTTACGGCTTAAGTGACAATGAAGTGGCGGATATGTTGCGTGATTCAATGACGCACGCAAAAGAAGACATGCAAGCTCGTGCCTTAGCTGAGCAGCGTGTTGAAGCCGACCGAGTGATAGAAGGTTTGATTGCAGCGATGCAAGCTGATGGTGATGACTTACTATCAGAACAAGAGAAACAAAACTTGATTAAAGCCATCGAAGCCTTGATTGAGCTGCGTAATGGTGATGATGCAGATGCGATAGAGCAAGGCATTAAAGATACCGATAAAGCGAGCCAAGATTTCGCATCACGCCGTATGGATAAATCGATTCGAGCTGCGTTGTCAGGTCAATCAGTAGACGATATATAAGAGATAAGTAGTTATGCCTAAGATTATTGTATTACCACACGACGATTTGTGCCCAGAAGGTGCAGTGTTGGAAGCAAACTCTGGTGACACCGTTCTAGACGTAGCGCTAAAAAACGGTATCGGTATTGAACATGCGTGTGAGAAGTCATGTGCGTGTACTACCTGCCACGTAATCATCCGTGAAGGTTTTGATTCACTAGAAGAAAGTGAAGAACTAGAAGACGACATGCTAGATAAAGCGTGGGGTCTAGAGCCTGAGTCACGCCTAGGGTGTCAGGCGAGAATTGCTGATGAAGACTTGGTGGTAGAAATTCCTAAATACACACTAAACCACGCTTCAGAAGATCACTAAAACTATCTTCCCAATATAGGGAAGAAGCAAAAGGAAGATGAGCAATGAAATGGACAGATTCTCGCGATATCGCGATTGAACTTTGTGACAAGTTTCCAGATGTCGATCCAAAAACAGTGCGTTTTACCGATCTTCATCAATGGATCATGGAGTTAGATGAGTTTGACGATGAGCCAAACCGTTCTAATGAAAAGATTCTAGAAGCCGTTATCATGTGCTGGATGGACGAAGCAGACTAAGTCTGTAAAACACAGCCTAGTTAACAATTCTTACTAAAAAAAGCGGACCTTTAGGTCCGTTTTTTTATCCAATTGACATTTTTGCCCTACATAATGCTAACATCCGTGAGTTATTAAAAAGAAGCAGCGTAGGCAACGCTGCTATAAGACAAGGAGAAACCATGTCTACACAGATGTCTGTATTTTTAAGTCAAGAGTCGGCAGCACCACATTGGGGTGAAAAAGCACTGCTTTCATTCGCTGAAAACGGCGCAACTATTCACTTAGGTCAAGGTCATGATCTCGGCGCAATTCAACGTGCAGCTCGTCAGCTAGATGGCCAAGGAATTCGTTCTATTTTTCTTTCTGGTGATAACTGGGATCTAGAGAGCGTATGGGCTTTCCACCAAGGGTTCCGTAACCCTAAAAAACATGGCTCAGTTGAGTGGGCAGCATTGTCTGATGAAGATCAAGCAGAGCTTCAAGCTCGTATTACTTCGACTGATTTTACCCGCGATATTATCAACAAAACGGCAGAAGAAGTTGCTCCTCGTCAGCTAGCGACAATGGCTGCTGAATTCATCAAATCTGTTGCGCCGAAAGGCACGGTGACAGCACGTATCGTCAAAGACAAAGACTTGTTGGCAGAAGGTTGGGAAGGTATTTACGCAGTAGGCCGTGGTTCTGAGCGTACTTCTGCGATGCTTCAGTTAGACTACAACCCAACTGGTGACGAAAACGCACCTGTATTCGCATGTCTTGTGGGTAAAGGCATCACCTTTGATTCCGGTGGTTACAGCTTGAAGCCTTCTAACTTCATGAGTGCAATGAAAGCAGATATGGGTGGCTCGGGTACTATCACTGGCGGCCTAGGGTTAGCTATCTTACGCGGTTTGAACAAGCGCGTAAAACTGATCTTGTGTTGTGCTGAGAACATGGTTTCTGGCCGTGCCCTTAAGCTTGGCGACATCATCACTTACAAAAACGGCAAAACCGTTGAGATTATGAATACCGACGCGGAAGGTCGCTTGGTGCTTGCAGACGGTCTTATCTACGCTAGTGAGCAAAAGCCTGAGTTAATTATTGACTGCGCGACGCTAACAGGCGCAGCGAAGAATGCGTTAGGTAACGATTACCATGCGCTAATGAGCTTTGATGATGAGCTATCGCATCAAGCGCTTACGGCGGCAAACCAGGAAAAAGAAGGCTTGTGGCCGCTACCACTTGCTGATTTCCATCGAGAAATGCTGCCATCTAATTTTGCCGATTTATCGAATATCAGCTCTGGTGATTATTCTCCGGGTGCAAGTACTGCAGCTGCATTCTTGTCTTACTTCGTTGAGGACTACAAAAAAGGCTGGTTACATTTCGACTGTGCGGGTACGTATCGTAAAGCCGCTTCTGATAAATGGGCTGCGGGAGCAACGGGTATGGGTGTTCGTACACTTGCTCGTTTCCTCAATGAGCAAGCTGGAAAATAAGATTGATTGCAGCACTCTCTTGTTTGAGTGCTGCTCTTACCCAGTAAGTCACTTTAAAAGCACAACTATTATTACAAGTACAGAAAGGAAATTTTATGGCTCTAGAAAGAACATTTTCAATCATTAAGCCTGATGCTGTAGAGCGAAACCTAATTGGTGAAATCTACAATCGTATTGAAAAGGCTGGCCTACGTATCATCGCTGCCAAAATGGTTCACCTGACAGAAGATCAGGCAAGCGGCTTTTATGCAGAGCATGAAGGTAAAGAGTTTTTCCCTCCTCTAAAAGAGTTCATGACATCTGGTCCTATTATGGTTCAGGTATTGGAAGGCGAAAATGCGATTGCACGTTACCGCGAGCTAATGGGTAAAACCAACCCAGAGGACGCGGCATGTGGCACTTTGCGTGCTGATTACGCACTCAGCATGCGTCACAATTCAGTTCATGGTTCAGATAGCCCTGAGTCTGCCGCTCGTGAAATTGAGTTTTTCTTCCCTGAATCAGAAGTTTTCACTCGCTAACTCGTTCATGCATCACTTTTGCGTGATGATCTAGTTCGTAATAACCTCGGAATTGTCCGAGGTTTTTTATTCCGCGTTCTCCATTTCACCTGCGAGTTCATTCGTAATTATTCGCGAAGATGTTGGCTAATCTGAGCATCTTACAGGGGTGAAAGCTTAGTTACGTGTGTTTGTTCTCACTGTTTTCTCTGTACCACTTCTACGCTTTTGTTGTCGGTTGTCTAATCATTATTCTCACCGTAAAGTCTGATTAAAATTTAATCGTTTTTATTTTAATGCCTTAGCAAACTCAGGGTCTTACACCCCTTGTTGTAGCTGCATAAAGGCTGTACAATTCGCGCCCTTATTCTTGTTTCAGTCATTGAGAGGCAACATGACCACTGAAAAAATCAATCTACTCGACTTTGATCGCAAAGGCATGCGTCAGTTTTTCGCGGAAGAACTTGGCGAGAAAGCGTTTCGTGCCGATCAGGTTATGAAGTGGATCTACCATTTCGGTGTAGATGACTTCGAAAAAATGACAAACATCAACAAGAAGCTGCGCGAAAAGCTTTTACACAAGTGTGAAATTAAAGCACCAACTGTAGCAGAAGCTCAGCATTCTTCAGACGGCACGATCAAGTGGGCAATGAAGGTTGGTGATCAGGATGTAGAAACGGTTTACATTCCAGAAGATGATCGCGCAACGCTTTGTGTATCTTCTCAAGTAGGTTGTGCATTGGAATGTAAGTTCTGCTCAACAGCACAGCAGGGCTTTAACCGTAACTTGAAAGTTTCAGAGATCATCGGTCAGGTGTGGCGTGCTGCACGTGAAATTGGTCTTGAGAAAGAAACAGGCCGTCGCCCAATTACGAACGTCGTGATGATGGGCATGGGTGAGCCGCTTCTTAATATGAAGAACTTGATTCCTGCATTGGAGTTAATGCTGGATGACCTTGGCTTTGGTTTGTCGAAGCGTCGCGTAACCGTATCAACATCAGGTGTCGTTTCTGGTCTTGATCAGATGACGGGCAAAATCGACGTTGCGTTAGCGATCTCTCTTCATGCGCCAAACGATAAGCTGCGTAGTGAAATCATGCCAATTAACGATCGTTGGGATATTCAAGATTTCCTAGCATCCGTTCGTCGTTACATTGCTTCATCGAATGCAAACCGTGGCAAGGTAACAGTCGAGTACGTGTTGCTTGATCATGTGAACGATGACATGGACCATGCTCGTGAACTGGCTGAATTGATGAAAGACACACCATGTAAGATTAACTTGATTCCGTTTAACCCGTACCCAGGTTCACCTTACAAGAAACCAAGTAACTCACGTATTGATCGCTTCCAAAAAACATTGATGCAATACGAGCACACAGTTACGGTTCGTAAAACACGTGGTGATGACATTGATGCCGCATGTGGTCAGTTGGTCGGTGATGTAATTGACCGAACTAAACGTACGGCAATGCTGAAAGCGTCACGCGGTGCCGATACCATTGAAGTGAAAGCTGTATAAACGACCGGAATTCAAAAATAGCCAGAGCCATTCGCTCTGGCTATTTTGTTTATTGTTTAGGACATTTTCGCCAAGATTTGGGACTATCACTCTTCAACCTAAGGTTATTTGGGTATAATTTCGAATTCCTTTGTCAAAGTTTGGACAAAAGCTTGAGCTATCTGTTAGTTTGAGTGTAAAGAGTTTTTGTCTTCGTTGCGCATTCGCTTATCATGATATGTAACACTAACGATGACACCGATAATTCTCAGCACTTTCTCACATACGTTTTGCTGATTTTTGCAAAACGGGTATTCGCACTCAGATCGCTGAGAGTTTCTTAAAATTATTATTTTTGGTTAACGCGTTTTGGCTAGCTATCTTTAAAGAGGCTTAAGAACAATAACGAAAATACATGACCACGTTAGCCACTAAAACAGATTAAATACCGCCATTATGACAGAACACGAAAATACGAATGAAGTGCCACTCTCTATTGAAGCTGGCACATTACTGAAAAACAAACGTGAATCCTTGGGAATGAGCCAAAAGCAAGTTGCCGACCGCCTGAGGCTTCGCATTTCTGTGATTGAAGATATTGAAAATAACCGATTTGAATCTCAACAAGTCGCGACATTTACGCGTGGTTACTTACGCTCTTACGCTAAATTCGTAGGTCTTGATGAGAAGGTGGTTTTGACGGCGTTAGAGCAGACTGCCGATGCTCAGCCTCAAGAGCAAGAAATTGAAATGCAAAGCTTCTCTCGTAAAACAAAAGACGAGAAGCACAATAGCCGTATTATGCTCCTTACTTGGGTTATCGGGCTAGTCATTATTGGCATTTCAGCTGCATGGTGGTGGCAAAACCAACAAGAGAATAGCCTAACTAAGGAAGTAACGGATTCAAGTGTTGAAGCGCCGCAGCCCACTGCTCAAGAATTAGCTGATATCGATTTGATGACGGCTGAAGAGTTAATCGCAAGCACTCCTGAAGAAGTTGCTTCAACTAATGAAGGTGTTGCTGAATTGACTGAAGCACCCGTTGAGCAAGGGGCGGATCCTTTGCTGACTGAAACTGAAAATACAACAAGCGTAGATTCTGAAGAACCTGTTGCCGTGATTGAAGCGGCGGAAGAGGAACAGCCTGCGCCAGTAGTACCTGAAGGCATGACACTTCTTACTATGAAGTTTAAAGCGGACTGTTGGATTCAAGTAAAAGACACCAATGGTAAAACGCTGGTAAGTGGTACTCATAAGCCAGGACAAGATGTAGAACTTACCGGAAAAGCGCCATTTAAAGTGATATTGGGCGCACCGGAAGGGGTTACAATGACATTTGCAAGTGAACCTGTCGACCTTTCTGGGTATACTTCAGGCAAAGTAGCTAGATTCACTCTACCGTTATAAAAAATTATGCAACACGAATCTCCAATTATTCGTCGTAAATCGACGCGTATTTATGTGGGTGATGTGCCAATTGGTGATGGTGCGCCAATTGCAGTACAGTCAATGACTAACACTCGCACGACTGACGTAGAAGCGACAGTCGCTCAAATCCGAGCACTAGAAAAAGTCGGCGCAGATATCGTTCGAGTTTCTGTACCTACGATGGACGCAGCAGAAGCTTTCAAACTGATTAAACAGCAAGTTTCTGTACCATTAGTGGCTGATATTCATTTCGACTATCGTATCGCGCTGAAAGTGGCGGAGTACGGAGTTGACTGTTTACGTATCAACCCAGGTAACATCGGCAATGAAGAGCGCATTCGCGCTGTTGTTGATTGCGCTCGCGATAAAAATATCCCGATCCGTATTGGTGTCAATGGTGGATCTTTGGAAAAAGATCTACAGATGAAATACGGTGAGCCTACGCCAGAAGCCTTGGTTGAATCGGCGATGCGTCACGTAGATCATCTCGATCGTCTTAACTTTGACCAATTTAAAGTTAGCGTGAAAGCTTCAGACGTTTTTCTTGCGGTGGATTCATATCGTCTGCTGGCGAAGAAAATCGATCAGCCTCTTCATTTAGGTATCACAGAGGCGGGTGGTGCTCGAGCTGGCGCTGTTAAGTCATCTGTTGGCTTAGGTATGCTGTTATCTGAAGGGATAGGCGATACGCTGCGTATCTCTTTGGCTGCCGATCCAGTTGAAGAAATCAAAGTCGGTTTCGACATCCTTAAATCTCTGCGCATTCGCTCTCGAGGCATCAACTTTATTGCGTGCCCAAGCTGCTCACGCCAAGAATTCGATGTGATTGGTACGGTGAATGCACTGGAGCAACGTTTAGAAGACATCATCACGCCAATGGATGTGTCTATCATCGGTTGTGTGGTAAACGGCCCTGGTGAAGCAGAAGTTTCTCACTTAGGTCTAGCAGGTAGTAACAAGAAGAGCGCATTCTACGAAGATGGTAAACGCCAGAAAGAGCGCTTTGATAACGATGACCTTGTGAATAAGCTAGAAGCTAAGATCCGTGCGAAAGCAGCTATGATGAATGGCGAAAACCGCATCGAAGTTAAAGTACAAGATTAATCTCAACGAGAATTACGGTAAGTATTGTGGCAAAAACAATTCAAGCAATTCGAGGCATGAACGATTGCCTCCCAACTCAGTCGCCACTGTGGCAAAAACTAGAAAACACAGTGAAAAATGTAATTAGCGCATACGGTTATAACGAAGTGCGCATGCCAATCGTTGAAGAAACAAACCTATTCAGCCGCGCTGTTGGTGAAGAAACAGACGTCGTTTCAAAAGAAATGTACACCTTTGATGACCGTAACGGCGACAGCCTAACACTTCGCCCTGAAGGTACGGCGGGTTGTGTACGTTCATGTATTCAAAACAGCCTTATCAACCGTGATGAACAGCGTCTGTGGTACATGGGGCCTATGTTCCGCCATGAACGTCCGCAGAAAGGTCGTTACCGTCAATTCCACCAGTGTGGTGTTGAGGTGTTTGGTCTAAATGGTCCAGATGTTGATGCAGAGCTTATCATGATGACGGCGCGTTTATGGCGTGAGCTAGGTATCAATGAACATGTTCGTCTTGAGCTGAACTCTATCGGTTCTCAAGAAGACCGCGCAGACTACCGTACTGCACTGGTTGCATTCCTTGAGCAACATATTGATGTGCTAGATGAAGATTGTAAGCGTCGCATGCACACGAACCCACTGCGTGTTCTGGATACGAAGAACCCAGACGTTCAAGCTATTTTAGGTGATGCGCCTCGCCTTTCAGATTACTTGGGTGAAGAATCTAAAGCACACTTCGCAGGTCTATGTGAACTTTTAGACGCTGCAGGTATCAAATACACAGTTAACGAACGTCTAGTTCGTGGTCTGGATTACTACAATCGCACGGTATTTGAGTGGATCACTGAGAGCCTAGGTGCTCAAGGCACTGTATGTGGCGGTGGTCGTTACGATGGCCTTGTAGAGCAATTAGGTGGTAAACCAACACCAGCGGTTGGCTTTGCAATGGGCCTAGAGCGTCTAGTACTGATGCTAGAAACGTTGGAACTGACAGACGTTCGTCGCAGTGTTGACGTGTACGTAGTCACTGCGGGTGAAGGCACCATGATGGCAGGAATGAAGCTAGCAGAACAGCTTCGCGAGTCTGTTCCAGGCGTTCGTGTGATGAATCACTTCGGTGGCGGTAACTTCAAGAAACAGTTTAAACGCGCAGACAAAGTTGGTGCTGTTGTAGCATTGGTTCTGGGCGAAAACGAAGTTGCGGATAATACCGTAGTATTGAAAGACTTAGCTGGTGGTGAGCAAGAGACTTACAACCAAGCAGAAGTTGCAGAAAAGATCGCAGCACTGATTTAAGTCTTTTAGTAATCTAACAAAATTACATCCTAGTTCGTAAGCTAAGGCTCCCAAATGTGGAGCCTTTAAACGAAATAGGAACAATGGCAGCTAAGCTGCCATTTACATGTTTTAAGAGGACAGGAAGTGGAACTTTACGATACTGAAGAACAACAAGTTGAAGCCATTAAAGACTGGTGGAAGGAAAACGGCAAAGCCGTCATCATCGGTGCGGTTGTTGGTTTAGGTGGTCTATTCGGCTGGCGTTACTACCAGGATTCTGTGATTCAGGCGAGTGAAGCAGCTTCTCAAAGCTACACGACAGCAATGAATGCTTTGCAAGACAAAGGCACTGATGCTCAAGCTGACGTGAAAGCTTTCATTGAGTCAAATGAAGTAAAAGAATATTCAGTATTGGCTGCACTACAACTTGCTAAAGCACAAGTTGAAGCTCAAGACCTTTCTGCTGCATTGGAGCAACTGAAGTGGGCGCAAAGCAACACTCAAGATGCTGCGTTGTTACCATTGATTAGTTACCGCATTGCGCGTATTGAGACGGAAATGGGTAACTTCGACGCTGCAACGGCAGAGCTAAGTAACGTCACTGATACAGCATGGACAGGTCGTATTGCTGAACTTCGTGGCGATATTGCGATTCGCCAAGGTGACAAAGATGCTGCGTACGCTGCGTATACTGAAGCTCAGCAAGCGGCAGATGCAAGCCCGACACTACAAATGAAATTGGACGATCTGGCGAAATAAGGACCGCATTGGATGAAAAGAGTCTTTAAGAAAGCCTTGCTAGGGGCGTTAACAATGGGAGTACTTGCCGGTTGTGCAGGTGAGAAAGACACCATTGTAATGGCGCCACTACCTCAGGTAGACAGTCAGTTTACAACCAGTAGTGAGTGGAGCACATCGGTTGGCGATGGTGTTGGTCATTACTTTTCAAAACTATCCCCTGTATTTGCGAATGATACATTGTTCGTGGCAAGTCGTGATGGCTTAGTAAAAGCGCTGGATCCTGAGAATGGTAAACAACGTTGGCAAACGGACCTAGAAGAAGATGTCATTGCTCGTCTCTCTGGTGGTATCACAGCGGCATACGGAAACCTTTACATTGGCTCTGAGAATGGTGAAGTCATCTCTCTTGACCAAGAAACAGGTGAAATTGTTTGGCGTGTAAAAGTTGGTGGTGAGGTACTGGCGAAGCCAGTTGCAGATTCAGGCCTTATTATCATCAATACTAGCCGAGGCATGCTGATTGCCCTTAATGAGAGTACAGGTGAGCAACGCTGGGCATTAAGCACAGAAGTGCCGAACTTAACTTTACGTGGCGACAGTACTCCGACTGCAATTGGCGGCGGTGTATTTTGGGGAACGGCAAATGGCCGACTCGCAGCTGCTATCGTTGAGCGTGGTCAGTTGATTTGGCAACAGCCTGTTGGTACGCCAAAAGGCGCGACAGAAATTGATCGTTTGGTTGACGTTGATTCATCGCCAATTGTGCTAGGCGGTACTCTTTTCACCATTGGATACAATGGTCAACTTATCGCCATTGACTTGCGTTCAGCGAACCCGATTTGGAAGCGTAATTACTCATCTGCGACAGACATTTCTACAGATGGTAGTCGCATCTTTGTGATAACGGAAAAAGATCATGTTGTTGCCGTTGATTCACGAAGCGGGACTGAGTTGTGGGAAAACAGCTTGCTTGAGCACCGACAACTTACAGCGCCAGTTATTGTTGGCAATTATCTCGTTGTCGGTGACACGCTTGGTTACCTTCACTGGATGGATCGTTCAACGGGCGAATTTGTTGCGCAGCAGTTTGTCGATGATAGTGGCTTGGCAGTTGGCCCGACGTTATTGTCGGATGGTTATGTGATTACAACTCGCAACGGCGATGTAAAGAAACTAACCATTAACGAATAATATCGTGATATAATTCACATTCGGCTCCTGGCTGGTGACAGCTAGGAGCCGTTTTGTTGTTTGAATTTATTAACCCTGACGTGGTTATAGGTAAAAAGCTGGTTTGATTTGGCATCGAGCAAGTCGTTACCTATAACTACAGAAGAAAGATTATTGTAGAGGTTGTTATGGTACCTGTTGTAGCTCTAGTAGGGCGTCCGAACGTAGGTAAATCTACACTATTTAACCGATTGACTCGCACTCGTGACGCGTTGGTTGCGGACTTTCCAGGCCTAACGCGAGACCGTAAATATGGCCAGGCGAGACTTGGTGAAGAGCACGAATTCATTGTGATTGATACTGGTGGTATCGATGGCACAGAAGAAGGCGTGGAAACAAAGATGGCAGAACAGTCATTAGCCGCGATTGATGAGGCTGATGTTGTATTGTTCCTTGTTGACGGTCGTGCTGGTCTGACACCTTCAGATGAAGCAATTGCTGCGCATCTGCGTAAAATTGAAAAGCCAGCGATGCTGGTAGTAAACAAAATCGATGGTATTGATGCCGATGCGGCGTGTGCTGACTTTTGGCAGCTCGGCGTGGATGATATGTACCAGATTGCGGCCGCTCATGGCCGTGGTGTGACCGCTTTGCTTGAGCGTGCTTTATCTCCATTCTTTGATGATCTACTAACAAGTGAGTCTGAAGACGGTGAGATTGAAGACCTGACTGGATTCGAAGACGAAGAGCCTCTTGTTGAAGATTACACTGAAGAAGACGCAGAAGCAGAGTTCAAACGCCTTCAAGAGCTGCCGATTAAGTTGGCGATCATCGGTCGTCCTAACGTAGGTAAATCGACACTGACTAACCGTATTCTGGGTGAAGAACGTGTGGTTGTATACGATATGCCTGGTACAACGCGCGATTCTATCTACATCCCGATGGAGCGTGATGGACGCGAGTACGTACTAATTGATACCGCAGGTGTTCGTCGTCGTGGTCGTATCAATGAAACGGTTGAAAAGTTCTCTGTTGTTAAGACGCTGAAAGCGGTAGAAGATGCAAACGTCGTTCTACTGGTGATTGATGCTCGTGAAAATATTTCAGACCAAGACCTAAGCTTGCTTGGTTTTGCACTGAATGCTGGCCGCTCAATTGTCATCGCCGTTAACAAGTGGGATGGTCTAGACAGTGACGTGAAAGAAAGCGTGAAGAAAGAACTGGACCGCCGTCTAGGATTCGTCGACTTCGCGCGTATCCACTTTATCTCTGCGCTGCACGGTACTGGCGTTGGTCACTTGTTTGAATCTATCCAAGAAGCATATAACTCGGCGACAACGCGTGTGGGTACGTCAGTACTGACGCGTATCATGAAGATGGCTGTGGATGATCACCAACCGCCAATGGTTCGTGGTCGTCGTATCAAACTCAAATACGCACACGCAGGTGGTTACAACCCACCGATCGTTGTTATCCACGGTAACATGGTTCGTGAATTGCCAGATTCGTATAAACGTTATCTGATGAACTACTTCCGTAAGTCTCTGGAAATTATGGGAACACCGATTCGCATTAACTTCCACAACAGTGATAACCCATACGAGAACCGTACGAATAAGCTTACGCTATCACAAGAGCGTAAACGTAAGCGTATGATGTCGATGGTGAAAAACCGCAATAAATAATGAAATTCGAATACCCAAGTTTCTACTTGGGTATTTTTTTATCAAAAGTAATCGTAAAAATGACTATCACAGCAACAAAGACTCGTTTTTGTCATCAAACATGGCAATTAGAAGCACAAATACAGCTCGTTCAATATACGGAAGAAGTGACTTACGTTATTACAGATGTCACGCCGTTCCATCCCGTTAGTCACATATGGCCGGATCACCCTGCAGACAAAGGAACGTTGAAGGTGAATGGGGCTGAGCATGACGTAGTAGATTGCCAAGTTGGGGCAGTGGAGCAGGAAAGTGGTGCTCTGTATGTGGGTAGTGACATCCCTGTAAAGCGTGATGCTGAAGGTTGGGTGTTTGTCGTCGTGCATGTTTTATCACGTACGGAATCATTTGCAATTAATGACTTGGTAACATTAGCGGTAGATAAAGACTATCAAAATGCTGTGAGTCGAGGCCACACTGCAGGACATTTAGCGTATTTGGCGTTGAATAAAGTACTATCGGAAGACTATTGGCGAAAAGACGCAGACCGCAAAGACCCACATGGTTATTATGACTTTAATAGCTATGCGCAAGTTACTAGTTATGTCACTCCAGACAAGTGCCTCGATACGTACCGTTTAGGCAAAACACTCCGTAAAAGAGGATTAAACAGTGCAGATATGCTGAATGACCTCCAGGCGATTGCAGAAAAAGTGAATGGCCAACTGGTTGAATGGCTTCAAAGAGATGCGATGATCACCATGGAATGCCACGGCGATAGATTAACGGATTCTCGCTATTGGAAGTGCGATTTAGGGGAAGGTCAATTAGCGGTAATCCCTTGTGGTGGAACGCATGCGAGCCATTTAAATGAGTTTGCTTTTATCCAAGTTAAACTCGTTAAGCTCGACGCTCAAACTATCGAAATGCACACCAATGTAAACACTGCTTTTTGAATAAGATCTTTTTATTAAATTCTGTTTTTTCGTTTAATTAAATATCTCTAGGGTTTTTTATTCTGTCTTAAATTGGAATGCAGAATATGTAACTTATGCTTTCGGTGTGTGGTTATATAAATATTCTTTTAAGGGGTGATCGCTGAACAAGGAGTAAATATCAGACGATCAGTATAAGATCCTACGTATCAAGTATGGTTAACGCCTCGTGAAACTTGTTGGGGCGGTGATGAAGATCAACACACTTGTTCGTTATTTTGAGTAGCATGCGTTACTCGAAATTGCTTAGTTTAGAGAGAGGAACGGGATATGCAGCAGAACATTTGCCCGACTTGCAATGTCGAACTGGAATGGACAGGACAATACCATTGTGCACAGTGTGAATCGGATTTTAAAAAGGTAGGTTTTTGCCCTGATTGTGAGGCGGAGCTGGAGAAGCTGCAAGCATGCGGTGCTGCGAGTTACTTTTGTAATGTGTGTAATGAACTCAAATCAAAATCACGTGTCCGATTTGAGTTCCAGAAAGTCAGTTAACCAGAGTTTGTATTCAGTTAACGGTAGAACGAACGTCACCTTCGGCTAACCGGGTAATCAATACATCTCCCGACTTTACATCTGAAGATTGCGTAATTACTTTACCTTGCTCAGTTTGAGTAATTGAGTAACCTCGTTTCAATGTCGCTAGTGGGCTGACGGTGTCCAACTTTTCTGCGGCAATCGCGAGTTGATGGCGCATAGTCAGTAATTTGCGATCCATTGCATCCATGAGCTTTTGCTCAACACGTTCTAGCTTCGACTTCTGCTCGGCAAGGCGTGTTACAGGAGAATTTAATTGCAGCCGATAATGTTGACGCTCGATTCGCTGTTGACGCAAGGCAATAAAACGACTCATCGCTCGCTGTAAGCGCATGTCCAACTCATCTAACTGTTGCGTCTGACGTTGCAAGCGATAGCTTGGGTGCTGTCTCTCTAGACGGTGCACTAATTGAGCAGATTGCTGCTTTTGTTGTGCTAGGTAGTAACGCATCGCGCTCGCTAACTTATGCTGGCGGGTAACTAAAGCTTGATCTTTGTGGCTGTTATCACGGCTTACTAGCTCAGCGGCTGCTGATGGAGTAGGCGCGCGTACGTCGGCGACAAAATCAGCTATTGTCACGTCAACTTCATGTCCAACGGCGCTAATAATAGGAATTTGGCTTGCTGCAATCGTGCGAGCTAATATCTCGTAGTTAAAGCACCATAAGTCTTCTAATGAACCACCACCTCGGCCCACAATTAGTACATCACATTCATCACGGCTGTTAGCGCGACCAATGGCTTGTGCAATTTGAATGGCTGCGTCCTCACCTTGTACCACTGTCGGATAAATCACAACAGGTAGGGAAGGATCACGACGTTTCAATACGTCTAAGATATCGTAAAGCGCGGCACCAGTTTTCGATGTGATGACGCCAACACGTTTAGGGTGCTCAGGCAAAGATTGCTTATTGATTTGCGCGAACAACCCTTCTGCTGCAAGCTTCATTTTCAGCTCTTCAAACTCTTGTTGAAGACGGCCATCACCTTCCGGTTGCATGCTTTCGATGATCAATTGGTAGTCACCGCGAGGCTCATAAAGAGACAGACGAGCTTTTACTAGGACTTGATTACCGTTAGCGGGTTTGAAAGTAACGCGGCGATTGTTACCACGAAACATGGCACATTTAACTTGAGCGCGAGAGTCTTTAAGAGTGAGGTACCAGTGACCAGAGACAGGAGCTGAAAAGTTGGATATCTCTCCGACGAGCCAAACGATCCCCATTTCGTTTTCAAGGAGTAAACGAACTTCTGCGTTGAGACGAGAAACAGTAAAGATGTTTTGATTGGTCTTGGAGAGCACAGCTAATCTCTTAGACGTGAGTATGGAAATTAGCGGCAATATAATACATAGCAAGGGGGTAATTGCAAGAAAAAAATTAAAAAATTTGTGGTCAAGCGATTGCGTTAACCGTATAATCCCTCCGCAATATCTAATCCAAATGTAGCTAGTTGCTAACGCAGGTTACCCTCATTATGCGAAACGATGAGATTGGATTGTTCTTTTTACTCCTCTAATTGTGAGATATTGCAAATGCTAAGAATTGCCAAAGAAGCGCTGACATTCGATGACGTACTACTTGTGCCAGCACACTCCACCGTTCTCCCAAACACAGCTGATCTTCGCACTCAGCTAACTAAGAACATCACCCTAAACATCCCAATGATTTCAGCGTCTATGGACACTGTTACTGAAGCTCGTCTAGCAATTGCGCTAGCGCAAGAGGGTGGCATTGGCTTTATCCACAAGAACATGTCTATTGAGCAGCAGGCAGCCGAAGTTCGTAAAGTTAAGAAGTTCGAAGCTGGTATGGTAACTGACGCGGTTACTGTAAACCCTGACGCGACCATCGCTGATGTTGTTGCACTCACTGAAAAGCATGGTTTTGCAGGTTTCCCTGTTGTCACTGAGAGCAATGAGCTTGTTGGTATTATCACTGGTCGTGACGTTCGTTTTGTGACGGACCTTTCTAAGAAAGTATCTTCAGTAATGACGCCAAAAGAGAAGTTGGCAGCAGTTAAAGAAGGTGCAACACGAGAAGAAGTGCAAGAGAAAATGCACGAAGCTCGTGTAGAGAAAGTATTGGTTGTGAATGATGAGTTCCAACTAACCGGTATGATTACTGCGAAAGACTTCCACAAAGCAGAACGTAAACCAAACGCATGTAAAGATGAGCGTGGTCGCCTACGTGTTGGCGCAGCCGTTGGTGCTGGCGCTGGTAACGAAGAGCGTGTTGCTGCTCTAGTTGAAGCAGGCGTTGACATTCTACTTATCGACTCTTCACACGGACATTCTGAAGGTGTACTAAACCGCATCCGCGAAACTCGCGCTGCTTACCCAGATCTAGACATCATCGGTGGTAACGTAGCAACAGGTGCTGGTGCTAAAGCACTAATCGAAGCTGGCGTAAGCGCAGTGAAAGTGGGTATCGGCCCTGGTTCTATCTGTACAACTCGTATTGTAACGGGTGTGGGAGTTCCACAAATCACTGCAATCGCAGATGCGGCAGAAGTGGCTAATGATTATGGTATTCCGGTTATTGCTGACGGTGGTATCCGTTTCTCAGGTGATATCTGTAAAGCAATCGTAGCTGGCGCATCATGTGTGATGGTTGGTTCTATGTTTGCAGGTACTGAAGAAGCGCCGGGTGAAGTGATTCTATACAACGGCCGTTCTTACAAGTCTTACCGTGGCATGGGTTCTCTTGGTGCTATGTCTCAAGGTTCTTCTGACCGTTACTTCCAGTCTGACAACGCAGCGGACAAGCTAGTACCAGAAGGCATTGAAGGTCGTATCGCATACAAAGGCCGTCTAAAAGAGATCGTACACCAACAAATGGGTGGTCTACGTTCAAGTATGGGTCTAACTGGTTCTGCAACTATCGAAGATATGCGTACGAAAGCTGAATTTGTACGTATCTCTGGTGCTGGTATGCAAGAGTCTCATGTACACGATGTTCAAATTACTAAGGAAGCACCGAACTACCGTCTAGGGAACTAATTACCTAACGGAAACGTTTGCTTTTTCCTTGAAGCATTAAGAAGAGGCGAGTACACTCGCCTCGGTTTTAATCACTTAGCCTTAAAAAGACTGCTCAAAATGACTAAAAATATCCATGACCAACGTATTCTGATCTTGGACTTCGGTTCTCAGTACACTCAATTAGTAGCACGCCGCGTACGTGAAATCGGCGTTTACTGTGAACTATGGAGCTGGGATGTAGAAGAAGCGGATATTCGCGAATTCAACCCAGATGGCATTATCCTATCTGGCGGTCCAGAAAGCGTAACGGAAGAGAACTCTCCACGCGCGCCTCAATATGTGTTTGATTCTGGTGTTCCTTTGCTTGGCGTATGTTACGGCATGCAAACCATGGCGGAACAGCTAGGAGGCAAAGTGGCGGGCTCTAACGAACGTGAGTTTGGCTACGCTCAGGTTAAAGTTTCTGGTGAATGTGCTCTATTTAAAGACCTTGAAGCAACTCAAGACGTTTGGATGAGCCATGGCGACAAAGTAGTAGAGATCCCAGCCGATTTCGTAAAAGTTGGTGAGACAGACACTTGTCCTTACGCTGCGATGGCGAATGAAGAGAAGAAATACTACGGCGTTCAGTTCCACCCAGAAGTGACACACACAAAAGGTGGCCTACAAATGCTTGAGAACTTTGTTCTTGGCGTATGTGGCTGTGAACGTCTATGGACTTCTGAATCTATCATCGAAGACGCGGTTGCTCGTATTAAAGAGCAAGTGGGTGACGACGAAGTTATCCTAGGTCTATCTGGTGGTGTTGATTCATCGGTAGTCGCGATGCTAGTTCACCGTGCAATCGGCGACAAGCTAACGTGTGTATTTGTTGATAACGGTTTACTTCGTCTAAACGAAGGTCAACAAGTAATGGATATGTTCGGCGACCAATTTGGTTTGAACATCATCAAAGTTGACGCTGAAGAACGCTTCCTAAAAGCACTTGAAGGCAAGTCTGACCCAGAAGAGAAGCGTAAGACTATCGGTCACGTATTCGTAGATGTATTTGATGAAGAGTCTAAGAAGCTGAAAAACGCGAAATGGCTAGCTCAAGGTACGATTTACCCTGATGTAATCGAGTCAGCTGCATCTAAGACTGGTAAAGCGCACGTGATCAAATCGCACCACAACGTGGGCGGTCTTCCAGATGACATGGAAATGGGTCTTGTTGAGCCACTACGTGAGCTGTTCAAAGATGAAGTTCGTAAGATTGGTCTAGAATTAGGCCTGCCTTACAACATGCTTTACCGCCACCCATTCCCAGGTCCTGGTCTAGGTGTTCGTGTTCTTGGTGAAATCAAGAAAGAGTACTGTGACTTGCTACGCCGTGCTGATGCTATCTTTATTGAAGAGCTTCACGCAGCTGATCTATACAACAAAGTATCTCAAGCGTTCACGGTATTCCTACCAGTACGTTCTGTTGGTGTAATGGGCGATGGCCGTAAGTACGATTGGGTTGTGTCTCTACGTGCGGTAGAAACTATCGACTTCATGACTGCTCATTGGGCACACCTACCATATGACTTCCTAGGTAAGGTTTCTAACCGTATTATCAACGAAGTTGATGGCATTTCTCGTGTTGTTTACGACATTTCAGGTAAGCCACCAGCGACTATCGAGTGGGAATAATGCTCCTTTAAGAAAGGTCTGGCATTAACAAGCACTAAATCATACTTAAGTCCGCGTAATTGCGGACTTTTTTTGTTTTTGGCTTAGTCATTTTTGGCAATGTCTGGCAACGCCAAGCACGGTTTGACCGTGGTATTTTGATGGGTATGATTCATCGGTAATGCCATGGATTACGCACGATACCATGCTGAGTGTTTTTGATGGGGCATGGTATTAAATTTTCATATCTATCTGTTTTATAAAGATTAATTTCTAGATTTTTAGAGGTTTTTCAGCATGGTATCAAACAAGAATAATAGGTCGAAACATGCTGACTGATACCAAGCTACGCAATCTCAAACCCAAAGATAAACTTTACAAAGTCAATGACCGTGATGGCCTCTATGTTGCTGTCACTACCGCAGGCTCTATCTCTTTTCGCTACAATTACTCGATCAATGGCAGGCAAGAAACTATTACCTTTGGTCGCTACGGAGTAGGAGGCATCACGTTAGCAGAAGCGCGTGAGCGTCTCAATGAAGCGAAGAGAATGGTTACTGATGGAAAGTCACCGGCCAAAGAGAAAGCCCGTGCTAAGGCGAGAACCAAAGATGCTGAAACCTTTGGTGCCTGGGCTCAGAAATGGCTGCGTGGCTATCAGATGGCTGATTCTACCCGGGATATGCGTCGCTCAGTCTATGCCCGAGAGTTAGAGGGTAAATTTGGCAATCAGAAGCTGACAGAAATCACTCATGAAGATCTGCGAGCATTGACTGACGCGATAGTAGAGCGTGGAGCACCGGCAACAGCTGTGCATACGCGTGACATTGTACTCCAGGTGTATCGATGGGCGATTGAGAGAGGGCAGAAAGTTGAGAACCCGGCAGACTTGGTGAGGCCCGCCAGTATTGCTCGATTTGAACCAAGAGACCGAACGTTAACACCGGCTGAGATCGGTTTGATGTACCACTACATGGAAAAGGTAGGTACAACCCCTTCGATTCGTGCTTCGGTAAAGCTGCTGTTGCTGACTATGGTACGCAAAAGTGAGTTAACCAACGCAACTTGGAGCGAAATTAACTTTAGCGAAGCGTTATGGACGATTCCTAAAGAGAGGATGAAACGACGTAACCCGCACTTGGTATTTTTGTCACGCCAGGCGATGGATATTCTGATCGCCTTGAAGACATTTGCCGGTGGGTCTGATTACATTCTTCCTTCCCGTTATGACTCTGATGCTCCAATGAGTAGTGCGACGATGAACCGAGTCATGGATTTGACATATAAGGCTGCGCAAAAGGAAGGTCAGTCACTAAGTAAGTTTGGGCCGCATGACCTGCGTCGAACAGCGAGCACTTTGCTACATGAAGCTGGATACAACACTGACTGGATAGAGAAGTGCTTGGCACATGAACAAAAGGGAGTGAGAGCGGTATACAACAAAGCCGAGTACCGAGAACAGCGCGCGGCTATGTTGCAGGATTGGGCTGACATGATTGATGAGTGGATAACTTGTCACGCTAAGTAAAATTAGAGTGGGGAGTTGAACCCCACTCATTAAAAGTCTCTTCAAGGGGACTTTTACTGTATTTAACGAAATTAAGTTAAAGGTAGTTATTAATGGTCTCAATATGGTGCATCATACTTAACTTCTTAGGTACACCTAAGGCGTGATACGTCCCGTTTACGTGAATTTTAATATACTCTTGAAACCCAAGTGTGTTTTGATCAAGGCTAGGCGTGACATTAGCAAAATCAATCATTTCCTGCAGAGCCTCCTTGAACTTACCGGCAGGGTCACTTTGATCATTCGGGTTTTTGGTCGATAGGCTATGTTTAACGTACATATTACTATTTGATTGTTCTATATACGTAATATGAAGTGCAATAACAAAAGCAGGCCCTCCAGATGTGGACCAAGCATCGTCAATTGTTAAGAAATCTCCAAACCCGATCTGATGTTGGATCATTGGGGTTACGTACGATACATGGGCGTCTGAGAAAAACTGCGGTGCTCGACTGTAGTCAGCATTTCTTGGTTTGGATGGGAAAGAGCTATCAACAATTACGCTACGTGGTAATGAGTTTCTGAAAGAGTGAGAGTATCTATTTAAGTTCTGGATAATATTTGCAACAGAATTGCTTGTATAGGGAGTGATATTTGATTGTATATCTTCTTGTAGGTACAGGGAGAATGGAACACTATCGTTGATTAATTGTTGTAGTAAGGTGTTGACGTATATGATGTTTTGATTATGTAGCCTTATGCATGGAATAAAAGATACGGTACGTTTAGATAATTCAACGTTTAGAAAATCCGGAGAGTCACTCGCTAAATCACCTACTTGAGGGTTTACGATAACATGAGGTACAACATTATGATTGTTTAGTACTTCAATCGTTGCACAGAGGCGATCGATGTTGTCGTTAATTGGCTCAATTATAGGGCTAACTTTAGTTGAATTAAGTCTCGGAGCTACTTCTTTCAGTGCCGCTAACTCAAACTGCTTTCCTCTCATATATGGAAAATACATCATAATCCTCACTATTAAACTGATTGCATTCAAGTAGAGATGATATGATGTTGTCCTTACCTTTTTTGTGAATGCTGTAGCTTATGCCAAGATTTTTCATCGATTTTGGTAGGTTGCTGATGAATTTGTGATCATTTCGACGGTATGTTTTAAGCACTCGCTTGAAATGTTTATTAGCTTCAGCTTCATTCAACGAACAAAAAATTTCTTTACACTCGCTAAATAACTCGGTTTGCGGGCAATTCGGAACAGCTCCTGTGACTCTGTGTGCAATGTCGGTGTACTCTTCTTTCCTCAAAGTATGAAACATCAATTCCGTATCAAAACTCTTGTTTAAAGGGGCTTCTATTTTCTTACTCAACTGATTTCTCTTGTTTGATAACAAAACACCAAAGCGAGGAATATCCTTTTGAATTTTGAGTAAGGCATTTAAATGCGCTTCGTGAGTAACAACGTATGTTTTATCAAAGGAGGAAGTGTAAGCTGACAACTGCTCAGGAAGACGCTTTAAGGAATCAAATTTAGTTTTTATTTCGTAGCACGTAGAAGATCCATTTATGATCACACAGTCCGCTTTGTTGGTGCCAATACGCAATTCACTGAGCATGCTTGCGGTGTTCATTGAATGAGTTCCTAGCAAAATATTATTAGCAATAATATTTTTGATAACATATTCATTCGGGTAGTGCTTACAAAGGAGTTTGTACGCTTCTTCAAACAATTCAGAAAGACTTTGCACATGGGATAGTGTAGGGAAGTCACTAGCGATATCTTGCACAAGGCTCAGATCTCCTTGAGCAACTTTAGTTATGTTTGTGCTGGTAAACATTTTTGCTAGTTGCTTGTAATTCATGGTTATATCCGATGCGGAGTTACTTAAATACTCTTTAATCTATTGCATATAATAGTCTTAGAAAGGCGATGATTCTAGAGTAAAGGCAATGCGAACTCAACCTGACAACGTTAGTTTGATACGATCTAGAGAAGTGGATAGTACGCTCATGAATGCACTATCCAAAAGAGAAGCTGTTATATATTAAGACTAGTTTTGGTTTCCGTTTGAGCTATGTTCTGCTTTTATTTATCTCCATGAATTTAGTCTTTCTAAATCAAATTTTAGCCGCTAAAATTCTGTTAGCTTTGGGTGCTGGGTAAGAGAAACTCGTCACGAATTGTTCCCAAAGCTTTAGACACCGCTTGGTGAGTTATTTTTTTACCACCAAGTTTAGTTAGCTTTTGAGCAATTTCTTTCTGATTAAGGCCTTGCTTTCTCAGAGCGAGCATTCTTTTCTTATTGTCAGTAAGTCTTGAATCGACCATTCTTCGGGCTATATTACGCAAAGCTCCTTCGTCATCTGCTCCAAGAGTTGTACCAGCTCCAGTCAAGCGCACAGCCGCTTCATTAATGAGCCTTTCTGTCTCGCCTTTTAGCTCTATCGGGTACTCGAAATTATCCCTGATATAATGGAAAAATACGTCAGCTTGCTTTTGCGTTAAGGACTTATCCTGGAGGAAGTGATAGAAATAAAGATCAACTAGTTCATCTCCTGAAACATCTTTAAGCTTTTCGACTTTGAAAACGTGAAGCCGTAATCGTCGATATTCTTTCTCAAATTGGCTCTTTGATTTCATAGCACTCCTATATACGGAGTTCCAAGTGCGACCATCTTTATTCTTCGGTTTATGATGAGGGCAATACCGGTGGCTAAGTTGCCTTTTTTTCTTATTATCCTGGTGTTGTTCGTTGTGGCCTTCTACTTCATCCTTAGGGTCTAGTATATTGTTATCTAACTTATAGAAATATTCTGCGAGTTCATTTCTTTGGCCACACAGCTCGCAGTAGGTTTGTTTTCGTTGCGCATTGAGTTTTGTATCTGCGCTATGTTGCCGAAATCGTGTGGGCGTAAGGTGAAGTTGCCATAAAAGCTCGAGCAGATTGTCTACAGTTCCTTGAAACTTAAAATCTATAGGCCGATATTGATGTTCAAGGTTCATAAAGTGTCTCAAGCGCTGTTTGATCACGTCATGAGCATTTTTGAACCCCATCATCATAATTAGATTGGTTATCGGGGTATCTTCTTTTAATTTTGATGCATATTTAATAGATACGATACGATCAGCCTTTTCTGTCAAAGTCGACTTGTTTTTTGAACGTGGCAAGGGTGAACGGTCAATATTCAGGTAGGGGTTTGGAAAGTAACAAAAATGACTCATAGGAAGAGATCGAAGGAACGCTGACACCTTAGGATCGATAACTTCTAAGATGAGCTCTCCAATAGGGCGCTTATCGGTTTCTAGTTTGTGGTGAGCTTTACTCCCCTTTAAATGGCTTCTAGGGTCTTTTCTTTTTGAATGTACTGTGTAGTGTGCCCAGCGCTCCCTAAACTCTCGTATGCCATCGGCAACAAAGGCGTCACAATCCTCCCAGACAGAGATATAGTATGCGTCTAAGCGATCACTTGCTTCCTTTTCGATTTCAGCATATTCCATTTACCACATCCCATTTACCACATCCCTCAACACAATACTGGATAATGTTACTACTGGTTAAGCAATGAGTCTATTAGCAACTAGTGGCATTTTTGGTGGTTGTCTTCTATTCATTTGAAAATAGTTTGAAGATTCAACCTAATTCGCCAAAACGTCCAATCCAGTGTCTAACAAATATTGGCATAGTCAGGTCTCAGCAACTAAGAGGAGGCAAAGACATGCAGGATCTGGCACATAAAACCCTGATTAACCGCAAGACACTACTTAAGATGATTCCTTTGTCTGATCGGACTATTTACAACATGGAGCAACGGGGAGAGTTTCCTCGACGAATAGTACTTACTAGCCGCAGTGTAGCGTGGGATCTTGCAGAGGTTGAAAACTGGATAGAAGAAAAACGCAGGTCTGCATTCAAAGCAGCTAGACCGGGCTTTTTTTGGTAGTCAGCAATCAATATGTCGTTTGAAGATTTTATGGATACAGAGTTCCTTGTATCAAACAATAAAAAAAATGTCCCAGTAGTGCGCCGTAAAACAAAAGTTGAGGTGAGATCGAGCTACGTAGACTCCATCATAGAGATTCAAGAATGCAGTGCTCAGGAGGCCAATGAACTCGGATTTATTGCTCGACTTCTGATTCAAGCAACCATGCCGCACAGTAATCCAAAATCGAATGAGTGGAGCCGGAAGAATGGTAATTTCACCATCCACATGATGGCACCATCATCTGTAGGTTTGCCTTTTGGTTGTTATGCACGCTATCTCTTGGTTTGGGTAAGTACACAAGCAGTGAGAAATAAGTCAAAACTGGACAATGGCTTTATCACTGAACAGGAAGCACGCAAGCTTGAACTGGGAGATTCTCAAAGAGGTTTTATGAAAAAACTAGGGGTGCGTTCAAGTGGGGGAGAAAATGGGCCAATAGACTCCTTTAGGGACCAAATGCGGCGGTTGTTCAAAACTACGATCAGTGTCAGTTATACAGAACTAAATGATGATAGTGGATATATTTGTGAAGATGAAACAGGAGCCAGGGTCGCTGATATTTCCCATATTTGGTGGAGTACAAAGCAATCCGATCAAGATTCATTAGGGGAATCTTGGGTGGAACTATCGCCTAAGTTTTTTCAACTTATTACAGATAAACCTGTCCCTTTGGATATGAGAGTTCTGCGGTTAATTAAGCGTTCTCCGATGGCCGTAGATATATATTGCTGGGCGACTTATCGGGTGAGTTATTTAAAGCGAGCCACAATTATCCCTTGGTTAGGTTTGATGGGGCAATTGGGAGCGAATTACGCCAATGTCAAAGACTTTAAACGACGGTTCAATGATGGACTTAAAAAGGTACAACAGGCATGGCCAGAACTAGATGCTACTCCAACCGAAAAAGGATTACTTTTGAAGCCAAGTGCTCCTCAAGTACCTCGACGGACAAAACGACAGATTGAACGGGATATTGAAGCGTAATGGAACTGTATACACCATCGTTTTAGGTATTAGTAAGTCTGGGAAATTAGAAAGTTATCCACGCATGTTTTGTCCCGCTTTAAAGGGGGAGTTTTGCGCATGTTTTGTCCCGGTTTACGCATGTTTTGTCCCGGAGTGCGCATGTTCTGTCCCGAGAAAGGCCAAAAAGTTTTTTAATAACAGATGGTTGTGGAACCTCCTATAGTACTTTCCTGTAGGTTTACCTATATAAAAAATTAACCTGTAGTTAAGAGAAAAATACAGTGGATAATTTGGTAAAGACTGAGCAGTTTGAGTATCGAAATTGGAATAATACAGTCTATAAAATACCGAACTGTTAAGCTGATTTATACATGTCTGAAACTGTCAATAGAATGGATTTGAACGGCATTGGTGGATTTTTAAGTTATTGAAAAATAGCTGTTTTAATGTTTCACCTTCTTGGCGTTTCAACATCTATTGACATTTGAGGGGCGGGGCGAGTGGACTGTAGAACATTTGAGTAACCTTCCAAGACTTTCTGACATATACATATAAATACAGACAAGATTCATCGTCTTTGCAGAAATATGCAGATAGCAAAACATGGATAAACAGTGCTGAGGTGCGGGCAAGATAGGTGAAGTAGGCCCACCAACAAGTTGATGGTTCCTATTTCACTCGTCCTTTATTCGCACCTTCGGGCTCAACGGTATCCTGCTCTACGAGGTCTCTAATTATCGACTTTAACCCTTGGAACTCCTAACCAGCTTTAAGGGGAATGACACCTATGTTTCAAAGATCTGAGGCCGCGCGTTTTTAAGGTGTCGCGCAGGTCGGACGCCAGGATAGAAAGTGACAACCTATCTTTGTAGAGGTCCACATTCACCGCTGATTTTCAGTAGGGGTAAAGGCTCATATCTATAGGTTTTGGGCCGATACAGGTTGGTGGGTGCAACTTAGTCACGACAATACTAAGGGCACTCAATTATGAACAACGTACGTATTTTAGCGGCTAAAATAACTACGGCCGCTATTTCATTAGCATTTATCTCTCCCATACCGGTAGTAGCTGGGATTCCGGTTGTTGATGGAACGAACCTGACACAAAATATTATGTCAGCAATGGAGTCTGTCACTCAAACAGCCAAGCAGATCCAACAGTACCAAACTCAGTTGCAGCAGTATGAAAACCAGCTGCAAAACACTATGGCCCCAGTGGCTTATATTTGGGACCAGGCACAATCGACGATTGATGATTTAACTCATGCCACCAATACGCTTGCTTATTATCAAAACCAGCTTGGTAGCCTTGATGCTTACCTAAGCAAATTCCAGGATGTGGCCTACTACCGCAGTTCACCTTGCTTCAATGGATCTGGAGGTTGTACGCCTGCAGAACAAGCGAAGATGGAAGAAAACCGTCGCTTGGCGTCCGAATCCCAAAAAACAGCCAACGATGCTCTCTTTGAAGGCTTGAAGCTACAGCATAAAAACTTGCAGGCTGACGCTCGTCAGCTGCACCGATTACAGTCAGCAGCTCAGGGAGCAGATGGTCAGTTAGCGGCTATTGGCTATGCCAACCAGCTTGCTAGTAACCAGGTCAACCAACTCCTTCAAATCCGTAGTTTGTTAATTGCTCAGCAGAATGCTGTTGGTTCTCGAATGCAGGCGGAAGCCGACCGCGAAGCTCAATATCAAGCGTCCCGTGAAAGGTTATTTGATATGGGAGAGCCTACCGACCGTTCAAAAAATAGGGGGTTCTAATCATGCAGAATATCATTCGAGTTTTTATCGTCAGCGTGCTGGCATCTTTCGTTCTGGTAGGGTGTGGTGAGGATGGAGGGCCAAAGCCTACAACGATCAACTGTAATAACCCGAACCTGACGAAAGAGCTGAGGGAAGAAGGGAACTGTCTTTGGGATATGGGCGAACGCACGGATCGCTCCAAGAATAAGGGGTTCTAATTATGAGCAAGATATTCATTCGACTTGTGATGCTACTAGCTGTGTTACTGACCTCGCAGACTGCGTCGGCGGCCATTGAGCCTAATGGTGTCTTGGATGAGGTAGCCGTGCGCTTCATGACCGCTAGTGCTACTTGGAGCACGGTAATTACAAACCATGCCGTGTGGCTGTTTTGGACGCTGGGTACTATATCTCTTGTTTGGACTGGCGGTACTTTGATCCTTAAACAAGCGGATATAAGGGAGTTCTTTGCCGAGTTTATGCGCTTTATCCTGACGTTTGGTTTCTTCCTCTGGTTACTCAGAAACGGCCCAGACTTTGCGACGTCAATCATCGACTCGTTGAGAACGATCGGTGCTCAAGCCGGTGGCCTTCCGAGAGACCTAACCCCCTCAGAGCCTATCAGCATTGCTTTCGACATTATTGTTAAAGCAGGTGAGTATTACAGCATCACAAGCCCTATAGATAACTTGTCTCTTTTCTTAATCACGCTAGCAATTTTGGCATGTATGGCGGTTGTGGCGGCTAATGTGTTGTTGGCCTTGGTAACTGCTTGGATATTGATATATGCCGGTGTTTTCGTGCTGGGGTTTGGTGGTTCGCGTTGGACTTCAGATATAGCAATCAACTACTTCAAAAGCGTATTGGGTGTCGCTTTGAAGTTGATGACAATGACTTTGCTCATTGGCATCGCCATGTCGATAATGGACGGTTTTTATGCTGAGCTATCCAATGATGCTCCTATGCGTGAACTGCTGGTGATCTTTGTCGTTTCACTGGTTCTCGTAATGCTTATTCACTCTGTTCCCAATGTGGTTGCTAGCCTAGTTCCCGGAGGTGGCGCGGCGGCGGGTGCTGGCAGCATAAGTGCTGGGGCGGTGGCTGGAGCGGCTGTTGCCACTGGTGGTATGGCTGCTAGTACAGCAATGGCTACCGCCGGCGGTGCGTCTGCTATTCAGGCTGCATTTACAAAAGCAGGTGAGAACGTAGCGAACAATACTGACGTTATGTCGAGCCTTAGCAGTGCATTTAGCGGTAGAGGTGACTCTGACGAGGCTGGCTCCTTCTCCCATGCTTCCGACCAATCTTCTAGTAATGGCGAATCCTCTGGCGGCTTTAAGGATAGTGTTGCAAAAGCGGGCCGCGTTGCAGCGGATACTGGCGCTAATTTGATTAAGGGAGTGGGAGATATGGCCGGGGAGCGTATAAGCCAAACCGCTGGAGGTCGTTTAGCCAGCTCAGTACGAAATAATATGAAAGGGGACGAGGAAGATGATAAGGAGGGTGACTGACGGCGCTTCTCCTGCATTTGACAACGATAAATTAGGCGGTGTAACTGGGTGGATGAATCAAAACGAAGGCTTTGATGGCCTGTCCAGTGAGGACCAGGAAGAAGTACGCCAAGCACATGCTGAGTGGCAAGAGCGCGATCCAGAAAAGCACACCTTCGACGTTGAGGACTACGTTTCGTATTCCCAGGAACAACAGCAGGAACGTAATGAAGAGGTTGCCAACTTTGTTAAAAAGGCCGTATGGCCTAACTAGATAAGGATTACTGATTATGGAGTTTAACTTTCCCCCCCAAAACCTTGCGGAAGTATTTGGCTTCTTTGCAGTGATGTTCATTGTGATGCTGGCCTTCTATTTTTTAGGACAGTGGCTGCACAACACCGGATATGGCACGAAAATGAAAGCCATTACCAACAAAATGGAGGTATTCCAACATAGGTTGGCAGGGCATGTTTACAAGAACATGATAAGGTCGGTCGATCAAATTGACAAAACGAGACGCTGGTCGTTTGGCCGACGCAAGTAATAAGAAAGCACACGGGCCAGTGATGGTGCACCGGCCCGTATTTTTACATACATCAAACCGATTATAGTGAAGCTGTAACTCGTTTTTGGACACAAATGAGTTTCGGAAATTTGAACATTAGTAAAACATGAATAACTTGAGGTATGGGAAAATGAAAAAGCCCACTTCCAGAGGTTGAGAAAGTGGGCGAAAAAACACAACACAATAAAGCAGAGTTTGCAGAGATAATATTGTTAAGCATGTGGGTGCATACTCCAACGAGTTGTTTATGACCAATAACTCATATTTTGACACTTTCTAGCTTGAAAGTACCATGGATAAAAGTTCAATCTGAGAAGCTTTGGAAAATTATCATCACCCCCATGACCGACCTTTACCAGCTAACTAAAAGTTGGATAATGGCTTGCCAGCGATTTTACTAAATTAGTAATTAAATAGTGATACAATAATCTTTTATATGAAGGGGGAGATATAAATGGAACTCATTTTTTTACCATTTTTAATAGTTTTTTTGTTCTGGAAACAAATAGAAATGGAAATAGATAATATATTGATTAGCGTAACATTTTTTTTGTACGCTATAGGCTTATTTCTTTTTGTGGACCTTCCGACAAATGCCAGAATTGGTAGCTTGTTCATAGGGCTACCATCTACCTCTTATCTAGCGTTTATATTTCCTTCTCTAATACCATGCGAAGAAAAGGTGGTTAAAACCACCTCTTGTATTATGCTTCTTGTTACTTCACTTCTTTTGTTCTACTTTCAACTTTTCGTATATGAGCAATAAATCAGTCTCTAGATTGTAGTTTTGAAGGCGTTTATCGAGTTCTTTTATAAAAACCAATTCTTCCTCTGTGAGCTTCGCCGAATCCATTTCGTTATAAACAGAGAGCGTTGTTTTTAAGTCAGATTCATTCATGTTTCCAATGTAGTTCAGCTCTTCTAACTTTGAACAAGATTCTATTCTCAAGCTACCTAACGCCGGCAACACCGGAAAATTAAAGTGGAGGTGAAGCCGGAGCTTTTATTTTTCCGGTGCTTGCCCTTGTTAAGCGCAGTGGCTTTAAGCGGCAATACAAAATTGCGCCTAATGCTCCCAAAAAATGGCCAATGTGATCAATTTTCATATCTAACGCTTTATTAGAACCACCTTTGAACTCTGAATCTAGGGCAAGCACTATTGCCAAAACCAGGAACAGTGAAATCGCTAAAAGCCACTCCTTGGTGGTTAATTCCTCTTCATCTGTAAAATAAGCAGCTGCCAGTCCGAAAACACCACCCGATATCCCGCAGACTAGAATATTTTCCGAATAGAATAGTATAGATGGTATAGATGCCAAGCCGCTCACAAGAAGTACTGCCAAATACCTCTTGGCTCCAACCCTGCGTTCATAAGCAGATGCTAGACCTAAGCCAATAACATTTGCAGTGAGATGAATCAGGTTACCATGGATAAATAAGTGCGATACTGACTGTAACGGCCACTTTAAAAACTGATCAATGTCATTACTCAGTGCGAACGTTCGATACAGGCTCTCATCTACGGAAATGAAACCAAAGTTTGTTGTCAGAAGAAATATAAAAAGAATTACAACCCCTGAACATATAGAAGCCCAAACAAATTTAAAGTTTTCACTATAGGTAATTGGAACAGCCTTCAAACTACTCGGAGCAGGCTTTATGAAAATCAATAAGCCGACATAAGTCACAACTGCGATAAGAAATATAATCATTGGACTAAAGGTATATTGCTCTCAATATGTTCTTGAACTTCCGGCAACAATTTTGCGACCTTTTCTACTCCCTTTAATTGTGCTTTTACTTTAATCTTTCGGTTGTTTTTGAATGTGAATTTCATAGGCCTTTGTAATAGCCCTTTTCCTATTTTTACGCTTTCAATGTCACCAAAGTCAAAAAAATCATGCTCCTTAAATTTACCTAACAAGCTCAATTTGTGGAAAGATACACCTTTCTCAGTAACAGCTAAGAAGTATGTTCTCATGCTTAGAATGAAAAGAGGGCCAATCAGTAAGAATAGCCAAATATTTGGTGGGCTTACAGCCTGAAAAAAACCTATTAGCGAGTCCCCGTCATTCAGATTCTCTTCAATGTGTTTTTTAGCCTGTTCTTTGTTCATCATTACTCCTAGTTATGTTTATGTGATCTCTGGTAAGCGCTTAACGCAGCCTTAAACGGTGAGTAATTGTTGGCTATAATGTGAAGCGAAGCGGAATCGAGCCAACTGTTACGAATCCGACTTTAAGGCCTTGTTATGTGCCGATTAAACCCATAGACATTATTTTCGATAATACTCGTTATATACTGATTGCAGCTAACGCTTTCTATACTGCGATTGTCCGTATTCCATGGCGAAATAATGCCTTCTTTCTTTTTTAATCTTCAACGATAAATCAATAAGATAGCAACCATTAAAAGGGTTGGGTCACACAGCACCGTTTAGTTTTGACAATTGCTAGTTTCAGATAACTTTTAGTAGGGGAAAGGCATATCTCTAGATTCTGTAAAGCACTTGAGATAAGTTGTAAACTGTTAATTTCCATTAATTTTTACACCAATATCAAACGGCGCTGCCCAATGAGAAGACACCGTAGCTGGGAGAGTCACGCTGGTGAGCTGGTTGTTATAAAACGCATCACTTCCAATGGTGGTCACAGAGTCTGGTATAACCACACTGGTGAGCTTGTTGTTCATAAACGCAGAATTGTGAATGGTGGTCACCGAATCTGGTATAACCACGCTGGTGAGCTGGTTGTTAAGAAACGCCCCATATCCAATGATGGTCACAGAGTCTGGTATAACCACACTGGTGAGCTGATTGCCATTAAACGCATCACTTCCAATGGTGGTCACCAAATCTGGTATAACCACATCAGTGAGCTGATTGCCTTTAAACGCCCTAGTTTCAATGGTGGTCACCGAATCTGGTATAACCACATCAGTGAGCCTGTTATTAGCAAACGCCCGCTTCCCTATCGAGGTCAATGTATCAGGGAGAATTACGCTGGTGAGCATATTATCAGCGAACACACTGTTACCAAGGGAGGTCACCGAGTCTGGGATTGTCACTCTGGTGAGCTGATTCACTCCAAACGCATGCTCTCCAATTGTGGTCACCGAATTTGGGATGGTTACGCTGGTAAGGTTGTTTAAAGAAAACGCACTATTTCCAATTGTGGTCACCGAATTTGGGATGGTTACGCTGGTAAGGTTGTTTAAAGAAAACGCACTATTTCCAATTGTGG
>NZ_JAWOQP010000023.1:72197-77302 GCF_033337375.1 Vibrio sp. YT-17
TCACCGAATTTGGGATGGTTACGCTGGTGAGATTGTTAGAAGAAAACGCATACTTTCCAATTGTGGTCACCGAGTCAGGAATAACAATCTCCTTTCTTACTCCACCATAGGAAATTATTATCTTTTTGTTATCAGTGCCATCATCATTACGAGCAAAAATAAAACCATCTGATGGGACATTGTTAACTATTGATATTGCATTTTTATTAAATGCCCGCTCCCCAATGGAGGTCACTGAATCAGGAATAGTAACGCTGGTGAGCTGGTTGTCAGAAAATGCCCGCTCCCCAATGGAGGTCACTGAATCGGGAATAGTAACGCTGGTGAGCTGGTTGTCATGAAATGCCTCGTACTCAATAGCTGTCACCGAATCTGAGATAGTCACGCTGGTGAGATTATTTTTAGCGAACGCCCGCTCCCCAATGGAGGTCACCGAATCAGGAATAGTAACTCTGGTGAGCTGACTTTCAGCAAACATCCAACTATCAACAGTAATCACCGAATCTGGTATAGCAATCTCTTTTCTTGCTCCACCATAGGAAATTATGATCTTTTTGTTTTCAGTGCCATCATCATTACGAGCAAAAATAATACCATCTGATGGGACATTGTTAACTATTGATATTGCATTTTTATTAAATGCCCGCTCCCCAATGAAGGTCACTGAATCAGGAATAGTAACGCTAGTGAGATTATTTTTAGCGAACGCCCGCTCCCCAATGGAGGTCACCGAATCTGGTATAACCACATTAGTAAGTTTATTTTTTTCAAATGCCTGTCTTCCAATTATAGTAACCGATTTTGGGATGACCACGCTGGTGAGCTGCTTGTCATAAAATGTCCCCCCATTAATAAGTTCGACCGAATCTGGGATGACGACATCTGTGTCGTTACCGTTGTAGCCAATAAGTATTGACTTGTCATCTGAACCATCACGATTTTTGGCATATTGCAACCCTTCCGTTGCTCGTTCACAGCCAGTAAGAAAGGCTAAACAGAGTAAAGTGCCAAGAATTTGAGCTGTTGCTTTCATGAGCCTTGTTCTTGATAATGTCATGGCTGTTCCCGTATTTTATTAAGACCGTCAAATACCCTCTACCAACGCATAAAAGCGTTCACAGGTAGTCAGCTTTATTTTGAGATAAACGTAAGGTAGCAATACTTTCCGCAGTTAGTCCACTTCCAACAAGTTGTTTAGCTAGTTTCGCTACTAAAACGGACGCTTTGACAAGCAAAACATACATATAAAAGGCCCAAATCGTGAAAGTTTCATTCTACTAAATGACTTTTTGTAGGGTAAACGCAGGCTCTTTAACTTTATAGGGTATTTAACCTAACGAATTTTGGGGCAAAACCTTCTTAGAACTATTACATCCACAACGTGCCCACTACGAATGTGTTCACGGGAAAAAACACCATATGTATCGCTTCAACTAAACAGATTCCGTACACAAAGGCCACAGCCAACACCGACCAACTTCTTGGATTTATATCCAATTTATTGGCACCATAACCAAAAAATTGGATAGACGTACATTACTATTATTCCAAACAATTGATTTTATTAAAAAATTAAATGGCACGCTTCTCGCTTTTTGACGTGATATTTGGCTTTTACTTTAGGTATTTGTGTGTCGTATAAAACCCTTCCACTGTCGGAAGTAATGTCCCATGAATTCGGGTTGATAGAGGGCAACTTCCACAACCTCGCGGAAGCAGATATCGCCTCTGCCATTCCTGCTCATCTTACCTTTGATCAGCTAAAACACCACCTCCACGAGGGTAAGCTCGTACTCGTGAGTGATACACCTCAAATTCCCGCACTTCTGAGTTACAACGACCCAATTGGTCCTAAAACATGGCGGCTGAACTCTGAGGTTATCTCTGCATTTTCGGATGATGCGGCTGAGGAGTTGTTAGCAAAGACGAAAATCTCCAGAGCAACGGGAGGATACAGCACACGTATTGGAGAGACCGCGGCACTCGAACGAGCTTATACGCCACAGCCGATCGCAGTCGAAAGTGAAGAGGAAATCACCAAGGAATTTGAGTACAGCTTCGAAGTCGGCTGCTCGGATGCCACCATAAAGAAAATGGTGCACAATGACTTTGCTTTAGCGAAAACTGAAAAAGAGAACGCGGTAACCCGCTGGGAGCAAGCCAATACCGAGCAAGGTACCCGCTACACAGCGTTATGTGTGTTTGATGAGCCAAAGCGTTTAAATATCCACATCGCTGACGACAATCTCGGGCTGACACCATTGGAATCAATCACACTACAAAAAGCCGGCAGCCATAAAACTGAGGAAGGTTTTATACCTGTCGTTCCGGCTGTGCGATTGGGCGAACGCCTAGGCTTGCCGACAGAGGGCTATTACTACCACTTTAATGATGGTGAACTGGTCCAAGAGTACAAAATTCTCGGACAAGAAAAATGGGCATTTTACGCTACGCGATCGACACAAGAGACGCTCAATGACGAGCGCGGTTTTACCAAGGATCAAAGCGCTATTTTGGTGTATTGGAAGTTGGCCAACCAAGTCCTTGAGAACCAATACATCATTTATCTTGAGCGCCAAATCACGCGTGAAGAGCTCGATAATCTTAGTGAAGATTGGCTGAGCGAAAACGGGATAAAGTTGGATATTCCTGCACTGTTTGATGCAGGTAAACAGCCGGAAGAAGCACGCGCAGAAGATTACAACGATGAAGCGGAAGCAGAACAAACCGCAGCAACGCACATCGTAGTTGCGGGGGAAACCTGGCAGAGCATAGCTGAACGGTATGGTATGGGAGCTAAAGCCTTGCTCTCGCTTAACCCAGTGTTTGAGGCCGACCCTCTATCACTCGCAATTGGTGATGAAATTGTTGTTGCTGAAGCACAGCAACAACAAGCACCAGACAAAAAGAACACTTTTCCGCCTCTGCACCCGCAAACCTACAACAACATCCGCAACAGTCATTACCAGCACAGCGATCCTTTACTTGGGTTGACCAAATATCGAGCTATCAACGCTGCCGATTTTGTAGAAGGTGATGTCGCCATCCTTAACTTAAAAGACGCCACAAGCTCGCTCGTGTTCGCTAAATCCTGCATCAGGCCAGAAGGGTGTATTGAAATTGGCGACCAACAAGAGTCAATCAGTAACTTCGGGCCTTGGTCATTCTTCTTTGCGCAAGCGAATGCGACCCCAGCTGCTGTCATACCCGCCATTCAAGCAACACAAGCACAAATGGCCATGGGAAGTTCCGCCGCTGTCGCTGGCTCACCAGAGCAAACGCAACAAACCCAAACTGCGGCGATGCAGTTGGATAAACTGGCCGGCACATTGAAAGATAAGATAGTTGAGGGCTACCGCTGGCAAGTAGAAGGCATTGGCGCTTTGTTTGCCATGCAGCAAAGCTTGTTTGGCGATAACACCCAATATACAGACCAAGATTTACGCCAAGTGACCACGGCGCAAAGCCGTGTTCGTGTCCACATTACCGAGCCCCAAGATGGGGAGTTTTATCCGCACGTGCAGGGCTATCATGTAGACGACACGCGCATCCCCATCAAATACGTGAAACAGGGAAATAATAGCCAGCTGTCCGTTGCGATTGAGGAGAACGGACCAACCATCTATTGGACACCAGAAGAAAACGGTGAAGCAAGTTGGCAAACTACCCCCGATCATAGTGATGGGTTTGAAAAAGACGATATACTGGTCACGCCAATCCACTCGGATAGCGATGCTAACGTCACCGTTACGCCTGCGCCAGAAGAGAAAGACTGGCGCGATGCGATCTTGGTATTCCCTGAAAGCTCAGGTATTGCTCCGCTCTATGTGGTTTACAAAGAAAGCCCGAGAGATAAGCCCGGAGTCGTTACCGGGAAAGGCGAAGATATCTTTGGCATTTGGTTGGCAGGTGCAGGTAAGGACTTAGGAGCCCCAATACCCTCTCAAATAGCTGATAAGCTGAGAGGGAAAGAATTTAGTAATTTTGATGCGTTCCGAAAAGCTTTCTGGATAGAGGTTTCTAAAGATAGTGTGCTTATGGCGCAATTCAACAGAACGAACCAAAAGAAAATTAGTTCCGGTAAATCTCCTATAGCTCCAAAAGGTGAACACTATGGAAAAATGATCAGATATGAGATCCATCACCAACATGAGATATCTAAGGGGGGAGCTGTTTTCCATGTTGATAACCTTGCAGTCGTTACTCCTAAACATCACAAGAGAATCCACTTTGGTAAGAATTAAATGAAGTTAAAAAATAATATTTCCGAGTATACATTTGCTGAATTTAAAGATTTTGTCAGCACAATATGTGATAACGATTTACCTGAAAGTGAGGAGGACAAACTTATCTTACATTTTTCAGAAATTGTTAAACACCCTGATGGGACCGACCTAATATTTTGGCCTAAACCTGATCAAGATGACTCGCCAGAGGGAGTTGTTAATGAAATTAAAAGGTGGTACCAAGAGCAGGGGCTTCCTTGCTTCAAAGAGTAAAAAATAAAAGGCGTCACAATGACGCCTTTTCCCATTCCCATTCCTCAGCCTGCTCTAAAATCCGCTCAAAATCCTCTTGTGTCAGAACCTTATGGTTGCTCTCGGTGAACTCAATATTTTGTCCATTGCGATTGAAGATAACGTACCAACCATCAATTGGACGCCAGAAGAAAACGGTGAAGCAAGTTGGCAAACTCTCGATTCAAGTCAATTTATACCTGCGAACCTTAAACGGATGATGGATGGCAAAGCTCCTCGAGCAAGGTTTAAGGATACCGTTGGGGGAAGACGTTCTTTCTAAATGCACCATGTTGAATAAATACAACATGGTGGTTCTGTGTACGATGTTGATAACTTAAGAGCCCCCGTAATACAACACGAGGATTAACAACAATAGCATTAGAGAATGGATTACTTTTAGTAAGGAAAAAACCAACTAACAGGATATGAATGAGTATTTACTCTGTCTTATAATGGGGCAAAGACTTCTTAGAACTATTACATCCACAACGTGCCCACTACGAATGTGTTCACGGGTAAAAACACCATATGTATCGCTTCAGCTAAACAGCGACCGTACACAAAGACCACAGCCAACACCGACCA
>NZ_JAWOQP010000024.1:0-60059 GCF_033337375.1 Vibrio sp. YT-17
GGCGCTGGACTAAACAAAGGCCCCCTTTTAGGGGGCTCACACAAAGCCACCTTCTTTAGAAGGTGGTAATTTACTTTTGTCAGGTTTTCCAACCTTGTGGAATGCTTTGGTGAATGCAGTCTAAAAGTACGGATAAGCGCAGTGGTGGTCGTCCTGCTGGTGTATAGCAGTTAATGGAAATAGGCTCAGAAAGCCAACCTTCTAAGCAAGGCGTGATTCGCCCTGGGTGATGTTTCTCATAGCCGTATGCTGTCCAAGTCGGCAGCAGTCCAATACCATGACCATTCGCGATACTGTCTATTTGCATTGCTATGTTGTCGCTGTATAAGCGACTAACAAAGGGTTCTAAAAAGAACTCACCGTGTTGAGGGTGTGCTAGCATCAATCCATTTTCTTGCACTGAACCAAAATCGATCCATGGATGTGCTTCAAGTTCTTTGGGGTGCGGTATAGGCCCATGTTGTTTTAGATAATTTGGAGAGGCAAAAGGCGTATAGCGAAATACCCCCAGCACTTCTTTTCGCCAGTCTAGCTCTTTACGTTCACCGAGCCAGATGAACAAATCTGGGTCA
Source organism: Vibrio sp. YT-17 (assembly GCF_033337375.1). Lineage (NCBI taxonomy): Bacteria > Pseudomonadati > Pseudomonadota > Gammaproteobacteria > Vibrionales > Vibrionaceae > Vibrio > Vibrio sp. YT-17. The sequence continues at coordinate 573 of NZ_JAWOQP010000024.1, forward strand.
TGATGCGCCTCAGAAAAGTCACTGGTAAGTTGAACTCTAACATCGGGATTATCAGCTAGAAAACGATTGAGTACGCCGCCGAGCCAGCTTCTAACTAAGGCAGTATGACAAACAATATGCAGTGGCCCTGAAACTTGGTTCGTTAAACCTTGCAGTGCATCATAACTCTCTTCGCTTAACTCAAGAATCTGGCGGCTGTAGTGGGCAAAGATTTCTCCAGCTCTTGTCAGAACTAATCGATTACCTTGTCTGGCGGTTAGAGCCTGACCGAAGTCTTCTTCTAATTGTGCCAAGCGACGACTTAGCGTTGATTTTGGCTGATTAAGGGCTTTAGCAGCGGCTGTCAAACTTTTATGCTGATTGAGCGCATCAAAGGCTCTAATTGATGCTAAGTCGTGCATATTTCTTTTACTCCTTACTGCGTTATGTACGAGTTCCATAAATGGAAAGAACCGTTCCATAACTCTCACTATGCATCTCATTCTATTTGTGAATAATTCACTTTCGAAAATAATAATCATTATCAATTATGGAGATGTAGATGTCTACTCTTAGACTGCCAGTTATTACCGCAACTGGTATTTTAGCCTTCGTCAGTGTCCCTCATGTTTTTGCCAATGATGCAGTTTCTAAAATGGAAACAGTGGTTGTAACTGCATCAAGTTATGAGCAATCTCAAGCGGACGCGCCTGCAAGTATTAGTGTGATTTCACGTGAGGAGTTGGACTCCCGTTATTACCGCGATGTGACTGATGCACTAAAAAGTGTGCCAGGTGTTGTCGTGACAGGTGGTGGTGATACCACCGACATTAGTATCCGTGGTATGGGTTCTAAATACACTTTGATACTGGTCGATGGTAAACGTCAAAGTACGCGTGAAACTCGTCCAAATAGTGACGGCCCTGGTATCGAACAAGGTTGGTTACCTCCTCTTCAAGCGATTGAGCGAATCGAAGTTATTCGTGGCCCAATGTCGACGCTTTACGGTTCTGATGCGATTGGTGGTGTGATTAACGTCATCACACGAAAAGATGCGCTAGAGTGGACGGGTAATGTTCAACTGGGCACGGTACTACAAGAGAATAGTCGCTCAGGGGGAGAGCAGAGCGCGAACTTTTTCGTTAATGGTCCGTTGGCTGAAAATTTATCTCTCCAAGTATATGGTCAGTACACAACCAGAGAAGAAGATGACATCGAATACGGTTATGAAGATAAAGATATGCAGAGTATCTCTTCAAAACTGACTTACCAGATTAATGATCGCCACTCGGTGCAATTAGAAGGCGGCACGTCGGCACAAAGTCGTCGTGGTAATGTAGGCCTTTCAGTGCCGACCACTGGGTGTCGTGGTGGGTGTGAAGACTCACTGAATGAATATCGTCGTAATTACGTAACGGTAAGCCACAACGGTGATTGGGATTCGATTGGCATTTCAGATACTTACTTACAGCGAGAAGAGAGCGAGAACAAATCTCGTGAGATGACGATCACCAACACCACGTTCAAATCGAGCTTGGTGACTGGTATCGGAAACCATACGTTGACGACGGGTGTGGACGCCACTCATGCAGAGCTTGAGGATTTCACCTCCAACAAAGCGTCATCGAAGACTGAAACATCGAATACGCAGTGGGCTGTTTTCATTGAAGATGAATGGAGAATCGCTGATCCGTTTAGCGTTACGCTTGGTGGTCGTCTAGATCATGACGAAAACTATGGCGCGCACTTTAGTCCGCGTGTTTACGGTGTATGGCGAGTTGAACCGTCTTGGACGGTGAAAGGCGGTGTGGCAACAGGTTTCCGTTCTCCACAATTACGTGAAATTACTCCTGGCTGGGCGCAAGTCAGTGGTGGCGGTAATATCTACGGTAACCCAGATCTTGACCCTGAAACGTCGCTAAACAAAGAAATCAGCGTCTTGTATCAAGGTGATTCTGGCTTAGATGTTTCTTTGACAGCGTTCCATAACGAATTCAAAGACAAGATCACACGTGTTGTTTGTCCAGACACTATCTGTACTGATGGTCCAAACCAATGGGGCGCAGATCCAACGTACCGTATTAACGTGGATGAAGCCGTCACACAAGGTATTGAAGCGACCTTAGCATCGCCGTTAACGGAAACCATTTACCTTAGCTCGAGCTACACATTTACCGACTCAGAGCAAAAAACAGGTGAATACAAAGGCATGCCGCTGCAGCAGTTACCAAAGCATCTGTTTAATGTGGATGTGACTTGGCAAACGACAACAGATCTAGAGAGCTGGGCGAAAGTCACGTACCGAGGTAAAGAAATGGATCCGGTTACTGGCCCATCAAGAAACAGTATCGTAGAGCCAGCTTATACCTTTGTGGACGCCGGTGTGACATACCAGTTAACCGACAATACTCGTATTAAAGGCGCTATCTATAACTTGCTGGACGAGGAAATCAGTTACGAAGAATACGGATATATTGAAGATGGTCGTCGCTACTGGTTAGGTTTAGACGTCGCATTTTAATTATCTATCGTTGTAATAAGGTCGAGCATAGTCTCGACCTTTTTTAATCCTGCTTTACTGTGATTCAACAGGTGCGTTTGTCAGCCTGATCAGGTAGTATCTGTAACACGAAATTTTTGGTAGGGCGAAGGATAAATGCTAAAGGTTGCGATCAATGGATTTGGACGTATAGGTCGTAATGTTCTGCGAGCGGTGTATGAAAGCGGAAAACACCAGCAGATCAAGGTTGTGGCGGTTAACGAACTAGCACAGCCAGAGGCGATGGCACACCTACTGCAATATGACACCAGTCATGGTCGCTTTGGTAAAAAAATTTCCCATGACCAAGAACATTTGCATGTTCATCATGACAGCGGTGAATATGATTCCATTCGCATTCTCCACCTCTCCGAAATCGAATTACTTCCTTGGCGTGATTTAGAAGTTGATATCGTCTTGGATTGCACTGGCGTATTTGGTTCGCAAGCGGATGGGCAAGCGCATATAGAAGCTGGCGCGAAGAAAGTACTGTTTTCGCACCCGGGCGCAAACGACCTAGATAATACGATTATCTATGGCGTGAACCACGAAACTCTGAAAGACGAGCACCGTGTTGTCTCCAATGGCTCTTGCACCACCAACTGTATCGTTCCCATCATTAAAGTATTAGACGAAGCCTTCGGCATAGAGTCTGGCACCATTACCACAATTCATTCGTCCATGAACGATCAACAAGTAATTGATGCGTATCATAACGACTTACGCCGTACCCGCGCTGCAAGCCAATCTATTATTCCGGTGGACACTAAGTTGCATAAGGGGATTGAAAGAATCTTCCCGAAATTTTCCAACAAATTCGAAGCAATTTCTGTTCGTGTTCCAACGGTTAACGTCACTGCAATGGATTTAAGTGTCACAATTAGTACAAATGTGAAAGTTAATGACGTAAATCAAACCATTGTTAACGCATCTCAGTGTACATTACGTAACATTGTTGACTATACTGAATCGCCACTCGTTTCCATCGACTTTAACCACGACCCCCATAGTGCGATTGTGGATGGAAGCCAGACTAGAGTGAGTAACGGGCAACTCGTAAAAATGCTCGTTTGGTGCGACAACGAATGGGGCTTTGCTAACCGGATGCTGGATACTGCCTTAGCAATGCAAGCTTCTTCGCAAGTGGAACAGTAATGACGAAGAAGTGATGGAGAATTTTTATTTCTAGCCTTGAAATAAATCCATAATATCTCCATATCTATAACCAGTTTGAAGAATTAACAGGCTTGGCAGGGTTGCCGAGTTTTCAAAAACTTTAATTATTAAATATTTGAGAGGACACATCATGTCTGTAATCAAGATGACTGACCTGGATCTTGCAGGTAAACGTGTATTTATCCGTGCTGACCTAAACGTGCCAGTAAAAGACGGTAAAGTAACTTCGGATGCACGTATCATCGCATCTCTTCCAACTATTAAGCACTGCCTAGAAGCAGGCGCTAAAGTAATGGTTACGTCTCACCTAGGTCGCCCAACTGAAGGTGAATACGCTGAAGAGTTCTCTCTACAACCAGTTGTTAATTACCTAAACGACGCACTAGATTGCGAAGTGAAGCTAGCAAAAGACTACCTAGATGGCCTAGAGCTAAATGCGGGTGAACTTGTTGTTCTTGAAAACGTTCGCTTCAACAAAGGCGAAAAGAAAAACGACGAAGAGCTATCTAAGAAATACGCAGCACTATGTGACGTATTCGTAATGGACGCATTCGGTACGGCTCACCGTGCTCAAGCATCTACTCACGGCGTTGGTATGCACGCAGACGTAGCATGTGCTGGTCCTCTACTAGCGAACGAACTAGAAGCGCTAGGCAAAGCAATGGACAAGCCAGCTCGCCCAATGGTTGCTATCGTTGGTGGTTCAAAAGTATCTACTAAGCTAACGGTTCTTGAGTCTCTATCTAAAATCGCTGACCAACTCGTTGTTGGTGGTGGTATTGCTAACACATTCATCGCAGCTGCTGGCCACAACGTTGGTAAGTCTCTATACGAAGCAGACCTAGTTGAAACAGCTAAGAAGCTAATGGACGAGTGTGCAATTCCAGTAGCAACTGACGTTGCATGTGCGAAAGCATTTGACGAGAACGCAGAAGCTGAAATCAAGCACGTTTCTGAAGTACAAGACGACGACATGATCTTCGACCTTGGTCCAGATTCAACTGCTGAACTAGCTGAAATCCTTAAAAACGCTAAGACTATCCTATGGAATGGTCCAGTAGGCGTATTCGAATTCAAGAACTTCGAAGCAGGTACTAAAGGTATCTCTGAAGCTATCGCAGCTTCTGAAGGCTTCTCTGTTGCTGGTGGTGGTGACACGCTAGCGGCTATCGACAAGTTCGGTATCAAAGCGGATGTATCTTACATCTCTACTGGCGGCGGCGCTTTCCTTGAGTTCGTAGAAGGTAAAGTTCTTCCAGCAGTAGAAATGCTAGAAGCACGCGCTAAGTAATTAAAGCAAAGCGGGGGAGTGATTCTCCCGCTTTCTTGTTTGCTGCAACGTGTGAGGAACTCTGCTAGAATAGCCTCAGTTGTGAGCAAACGTTTGCAAGATTTTCAACTTAACAAGTTTTGTTTAAAAACGACAGATAAATAGGATTACATCCATGTCTAAGATCTTCGACTTCGTAAAACCAGGTGTTATCTCTGGCGATGACGTTCAGAAAGTATTTGAAGTTGCAAAAGAAAACAGCTTTGCACTTCCAGCAGTAAACTGTGTGGGTACTGACTCTGTAAACGCAGTACTTGAAGCAGCTGCAAAAGTTAAAGCTCCAGTTATCGTTCAGTTCTCTAACGGTGGCGCTGCTTTCTTTGCTGGTAAAGGTCTAAAACTTGAAGGTCAAGAAGCTCAAATCCTAGGTGCTGTTGCTGGTGCGAAATACGTTCACGCTGTAGCTGAAGCTTACGGTGTTCCAGTAATCCTACACACTGACCACGCAGCTAAGAAACTACTTCCTTGGATCGACGGTCTACTAGACGCTGGTGAAGAGTACTTCGCGCAAACTGGTAAGCCACTATTCTCTTCTCACATGATCGACCTTTCTGAAGAGTCTCTAGAAGAGAACATCGAAATTTCTGCTAAGTACCTAGAGCGCATGGCTAAAATGAACATGACTCTAGAAATCGAACTAGGTTGTACTGGTGGTGAAGAAGACGGCGTTGACAACTCTGATATGGATGCGTCTGAGCTATACACTTCTCCAGAAGACGTTGCATACGCATACGAGAAACTAAGCGCAATCAGCCACCGTTTCACTATCGCAGCATCTTTCGGTAACGTACACGGCGTATACAAGCCAGGTAACGTTGTACTAACTCCAACTATCCTACGTGATTCTCAAGCGCACGTTTCTGAGAAATTCGGTCTTCCAGCGAACTCTCTAAACTTCGTATTCCACGGCGGTTCAGGTTCTTCTCTAGAAGAAATCCGTGAATCTATCGGCTACGGTGTAATCAAAATGAACATCGATACTGATACACAGTGGGCTACTTGGGATGGTATCCGTAAGTTCGAAGCTGAAAACCACGATTACCTACAAGGTCAGATCGGTAACCCAACGGGTGAAGATGCACCAAACAAGAAGTACTACGATCCACGCGTATGGCTACGTGCAGGCCAAGCTTCAATGGTTACTCGTCTAGAGCAAGCATTTGCTGACCTTAACGCAGTTGACGTACTATAATCGTTACTGATTAAGTTACTTAAAAACCCGCTCTCTGAGCGGGTTTTTTTATGTCTATCACTTTCTTCCCCGCTGCTTTCTCCCGATATTTTTATGCGTTAGGTTGTATTTGCTAGTGAGATATCTCACCTTTAACGTTTTTTTAAAGAAAACATGGGAATATCAGTCTTAAGAGTGGCGAAATCAGAGTGCATTGCGTAACCTGTAACAAGTCAGTGTCAGAAAGCTCTGATAAAGTCTTGTTTTGCATATCTTTGCGAAACTCTGACTTTGAAAAAAGTCAGAGTTGGGATATTGTGCCAAAAATCTGACACTGTTCAGTGGAGCAATAGGGATGTTGTTTTAGAAAAGAGCCTTTAAAAAACAAGGTTCATAAATTAACGGCAATTGGATTTATATCTCTTTATTTTTGAGGATAAGAATTATGGCAGGTGAATCGGTGGGTATCGATACCACTTTAACGGATGGTCTAACTCAGGCTGAAACTTGGCTGACAAACAATTCAGATCTACTGGTTCAGTACGGTGTGAACATTATCTCTGCGCTGCTTATTCTGTTTATCGGTAATCTTATCGTTAAGGCAGTCGCTGGTAGTGTTTCTAAAGTACTAGAAAAGAAAAACATGGATAAGGCCGTCGTTGAATTTATTCACGGTCTTGTTCGTTACTTGCTATTTGTAATCGTGCTAATCGCGGCTCTTGGTCGATTAGGAGTTCAAACCGCTTCTGTTGTTGCTGTGATTGGTGCGGCAGGTCTTGCTGTTGGTCTTGCACTACAAGGTTCACTATCAAACTTTGCAGCAGGCGTACTTATTGTTGCGTTCCGTCCATTCAAATCAGGCGACTACGTAGAAATCGGTGGTGTAGCGGGTAGTGTTGAAGCAATTCAAATCTTCCAAACAGTTCTAAAAACACCAGACAACAAAATGGTTGTTGTGCCTAACTCTTCAGTTATCGGCGGTGCCATTACTAACTACTCTCGCCATGCGACACGACGTGTCGACCTAGTGATTGGTGTTTCATACAAAGCAGACCTTAAACTAACCAAGAAAGTGATTCGTGAGACGCTAGAGAAAGATCCACGTATCTTGAAAGACCCAGATATCACAATTGGTGTACTTACGTTAGCAGACTCTTCAGTTAACTTTGTGGTTCGTCCATGGGTGAAAACTGCAGATTACTGGGGCGTATACTTTGATGCAATGCAAGGTATTAAAGAAGCATTGGATGAAAATGGTATCGAGATTCCATTCCCACAAATGGATGTTCACCTGAACAAAGTCGACGCTTAATCAAAAGCAGTCGATATTCAAAAGCGAGGCCAATAGGCCTCGCTTTTTTATATTTCGTAAAGGGTGTGATGACCAGCAAGTAAGAGGCGTTTTAGATGTTTACCTGCAAATCCAAATGTGAACTCAGGTAAGCCAGGCGTATAGAGCAACTCTTGATGTTGATAGAGATTGGTATCAACAATGATAGTGATGTATTCCGGTAAGCCTATTGGGCAAACCGCGCCGGGTACGCAACCTAACACTTCGACCATTTCATCGTCATTACAAATAGAGGGACGTTTACCTGTAATCGCTTTAATCTGCTTGGCATCGAGGCGCGAGTCCTTATCTGTCAGATAAACCGCGTAACCTTGTCCTTTGAGTGTTAAAAAGAGGCTTTTGGTATGCGTACCCGTCCAACCAAGCTCTCTCGCAATACGTATATCTGTCTCAAAGTCTAAGATGGCTTCGTGCTGCCATTCCCGAAAAGGAATAGAGAGCGCGTTGAATCGCTCTCTATTGTTGTTATAAATACGTTTTAGTGACTCCATGTCTTTGCTGCCTTACTACCTTATGATTACCAATACTTATCAATAAGCTCACTCGCTAAGATATACGCTATTGTGAACATCATCATTGCGATTGCAATGTCGATGGTTTTTTTCACTTTTGGTTTAGAGAGTGTTGGACCTAGTTTGGCGGCTCCTATCGATAAAGTGTAGAACCAAACAAAGGAAGCCATAATCGTACCTAGTGCAAAAGCAATGCGATCATGGCCTTCAAATTGTCCACCGATCGAACCTAGAATAACGACTGTATCTAAATATAAGTGCGGATTAAGCACAGTAACGGCTAACGCACCTAGAATAACCGTTCGACGACCTCGAGCTACGATCTCCCCTTTTGATTCCGATTCACTCTCTGGCTTAAAAGCACTTTTTAGTGAGAGCAGTCCATAGAAGCTCAAGAAAGCAATACCACCAAGTGTCACCGACGTCAGTAAGATTTCATTTTGAGACAGAATTGCACCACCACCAAAAATACCTAGAGAGATGAAAATCATATCTAGCACGCTACAAATAGTGGCGGTTGTTAGGTGGTGGTTACGCTTTATGCCTTGATTCAAAACATACGCATTTTGCGCGCCGATCGGAATGATCATTGATGCTCCTAAACCAAAACCTTGCAATAGAACCCACAAGCTCACACTTCACCTCACTTCAAAATAACAAATACATTTACAGAAAAGGGAAAGATAAAGCGTTTATCTAAATAAGTATAATTAATGATTTTAATCTTACATTAGATAGACTAATTTAACGGGAGGCGTTTGATCAAGAGTGAGAGGAAAGGTATGCGAGGGTTAGATTACAAATGGATTGAGGCATTAGACGCTATAGTTTATCAGGGTAGCTTTGAGCGTGCTGCCGAGCATTTATTTGTTTCTCAATCCGCCATTTCTCAACGTATCAAGCAGTTAGAGAAGTTTCTCGCGCAGCCTGTTTTAATTCGAAGCCAGCCACCTAAGCCAACGCCAATTGGTAAAAAATTGTTGGGTCTTTATCGGCGAGTACGCTTGCTAGAGCATGAAATTCTCCCCGAACTAAAAAATGATACCAGTACGCGACCTGTGCAACTCTCTTTAGCGACTAATGCAGATAGCCTTGCAACATGGCTACTGCCAGCGCTGAAAAATGTTATGAAGCAGCGTCAAGTTGAACTAAAACTGACTATCTATGGTGAATACCGCTCTATTGAAAAACTCAAAAGTGGCGAAGTGACAGGAGCGATCAGCTTGGAGTCCCAGCCAATCCCCGGATGCAGAGCAGACTATTTAGGTCGCATCGATTATGTTTGTGTCGCGAGCCCAGAGTTCTATCAGCGTTATTTTTCTAAAGGCGTAAATAATCAGACATTGGCAAAAGCACCGGCCGTTTCATATGACCAATATGATGATCTACATAAAACATTTCTTACCGAGCATTTTAACGTCAATCCTGACAGCGTTATTCATCACAACATCAGTAGTTCTGAAGCGTTTCTAAAAGTGGCGTTAGCTGGTGTTGCTTATTGCTTGATCCCCCGCTTGCAAATTACCGACGAATTAGACAGAGGTGTGTTGGTTGATGTGACTCCAGGTTTTTTAATGTCCCATCGGATTTATTGGCACCACTGGCAGTTAGAAACTGGGGTATTACAAGAAATCTCACACGCGATAGTCGGGTATGCGCAGGAGCATCTACCTCAATAAGTTTGTCAGAGCTGCATATCGTTAACTTAAGTGTGTTTTGTTTAAAAATTACGCCAATGTTACATAGTCAAAGTTGTGTTAGAAGTCACTATGGGTGCTTGGATAATCGGCGGAAGTTTCTATTATGAAACCACACGCTTTCTCAGCCATGATAGTGATGTTGGAATCTGAGATTAAGTACTTAATTTTGTATGGATGGATTTATTGAATGAAATTGTATTCATTTTTGCTGGCTTCAGCACTCAGCCTTACCAGTGCTTCAGTTTTGGCGAATACGCCAGAGTTTGCTCATGTTACGACAACGGGGTATGGCGAAGTGACGGCCACACCTGATATGGCTACGTTTTCTGTAAAAGTAGTCGATACGACAATGACGGCCGAACAAGCGAAATTGTCCGTAGATAAAACCGTTGAAGAGTTTCTAAAAAGCTTATCGGATGCCGGCTTGTCAAAAGACAATATTACTAGCTCGAATTTATACCTTGCTCCTCAGTACCATTACCCTAAATCAGGGAAAGCAGAACTTGTTGGGTATCGAGCATCTCGCAGTATTGATGTCACGGTGACGGATCTGAAAAACCTTAACCAATACCTAGATATGGCGTTAGAAGCGGGAATTAATCAGGTTGATAATATTCAACTTAAGGTAAGCAACCAAGCCGAGTATCAGCAAAAGGCACGAATGGCTGCGATTAAGGACGCAAGAGAAAAAGCAGGGTCATTAGCGACTGGTTTTGAGAAAAAGTTGGGCGATGTATGGCAGATCAATTACAGACAGATGCACGTTCAGCCTGTGTTAATGCGTTCAATGGCGATGGATAGTAAAGAAGGAGCGAATAGCTACCAAGATTCAACTATGATCATTCGCGATCAAGTCGATGTCATTTATAAGCTAAAGTAAGGCTTAGCAAACAGTAAAAAGCAAAAGGCAGGGAGTCATAACCCCTGCCTTTGTCGTTTCTGTTTCACTGTTTAGTGCAGGATACGAGCACGGATTGTGCCTTCAATGTTTTTGAGCTTTGTTAGAGCTTCTTCTGAGCGTTCAGTTTCAACGTCGATCACTACGTAGCCTATTTCAGCGGCTGTTTGTAGGTACTGCGCGGCAATGTTAATGCCTTCTTCAGCAAAGATGGTGTTGATCTGAGTTAGGATACCAGGACGGTTCTTGTGGATATGAAGCAGACGAGAACACTCACCACTGTGTTCTGGTAATGACACTTCAGGGAAGTTTACGCTTGAAAGTGTCGAGCCATTATCAGAGTACTTAGCCAGTTTACCCGCCACTTCTAAGCCGATATTCTCTTGCGCTTCTTGCGTTGAACCACCAACGTGTGGAGTGAGGATGACGTTATCGAATTTTTGTAAAGGAGACTCGAACGGGTCAGCATTCGTTTTTGGTTCAGTTGGGAATACATCAATTGCAGCGCCGGCAAGGTGACCAGCTTCTAAGCTATGGCAAAGTGCAGGAATATCCACAACGGTGCCACGTGCCGCGTTGATAAAGATGGAACCTGGTTTCATTCGAGCAAATTCAGCTTCACCCATCATGTTTTTCGTTTCCGGTGTTTCGGGAACGTGCAAAGAAATCACATCACATTTGTTCAATAGTTCACTCATGGTATGTACTTGCGTCGCATTACCAAGGGACAGTTTGTTCTCAATATCGTAGTAGTAAACGCGCATACCTAAGTTTTCGGCAATAATACCAAGCTGCGTACCAATGTGACCGTATCCGATAATGCCAAGGCACTTACCACGAGCTTCGTAAGAGTTGTCTGCACTTTTCTTCCAAATACCGCGATGTGCAAGTGCATTCTTTTCAGGAATACCACGCACTAGTAAAAGGATTTGCCCAAGTACAAGCTCTGCCACGCTTCGAGTGTTAGAGAATGGTGCATTAAAGACAGGAATACCGCGTTTTGCTGCTGCATCTAGGTTTACTTGGTTAGTACCAATACAAAAACAGCCAATTGCAACCAGCTTGTTCGCCGCATTGATTACCTCTTCGGATAGGTTCGTACGGGAGCGGATACCAATGAAGTGCACGTCTTTTACCGCTTCAATTAGTTCTTCTTCCGGAAGGGAACCTTTATGGTATTCAATGTTGGTATAACCAGCTGCTTGAAGAACTTCAACTGAAGAAGGGTGGAGTCCCTCTAACAAGAGGATCTTAATCTTTTCTTTTTCCAGTGAAACTTTGGCCATTTTTTCTCGTCCTTAAAATGGAAAGGTGGGCTAATGTGGCGCACATTGGGCAAAACTATTAAAAAGGGGATAATTAACAGTTTTGTAGGAAGACAAACGTTTCCCTGTGCGTCTTCTGTTCAATAAAGTAACAAAAAAAAATTGCTTTGGGTAAGAAAATTACGGAATAAGAGATAATTTTCTTATAGAAAGGAATAAAAAACGGTGCCTTGCAGCACCGTATGTAATGAAATAACAGAAAAGTGAACCAGATAGGTTCATTTTGGGCTGTTATTTATTCTTCAATTTTTGCACCTTCTGGTGTGCCAGTGATCACTACGTCAGCACCACGATGAGCGAAAAGACCCACAGTCACCACACCAGCGATGCCGTTTATTTTGTCTTCCATTTCTTTCGGGTTGGTAATTTGCATATTGTGCACATCCAGAATCACGTTGCCGTTGTCAGTCACAACGCCTTCACGGTAAGCTGGATCACCACCTAGTTTTACCAATTCACGAGCCACGTAAGAGCGTGCCATTGGGATTACTTCAACAGGCAATGGGAACTGGCCAAGTACGTCAACTGCTTTAGTGCCGTCAACGATACATACGAACTTATCAGAGATTGCTGCGACAATTTTCTCACGAGTCAGAGCCGCGCCGCCGCCTTTGATCATTTCACGTGCTGGGTTGATCTCATCTGCGCCATCAACATACACATCCAGCTTCATTACATCGTTACACTCGTATACTTCAATACCAAGCTCTTTAAGGCGCTCAGTTGAAGCGACAGAGCTAGACACTGCACCTTTAATATCATCTTTGATAGTGCCTAGTGCATCGATGAAGTGATTCACGGTAGAGCCAGTACCAACACCGACAATGCTGCCTTTCTCAACATATTTTAGTGCTGCCCAACCAGCCGCTTTTTTCATTTCATCTTGAGTCATGCCAATCTCCTGAATAGATGTTCGTTAACGTTTGCGGGCGTGATTATAGCGGCTTACTTGTCACTTTCCCATTGCCATATTTGGCTTGGGGTCACGATCTTAGGTAATGGAATATCCCAGCTTTCAATTGGTAAGCGTTCTACATGTTGGCAGTCATGAGCGATACCGACAGGTTTAGCACCCTCTCCAGTTATAAACCAACGTGACAGAGTACGATCGTAGTACCCTCCGCCCATGCCTAAGCGGTGTCCGATACTGTCGAACCCAACTAAAGGCGTGCAGATTAAATCAAGCTGGCGAACGGGTTTGAGGTGTCTGATATCGAGCTTGGGCTCTAAGATGCCGTACTTGTTGTAGACGAGCTGTTCATCACTTATATACTGAAGAAACAGTAACTGACCTTTAGAAAAGGGATGGATGACGGGCAGATAAACCGATTTTCCCTGTTGCCATAACCATTCAATGAGCGGTTTAGTATCAAGCTCACCGTCTGCAGAAAGGTAGATGGCAATATGTTGCGCCTGATCGATTTCAGGAAGTTGGGAAAATTGAGTAATAAGGTCGATTCCCGCTTGGTATTGCGTATCACTGCACAGAGCGTTGCGCTTTTCACGAATCAGTTTGCGGAAGTCTTGTCGAGAGAGGTCTGACATAGAGAGAATACCCCAGGGTGCCGTTGAGGATTGTGGCCCTTGAACCAGCTGGTTCAAGGCGGATCAGCAATGACAACCGTAGGCTTCTCGGTGCATGCCGAGCTTGCTCAATAGTTACCAAATACTAACCCTTAGGTATTGCTTATCGGCTCAGGGACTTAAATCCTGCTGACGCACACCCCAGGGTAAATTTTGTATTTACTGCTGTCCTTGCGTAACTTTGCTTAGTGCGTTCTCTAAAGACGCGGTGAGCTTTTCCATTCGCTCAGTAATTTCTTGCTGTTGACCATTGGATTCGTATGACTTGGTGTGCAACTCATAGCAAATATTCAATGCAGCAAAGGTCAGCAGTTGGATTTCATTGGTTACCTTAGTACGTTCGCTCATTTCTTTCAATCGGCGATCCAGATCTTTTGCCGCTGCAACAAGAGACTCTTCTTGTCCTGTCGGACAATTCACACGTGTAAGTTTGCCTAATATTTCAACGTCGATCGCTTGATTGCTCATGATGAATAAACTCTATATTCGCGCTATCTAAGGTGTTGCTTCATACAACTACCGAGGAGCAAACTATAGGAAAACCGCTATTAAGATTCAAGCATTTCCCATCACAGAAAGAGAAATGATGACGAGATCACACAGGAATTGGGCAAATTGAACAAATGCTGTCCAAAATTGAATTTGATAGCCGTTTCAGACCACTAACCTTGATGGTAGGATATACCAATACATTATTACGCAAGAATGAGCCAAGTTATGAGTGAAATCACCCTTCCTGAATACCAATCTATTGCTGCTGAACTGCAATCTGCAAGCCTAGCAGTAACACCGGCGGAGTTACATGGCTTATTTGTCGGCATGTTAAGTGGTGGATTGGCGATTAATGATCAAACTTGGCAGCCTATTCTGTTTGACTACACCAATGATGGTATGGGTTGGCCTTCTACCGCGCTAGCTTTTGCTCAAAGCGTATTCACTGTTACTGTCAATGAACTAACTGGCACGTCGATGGAGCTGTCTTTATTATTGCCAGATGAGCCGGGCGAAGAAGGCTTATTCGCATTAGCCGACAGTGTGTCCGACTTTGTAAACCACTTTATTTCTGGGTTAGGTCTAGCAGGCGTTGCTCTTAATAAAGCATCTGATGACGCTAAAGAAGCACTGGCTGACTTAGAAGAGATTGCCAAATTAGGCATCGATGAAGATGACGATCTTGGTGAACAAGCGCAATTGCTAGAGCAAGTGATTGAGCACATCAAAGCTTGCGTACTAACAATTCATGCTGAATTTGGTGTTCGTCCTGAAAGCAGCGACAAAAAACCTACTATTCACTAATCGTAGACTGTCCAGAGGTTAGTATGAAGCAATATGATGTAGTCATTGCTGGTGGTGCCATGGCTGGTGCAACGTTAGCATTGGCGATTGACCATTTGTCTCAGGGAAAGCTCCGCATTGCAGTCGTTGAGCCTTTTAAAGCACAATCAGATATGCACCCTGGTTTTGACTCTCGCTCAATCGCATTGTCTTACGGTACTGTCAATCTGTTGCGTCAACTACAGCTCTGGACGTCAGTAGAACCGTTTGTCACCCCCATTGAACATATCCACGTTTCTGACCGTTCTCATGCTGGGATGACGGAGATTACCAAGCAAGAGGTTGGGGTTGAAGCTCTAGGGTATGTTGTAGAATTAGCCGATGTTGGGCGTGTATATCAAGAATTATTAGACAGCAGCGAATCAATTACGCTGTTTTGTCCTGACTCCGTTACCGATATCGAGCGCGAGCAAAACTGTACCCATGTGACGTTGAAAAGTGGTGAGCAACTTGAAGCAAAACTGTTGGTAGCTGCAGATGGTGCTGTTTCGACCTGTTGTCAGAAAATTGGTCTAGAACTTTCTGAGCAAGATTTTGAACAAGTGGCTGTCATTGCCAATATTGTGACTCAAGAACCTCATCAAGGTAGAGCCTTTGAACGTTTTACTGAAAATGGCCCTGTTGCTTTATTGCCAATGAGTGACAATCGAATGTCCTTAGTTTGGTGTTTGCACCCTGAAGAAGCCCAAGCCGTTCTTGAGTTATCTGATCAAGCATTTCTCCAGCGTTTACAGAACGATTTTGGTTGGCGTTTAGGCGCGATGAAAAAAGTGGGTCGCCGTGCAAGTTACCCATTGCTTCTTCGCCATCGAAAGCAAAATATTTCACATCGCTTTGCGATTGTTGGAAATGCGGCGCAAACGCTGCACCCGATAGCTGGACAAGGCTTTAATCTCGGTATTCGCGATGTAGTCTCACTAGCAGAAGAAATTGTGCAGCAAAGTGAGGATGTGGGTCTTTATCAAGGCCTGATGCGCTTTAGTCAACGTAGAGAAGCAGATCGAAGCGAAACTATTTGGCTAACCAGTGCCTTGGTGCATGTTTTTTCAAATGATTTACCCGCGATGCGAATTGGCCGAAATACTGCCTTAGCAGCGATGGATAACCTTTCTATTTTTAAGCAGCCGCTACTACGCCATACTCTTGGCTTGGTAAAACGATGAACGGCCGCACTGAATTAGGTAATAAAAAGCAATGATGCAAAGTGTAGATATCGCCATCATCGGCGGAGGGATGGTTGGGTTGGCACTTGCTGCCGCGTTCAAAGACAGTGATCTGCGTGTCGCCATTATTGAAGGTAAAGTGCCAGATGATTCGTTGAAAGAATTACCCGATGTTCGTGTGTCTGCGTTGAGCCGCTCTAGTGAGACGATTTTGCGTAAACTTGGTGCTTGGCAGGGCATAGAACAGCGCCGAGCTTCGCCTTACCATGGCATGGAAGTATGGGAACAAGATAGCTTTGCCAGCATTGAATTTAATGCACAAAGTATGGCACAACCTGATTTAGGACATATTGTTGAGAATCGTGTGATTCAACTTGCGCTGCTTGAACAAGTCCAAAAGCTCGATAACGTCACTATGTTTATGCCTGCACGTTGCGCGACTCTCGCGGTCGGTGAGCAAGAAAGCTGGCTGACGCTCGATAATGGCCAAGCCATGACCGCTAAATTAGTGGTCGGAGCCGATGGGGCGAATTCGTGGCTTCGCCATCAAATGGATATTCCATTAACGCATTGGGACTATGGTCATCATGCTTTGGTCGCGAATGTCAAAACTGCCATGCCACACAACAGCATTGCGCGCCAGATATTTACTCCTCACGGACCGTTGGCATTTTTGCCAATGTCGCAACCAGATATGTGCTCTATTGTTTGGTCCACGGAGCCAAATCGAGCAGAGCAGTTAGTGGCGATGAGTGAACATGATTTCAATAAAGCGTTGACGAGTGAGTTTGATGCTCGACTTGGTCTATGTGAAGTAGTGGGAGAGCGTGCTGCGTTTCCTTTGAAAATGCGCTATGCGCGAGATTTTGTTGTCGAGCGAGTCGCGCTGGTTGGTGATGCGGCCCATACCATTCACCCATTAGCGGGGCAGGGTGTGAATTTAGGTTTATTAGATGCGGCCAGTCTTGCTCAAGAAGTATTAGCACTTTGGAAGCAGGGTCAAGATATCGGCAGTAAACGCAACCTAAGAAGCTACGAGCGTTGGCGAAAAGCGGAAGCGGCAAAGATGATCGCTACTATGCAAGGGTTTCGAGATTTGTTCTCTGGCGAGAACCCAGCTAAGAAGCTCGTTCGTGGCATTGGCTTAAGTTTAGCGGGGCAACTGCCGGGAGCGAAAGATGAGATCATGAAGCGCGCGCTTGGTTTAAAGGGACACTTGCCGGATCTGGCGCGTCAGTAAGTGCAAAGCGAACTTCAAATACACAAAAGGCTGGTTAATCCAGCCTTTGTTTTATCAACATTTTGCTAAGCATATGCGCATCGGAGTTTCATTATTTCTTGATTGATCTCTTTGACCGCTCGGAAATGGCGTTGCTCTGCTTTCTCCGGCAGTATTAACTTACCGTTATCAAACTCGAATCTACCGACCCCGTAAATATAAATTCTTCCTTTAAAAAGACGACTTATATGTTTAGCAATCATACTTGGTGTATAGCGCTTAAACAGTCTCATATTTACTTTCCTTTTATCTAACCTAGCCTAGGTATTCTACGTTCTGGACGCGAAAATTATTGTGACAGCAATAGTATTAAATACAGATGTAGGGTGTTGCGTCAGAGAATTGTGTTGTCTTAGACAATTTGACAGTGTCATCTCTTAAATAGCGTGAGGATTACCCCAAAAATAACCTCTCTAAAGGAACCCTTACCCAATACACTCCTTTTTACGTGACGCATTAAGCAATAGTTTTGTTACAGAATTAAGAATAGAACGAAAACGGTTGTTTGCTAGTTGTTTCTATTAAGGTCGTGCTTCGCGTAACACACTTTACGTTCTAACGATTAGAGGAAATGAAAGAGAAAAAGTTCCACGTAAAAAAAAGCCCGCTTCAGCGGGCGAATAGTCACAGATGCATTACACAAAAGTGGATAACTAACTGCATGAATGCTGTCACTCAGCTAGCTGACTCACTTTATATTGGTTAAGTGCTTGTTTGAAACTTAACCAACAAATTCAGCATATACGAGTTTTATCTTTGTGACTATTTATGTTTTATATGTGATTAAAAATTCTCATGTCTATTTTTGTAGATATGAGCGAGATCACGCAGTGATAGAAACACTACGTGTCATTACATTGTTTTTAGACGATTAACGACAGATCTCAGCTACGGTCGGCTGACACAATTGGATAAGATCTTGGATAGAAAGCGCCAGTCCAGCCATGCGATCGCCACTGCTGATCGTGACTTCCTGTTCTTCTAGTAAGCTAGGGTCGAACACGATTGGCATATGACGTTTTAGTAGCAGAGGAGTGACAGTACCAATTTTGTAACCAGTGATGGACTCAACATCGGCTTGATCAACACAAGTCATCCGGCGACATTTCAGTAACGAGCGCACTTTTTTGGGATCAACGCTACGATCACCTGGCGCACAGGCGAGTGCATATTGATTACCCATGTCTCGTAGCAAGATTGCTTTCACCATTTGAGAGGGGCGAATGCCGCGTTGGTGCGCGGCATCCTCAATGGTGGTTGCTGGTCTTTGATGCGGTAACAGACGAAACGGAATGTGTTGGTCTGTGAGAAATTGCATCAAAGGAGTATTGATTGTATTACTCATCATCAAGACTGTAAGGCAGTGATTCGATTGTCCATTCACATTCTGGTTGCGCAACCAAACGAAGACGAGTGTCCTCATCGAGATTATTAGGCAGCACGATCAGGCCAATCGCGTGATTGTCACTGAACTGGTAGTGATTTAATAAAGCACCTACTGAACGCCAGTTTTCACCTACGCTGCGTTCGAGCTCAATTGGTTCGTCACTGAATGGAGCAGAAGTTGCACCTTTTACGATATACATCGCACGTTTATTGGTACCGCGATACTTCGCTCGTGCTACCGTTTCTTGTCCCGTGTAGCAGCCCTTTGTGAAGCTTATGCCTCCTAAAGCTTGCACGTTAAGTGCTTGTGGAATGTGAGCATTCTGCGCGGATGCAGAGACAAATGGTAAACCTGCCTCAATATCGAAACGATTCCAAAGCTCATTTGTCGTAAAGACAGCGTCGGTAGTTTCAACGATTTGCTGTGCTTCTGGCGCACTTAATATCAGTAACCAGCGATCTTGTGCAACTTGCACTGCTGTGCCACCGTCAACTGGGCGAACGCTGCCAGTTGTCTTGCTCATTGTTGAAATGAATTCATCGGCTTTGACGCCAGCGACACCTAAGATAACGTCATCAGAAGCTTCAATCGTTACTTTAGAGAAAATGGCGTATTTCTTTATTTCACTAAGTTCTACGTCAATCGCCGATTTTGGTTGGATCATGCCGTAGCCATCATGATGATGGAAAAGGCGGAACACGCTCCACACTTTGCCTTTCGCATCACAATGTGCGCCCAGTGTTGATTGGTCTTGTTCTAAAGAAACAACATCGCAGGTAACCTGACCTTGTAAGTATGATTTTTTATCGTCACCGATCATGGTGATCATGCCGAAGTTATCCAGCAGTGAGATAGATAACTCTGGAAGTGCGTCTTGAGTTGAGAGAGGTAATGCTGAAAAACGAGTTTGCCATTCCATAATTACAATGCCTTTTGAAGATATTTTTCCGCTATGTTATACCCAAATAACCTTGAGATACTAGGGGAGCGATTTACGAATCAACATTTGTCTGCTTTCACTATCGTATTGTGACCCGCACACTAGTGACGTAGCACATCCCTTGTTACACTCCGCACTAACAACAAGACATCTATGAAGGAATAGTGAATGTACACTCCGGAAGAAAAAGCGCGTATTAAATGGGCTTGTCGTCGAGGCATGCTTGAGCTTGACGTAGTAATTATGCCGTTTTTTGAAGAGTGCTTTGATACTCTGAGTGAACAAGAGCAGCGTGACTTTGTTTCTTTACTTGAATGCGATGATCCTGATCTGTTTACTTGGGTAATGGGGCATGGCCGTAGCGAAAATTTAGGTCATGCAGCAATGGTTGATAAAATTGTCGCCCATAACCTCAGCAAAGTTCGTTAATTTTACTGCTTCTCCCTCTCTGACTGCCCGAGTCCTCAATGTTGTACTTTTCTTATTGATGACTTGGGCTGTTATCTTCTCTAGCATTCCGCTCGTATTATCGACTTATTTGTTATTACTGATTGTTAAGGCTCTCTCAAGCCAAGGTCTTGTTCAACCTACAAGTCATGGGCATTGGTATGTGCACTGCGATGGCTCGGTTAGGTTTGATGCTCTTGAATATGGCGAATACTCGGAAGATATTGAGTCCGAAAAGGGTCATTTACAGCGAGTCGATACATCGGCATCACCATTCAAGATAACATTCCAATTGCAATCTGGCCGTAGTGTTACGATTTGGCGTGATAGCTGTGACGATGAGCAGTATCGTCAACTATCTTTGGTATTACGCCAATGGGAAATGAAACAGGGAGCTAATGCTCCCTGCTGATGGAATAGTTTACTCGGTAGAGTTAAAGCTGTTTAGCTGGAACCAAAATCGTTGGTCCGCTGTTTTCCAGTTGGTTCGGATAATCAAGCGTGTAGTGCAAACCTCGACTCTCTTTACGCTGCATCGCACAACGAACCATCAACTCTGCTACTTGTAAAAGGTTACGCAGTTCTAATAAGTTGTTCGACACTCGGAAATTGCTGTAGTACTCGTGTGTTTCTTGTTGCAACAGTTGGATACGGCGTAAGGCGCGCTCTAAACGCTTGTCAGTTCGCACAATGCCCATGTAGTCCCACATAAACAGACGAAGCTCGTGCCAGTTGTGCTGAATGATCACTTCTTCATCACTATTGGTTACTTTGCTTTCATCCCAACATGGCACCTGTGAAGGTAGCTCAACGTTAGTGTGATGTTTTAGAATATCTTTTGCCGCAGACCAAGCATAAACCACGCATTCGAGAAGTGAGTTTGATGCCATGCGGTTAGCACCATGCAGCCCGGTGTAGCTAACTTCACCAATCGCATACAAATTTTTCAGATCGGTGCAGCCATTTCTATCCACCATGACACCGCCACAAGTGTAGTGTGCAGCAGGTACGATTGGGATTGGCTCTTTAGTCATGTCAATGCCCAAGTCCATCAAACGAGAATAAATGGTTGGGAAGTGTTTCGTAATAAAGTCAGCAGGCTTATGGCTGATGTCGAGATACATACAGTCGGCACCTAAACGCTTCATTTCGAAGTCGATAGCACGAGCCACGACGTCACGCGGAGCAAGCTCTTTACGTTCATCGAAATCTGGCATAAAGCGAGAACCATCTGGACGACGCAGGTAAGCACCTTCGCCACGTAACGCTTCAGTTAGCAAGAAGTTACGTGCTTCTGGGTGATATAAACACGTCGGATGGAACTGGTTAAATTCCATATTAGCCACACGACACCCTGCACGCCAAGCAATCGCAATACCATCACCAGACGACACATCTGGGTTAGAGGTGTATTGATAAACCTTTGAAGCACCACCTGTAGCGAGAACCACAAATTTGGCTCGCACGGTTTCGACATGCTCTTCGTTGCGGTTCCAAATATAAGCACCGATAACTTTGTTTTTATCACCGCCAATTTTGTCTTCGGTGATTAAGTCCAGAGCATTGTGACGTTCGAGAACATGAATGTTTGGATGGTTATGAGCGTTATCTTGCAGGGAGGTTTGCATCGCCATACCTGTCGCATCTGCCGCGTGAAGAATACGACGACGGCTATGACCACCTTCACGAGTTAAGTGGTAGCGAGGTTCATCGTCAGAGTCATCTTCTTCACGATCAAATGGGACACCACCGTCAATCAACCACTGTACACACTCTTTTGAATGCTCAGCAATGAACCTTACGGTCTCCTCATCGCAAATACCATCCCCGGCGATTTGCGTGTCTTCAACGTGTGAATCAATGGTGTCTGACTCATCAAATACGGCAGCGATACCGCCTTGAGCATAGTAGGTCGCCCCTTCGCTGCGTGGTCCTTTACTCAGCACCATCACCTTACAGTGGTTAGCAACGCGCAAAGCCAACGACAAACCTGCCGCGCCACTCCCTACCACTAATACATCACACTCATGTTCACGATTTGTGTTCATATAACTTTTATAATCCCAAGCTAAGGTAACAAAGTTACCTTGTGTATTATTTGCACACCATGTGCATTCCATTATCGCGACATCTGTCGCTAAGGGCTAAGTTGGGAGACCTATCGACGTCCGTGTTACGGCGGTGACTGAGCCACTCTTCTTTTTCATGCAGAGCATTAGCATGCTTCCTAAGTTATAATTTGTAACGCGGTGTTCAGATAGCCATTAGCCATGCAAATGAAAAGTAATAGTTTGTCAATGCCATTGCTTTTCCATGCCCGACCCAGCACAATCTGGGACAGAGATCATTCATTATACCCATTTCCCTCCAAGATGCTCGCTTGTCAAACTTAGACTAAAGTCAGGCAGCGGTGGTCATTTGGGTACAGACATCACATTGTGAAAAAACAATGACAAAAAACTTGAGAAACCATGGAACTTTCTCATTCACGTTAGGGTCACAATAGTGCTCAAGTAAGCAGTGGTGTCAATACTACGTTTTGCATAATTAGTACCCATATCTGAGAAGAGTAGGGGCATAACAAATAGGAGTATCCGCTCGAATGAACGAGCAGCTGACCGATCAAGTATTGATTGAGCGAGTTCAGAATGGCGATAAGCAAGCATTCAACCTGTTGGTAACAAAGTACCAGAATAAGGTATGTAATCTTATTTCCAGATACGTTAGTAATCCTGGCGATGTACCAGATGTAGCACAAGAAGCGTTTATTAAAGCTTACCGAGCTATCCCTAGCTTTCGTGGGGAAAGTGCGTTTTATACGTGGCTGTATCGCATTGCAGTGAATACTGCGAAAAATCACATTGTTGCTCAAGGGCGTAGACCTCCAGCGACAGATGTCGATGCTGAAGATGCTGAATTTTACGAAACAGGTAGTGCACTTAAAGAAATATCGAACCCTGAGAACTTAACGTTGTCCAAAGAATTGCAACGGGTGGTGTTCAGTGCAATCGAAGCTTTACCTGAAGATTTAAAAACCGCAATGACATTACGAGAGCTCGATGGCTTGAGTTATGAAGAAATTGCAGAAGTGATGGATTGCCCGGTAGGAACGGTACGATCGCGTATCTTCCGTGCTCGTGAGGCGGTGGAAAAGAAAATCAGACCTCTTTTGCAACGCTAGTACAAGTAATAACTATGGTGAAAATAATGGCTGACAAAGAAAAACTTTCAGCTCTCATGGATGGAGAATTGGTCGATAAGGCTTTAATTCAAGAGTTAGAGCAAGACCAAGAGAGCCGTGATGCTTGGCAGAACTATCACCTGATTGGTGATGTGATGCGAGGCGAAGCGCCAGCAAAACCTGAGTGGAATATTGCTGAAAGCGTGGCGTTAGCGTTAGAAGATGAACCTGCACACCGTGCGTTTGATTCGCACAGTGCAAATGTTATCTCAATTGCGGATACGCCAAAAGAGTCGCAACCAGAACCGCAAAAAGCAAAACGTCAGTTGCCAGGTTGGTTGACGCAGTTTGGTCAAGTTGCTGTTGCTGCATGTGTATCGCTTGTTGTTATTTTAGGTGTACAGCAGTACGGTGGTAGCGATTCAATGTCGCCGCAAACAGATCAATTACCTGTATTGCAGACGGTTCCGTTTGCTGGCAGCGCAGAACCAGTGAGTTTGACTCGTGAGTCTGTAGAACGTTCTGTAGGCGAGGCAAATATGCAAGAGCAGCGCAAGCGTGTTCATGCTATGCTGCGAGACTACGAATTGCAGTTACGAATTAACAGTGATGCATCTCAACAAGATGCAAATCTGAATCCGGATATTGAATGAAAAAATTTCTGATCAGCGCTTGCGCTCTGTTCAGTATGATGTCTTCTCAAGCCTTTGCTGGTGACAAGCCAGCGGAGGCTTTATTGCATCAAATGAGCGAGGCGAGTAAGAATTTAAGTTACGAACTCTCTTATATCCTTATCAAAAAGAACAGCATTGAGCCGTTGCTGTATCGTCATGCCACGCATGGTGACGATCAATATGCTCATCTTGTCTACTTAAGTGGCCCTGTGCGTGAAGTGATTCGTCGCGGAACTGAAGTAAGTTATATCGAAACGGGTTTAGAACCGTTCACCATTGAGTCAGGTAAAATGGTCGCTCCGACTATGCCTATGCTCAACACCAATATCGATGAGCTAAACTTGTATTACGACTATGTAAAAGTGGGTAGAGCTCGTGAAGCTGGTGTGGCAACACAAGTGCTGCGTATTGTTCCTAAAGACGGTCTGCGCTATTCATACGTACTATGGATCGATGAAAAGAGTAAATTGCCGTTGCGTGCCGACCTTGTGGACCGCGATGGTGAAATGCTTGAACAATATCGCACTATTTCTTACACGGTAAACCCAAAAATCGCAGAGTTAATGAGTGGCCTGCAAGATGTTCAATTACCTGCTGTTCTCACTATGCCAAAAGGCGATATTGGGACCAGTAATTGGCAGGTTGGTTGGATCCCTGAGGGTTTCGAGCCGAACGAGCTCAACCGCTATCGTATGGCCGTTACTAACCAAATGGTGGAGAGCCAGCTGTATTCTGATGGTCTGTTTAGCTTCTCTGTTTACGTAGCAAACAAGGATGAGCATTCGTTAAAAGGGCAGTTGGTTCGCCAAGGCAGAAGAACGCTACACAGTTTTGTGAGCGGTCAACATGAAATCTCTGTTGTAGGAGACATTCCACCGACCACAGCACAGCGTATCGCCCAATCAGTCACATTTAATGTAACAAAGAGTAAATAACAATGATGACCGCGTTGGCTACCGTGACAGACGTGCATCGTCGCGGCAAGCAATACGAAATTGATTTAAGTTGCGAACAGCAGACCAGTTGCAGTAGTTGCTCTTCACAGAAAAGCTGTGGAACGGGCGTTGTTACTAAAGCCATTGGTAACAAGAGTTTATCTTGGCACCTGCGCACGGATAAATCGGTGAAAATAGGTCAAGTCGTCGAGATTGGTTTTCCTGAGTCGAGCCTAATAAAATCAGCAATGGCGGTTTATTTACTGCCATTGTTTGGTTTGATTATCGGTGCGATGTTTGGTCACTTCCTATTAGCGCCGCTGACAGCCGGCGGGGAAGGCATCATCATATTGGCATCGGTATTGTTTGCCGCTGGTGGAATGTGGATCGCAAAACGTGTTTCTCGTCCGTTAGAAGATGAATCTAAGCGCCAAGTTACCCTCGTTAGGGTACTTGGAGAGCCAATCCAGTAAGTGTTGTCCCCCTCCACTAAAGGTTATTTGGGTATGTACTTTAAATTACGTGCGCCCGTTAACGAAATTCGGTAGAATCTGCCAACTTGATTGAAATGCCGTCAGTAGATGGCGTTTCTTACTGTCCCTATTTGTAAAGAGTTAGTCACCCTAAATCTATGAAGCACATTCGTAACTTTTCGATTATCGCCCACATCGACCATGGTAAGTCGACCCTATCAGACCGTCTAATCCAAGTTTGTGGCGGGTTAACCGATCGTGAAATGGCCGCACAGGTTCTGGATTCTATGGATCTTGAACGTGAGCGTGGCATCACCATCAAATCTCAGAGTGTGACGCTAAACTACACCGCTAAAGACGGTGAGACGTATCAGCTGAACTTCATCGATACTCCGGGGCACGTTGACTTTGCATATGAAGTATCACGTTCTCTAGCGGCTTGTGAAGGTGCGCTATTGGTTGTGGATGCGGGTCAAGGTGTTGAAGCTCAAACACTGGCTAACTGTTACACCGCGATCGAAATGGATCTAGAGGTTGTGCCAATCTTAAACAAGATTGACCTACCTGCAGCTGATCCTGAGCGTGTAGCGGAAGAAATTGAAGAAATCGTTGGTATCGATGCAATGGAAGCAACTCGCTGTTCTGCGAAGACAGGCATCGGTGTTGACGACGTTCTAGAGAACATTGTGTCAGCGATTCCAGCACCGGAAGGTGATCCAGATGCGCCACTACAAGCGCTGATCATTGACTCATGGTTTGATAACTACCTTGGCGTTGTTTCTCTAGTGCGTATTAAAAACGGCGAACTGAAGAAGAACGATAAGATCAAAGTGATGAGTACGGGCCAAGTTTGGGGTGTAGACCGCCTTGGTATCTTTACGCCAAAACAAGTAGATACCGATACCCTTCGTACTGGTGAAGTAGGTTGGGTTGTTTGTGGCATCAAAGACATTCTTGGTGCCCCTGTTGGTGATACGCTGACTCTAGCGAAGAATGGTTGTGATAAACCGCTACCAGGCTTTAAGAAAGTTAAACCTCAGGTTTACGCAGGTCTGTTCCCTGTATCTTCTGACGATTACGAGAACTTCCGTGACGCACTAGGCAAACTAAGCCTTAACGACGCATCGCTATTCTACGAGCCAGAAAACTCTGCGGCACTTGGCTTTGGTTTCCGTTGTGGTTTCCTTGGCATGTTGCACATGGAAATCATCCAAGAGCGTCTAGAGCGTGAATACGACTTGGATCTTATCACCACAGCACCAACGGTAGTTTACGAAGTTGAGAAGACGGATGGCGATCTGCTGTATGTTGATAGCCCAGCAAAACTACCAGCGATCAATGATATTGAAGAAATTCGTGAACCGATTGCACGTTGTAATATCCTTGTGCCTTCAGAGTACCTAGGTAACGTAATCACCCTGTGTGTTGAAAAGCGAGGCAGTCAAGTTGATATGGTTTATCACGGTAACCAAGTCGCTGTGACTTACGATATTCCAATGGCTGAAGTGGTACTGGACTTCTTCGATCGTCTGAAATCAACATCACGCGGTTACGCATCTTT
The DNA here is from genome assembly GCF_033337375.1 of Vibrio sp. YT-17. Lineage (NCBI taxonomy): Bacteria > Pseudomonadati > Pseudomonadota > Gammaproteobacteria > Vibrionales > Vibrionaceae > Vibrio > Vibrio sp. YT-17. The sequence goes on from NZ_JAWOQP010000024.1 coordinate 27,513, forward strand.
GGATTACAACTTCCAGCGTTTTGAAGCTTCGAACATGGTACGTGTAGACGTTCTTCTTAACGGTGACACTGTTGATGCATTGGCGATGATCACACACAAAGATCAGTCTCAGACTCGCGGTCGTCAGTTGGTAGAGAAGATGAAAGAATTCATCCCTCGCCAAATGTTTGATATCGCAATCCAAGCGGCAATTGGTAACCACATTATCGCTCGTTCAACGGTAAAACAGTTGCGTAAGAACGTTATTGCGAAATGTTACGGCGGTGACGTAAGTCGTAAGAAAAAACTTCTGAAGAAACAGAAAGAAGGTAAGAAACGCATGAAGCAGATCGGTAACGTTGAGCTGCCTCAAGAAGCGTTCCTAGCCATCCTTCACGTAGGTAAAGACTAAAGTTGAACTTTGTCTCACACTTGTCGGTCTTAAGACGTTAGATATTAAAATAAGTGAAAGGGTTTCGGCTCTTTCACTTTCGTATTTTTAGATAAGGGAATTTAATGGCGAATACATTCTCACTGATGTTGGTTATTGCGACTTTGGTAACTGGCGTGGTTTGGCTATTGGAAAAGCTGGTTTTCGCGAAAAAGCGTCAGGAAAAACTGGCTGAGATTCAAGCTCAGACGTCTAATGGTTTGGATGCAGTGACCTTGCAAAAAGTTGAGCGTCAGCCTTGGTGGGTTGAAAATAGCGTCTCTATTTTTCCTGTGATCGCGTTCGTTTTAGTATTACGTTCTTTTATCTACGAACCATTTCAAATCCCATCAGGCTCAATGATGCCTACCTTGCTGGTTGGCGATTTCATTTTAGTTGAGAAGTACGCGTACGGTCTAAAAGACCCAGTATGGCGTACTCAGCTAGTGGAAACTGGTAAGCCTGAGCGTGGTGATATCGTGGTCTTCAAATACCCACCACAACCAAGTGTGGACTACATTAAGCGTGTAGTTGGTTTACCTGGTGATATCGTGCGTTATTCAAGTGATAAGCAGCTTTGCGTGCAAAGCCAAGGCGAATCGGCATGTAAGCCAGTTAAACTGAGCAATGTTGAAGAAAGTCAGTTTAGCTCGAACGGTATTCCAATGATCCAACTGGATGAAAAATTGGGTAACGTTGAGCACAATATTTTGGTTAACCCTCTTGTGCGTAACCGCGTGGAGCAATATTTCCCACGCAGCGGCACGACAGAGTGGGTTGTACCACAAGGTCAGTATTTTGTGATGGGTGATAACCGTGACAACAGTGCTGACAGCCGTTACTGGGGCTTTGTTCCAGAAGCAAACTTAGTCGGTAAAGCTGTCGCGATCTGGATCAGCTTCGAGTTTGATCGTGGCGCAGATAGTGTTCTACCTTCATGGATTCCAACTGGTGTGCGTTTTAACCGCATCGGTGGCATTCACTAACCATTCAAATATCGAGAGAGTATGAATTCTCCAATTGATAAACTAGAGAGAAAGCTCGGCTACCAGTTTCAAGATGCCGGGCTTATCAATTTGGCGCTGACGCACCGCAGCGCCAACAGTAAGCACAATGAACGTCTTGAGTTTCTGGGCGATTCAATTTTAAGTTTTGTCATCGCTGATGATCTGTACCATCGTTTCCCAAAAGTGAACGAAGGTGACATGAGCCGCATGCGTGCTACTTTGGTTCGCGGACATACATTGGCGGAACTGGGTCGTGAATTCGATCTAGGAGATTATTTAAAATTAGGTCCAGGTGAATTGAAGAGTGGCGGTTTTCGCCGAGACTCTATTTTAGCCGATGCGGTTGAAGCCATTATTGGCGCAATTTACCTAGACAGTGATCTTGAAGTTGTGCGAGGCATTGTACTGAGTTGGTATCAGTCACGCCTTGAAGCCATTAAACCAGGCGTTTCACAGAAAGATCCGAAAACTCGCCTACAAGAGTTCCTACAAGGCAGAAGAAAACCGCTGCCTGTCTACACAGTGACTAATATTAAAGGTGAAGCACACAACCAAGAGTTCACGGTTGAGTGCGAAGTAGCAGGTGTGGATAAGCCTGTAATCGGTAAAGGCACCAGCCGCCGCAAGGCAGAACAAGCGGCTGCTGAAACAGCACTTGAGCAATTAACAAATGGCTGATAACGAATTCGATATCGATGCGTTTTTCGCATCACAAGGTGAGCCAAGCTCGCCAGAAAACCAACACTGTGGCTTTATTGCTATTGTTGGTCGTCCAAACGTAGGTAAGTCGACACTTTTGAACAAGATTTTGGGTCAGAAGATTTCGATCACCTCTCGTAAGCCGCAAACGACACGCCACCGTATTATGGGTGTGGATACGGACGGCGATTACCAAGCGATTTACGTCGACACGCCTGGACTTCACATTGAAGAAAAGCGTGCGATCAACCGTTTGATGAACCGTGCAGCTAACTCGTCATTGAGTGATGTAAACCTTGTGTTCTTCTTAGTCGATGGTACGCATTGGACTAAAGACGATGAGATGGTGCTGACCAAACTTCAAAAATCGAACTTCCCAGTTGTGCTTTGTGTAAACAAAGTCGACAACGTACAAGATCGTAACGACGTGATGCTACACATGGCGGAGATGTCGAAGAAGATGGACTTCGTGGATGTTGTGCCAATCTCTGCCAAGCAAGGTAAGAACATTGACGTACTGCGTAAGCACGTGCGTAATCACTTACCTAAAGCAACGCATCACTTCCCAGAAGAATACGTGACTGACCGTTCTCAGCGTTTTATGGCGTCTGAGATTGTGCGTGAAAAGCTGATGCGCTTTACTGGTGAAGAGCTGCCATACTCAGTAACGGTTGAAATTGAACGTTTTGATTACAACCCAGAAACCGACGGTTTCCACATCAATGCCTTGATTCTTGTTGAGCGTAATGGCCAGAAGAAAATGGTGATTGGCAAAGGCGGCGAGAAGATTAAGACCATTGGTCGCGAAGCGCGTTTAGATATGGAAGAATTGTTCGGTCGTAAGGTTTACCTAGAAACCTGGGTAAAAGTGAAATCTGGCTGGGCAGACGACGAACGAGCGTTGCGATCGTTGGGTTATATAGACGATTTATAATCTTGGCTGCGAAGGTGCTTCGCTCCAACATCGATGAAAAATCAGTATCGATTAAAATAAGGAGCCGCTCGGCTCCTTATTTTTTATTTCACACTTTTTAGGCACAATGACTTAGATGAGTAATCTGTCTTCCGAAGGTTTACAGCGCTGTTTTGTATTGCACCGACGCCCTTACAGTGAATCGAGCTTAATCCTTGATGTATTTAGTGAGGAATATGGCCGAATGACTTTAATGGCCAAAGGCGCGCGCAGTAAGCGTTCGAACTTAAAAGGCGCATTGCAACCTTTTACCCCGCTATTACTTAAATGGTCGGGGAAAGGCTCAATGAAAACTTTGCGTCAAGCCGAGCCGATAAGTCTAGGTTTGCCGTTAACGGGCATTAATCTCTACTCAGCCATGTACGTCAATGAACTGATTGGCCGTATTTTGATGGCTGAAGTGCCGATGCCAGCACTATTTCATGATTATTTGCATGCGTTAACCGAGTTGGCGCACAACGAGAACCCTGAGCCTGCACTGCGTCGTTTTGAGTTAGCCTTGCTGTCTGCGATGGGGTATGGCGTGGATTTTTTGCATTGTGCAGGTACCGGCGAGCCCGTCGATCCAGAAATGACCTATCGTTACCGGGAACAGAAAGGGTTTATTGCTTCGGTTAGGCGCGATAACCTCACGTTTTTAGGGAATGAACTGATTGCTATCAGTGAGCGGCGGTTCGTCACTAAAGAGCAGCTAAAAGCGGCAAAACGCTTTACACGTATAGCCTTAAAGCCGTATCTTGGCGGCAAACCTTTAAAAAGTCGTGAATTTTTCATTCAGACCCCCAGAGCACGGAGTAACGGAAAATGAGCTCAATTTATTTAGGCGTCAATATCGACCATATTGCCACTCTACGTAATGCACGTGGTACAAAATACCCAGATCCTGTTCACGCTGCTGAAATTGCAGAGCGTGCAGGCGCGGACGGTATCACTATCCACTTACGTGAAGACCGTCGCCATATTTTGGATCGTGATGTACGTATTCTGCGTGAAACCATTCAAACGCGTATGAATCTAGAGATGGCAGTGACGGACGAAATGGTTGAGATTGCGCTGCAAACTAAACCAGAGTTTGTGTGTCTAGTGCCTGAAAAGCGTGAAGAACTGACGACGGAAGGTGGCTTAGATGTAGTAGGGCAGCTTGAAAAAATTAAAGCTGCGACGAAAAAGCTGACAGATGCCGGCATTAAAGTTTCGCTCTTTATTGATGCTGACCGTCAACAGATTGAAGCTGCGAAAAAGTGTGGCGCTCCGTTTATTGAGCTGCATACTGGCCACTATGCAGATGCGACGACAGAAGACGAACAGCAAGCTGAACTGAAGAAGATTGCTGCTGGTGCGAGTTATGCACATGACCTAGGTATTATTGTTAATGCCGGGCATGGCCTGACTTATCACAATGTCGCACCAATTGCTGCATTACCAGAAATTTACGAACTCAACATTGGTCACTCAATCATTGGTCGCGCAGTATTTGATGGTTTAAATAAAGCGGTTGCTGACATGAAAGCACTGATGATTGAGGCTCGCCAGTCATAGGGCTATCTAGATGGCGATTATAGGGTTAGGGACCGACATTGCAGAAATTGAGCGTATTGAAAAAGCGTTAGCTCGTAGTGGTGAACCTTTTGCTCAGCGGATTCTTTCAGAAGAAGAAATGGCCAAATTCTCACAGCTTAAGCTGCAAGGTCGTTATCTTGCTAAGCGCTTTGCAGTCAAAGAAGCGGCCTCAAAAGCATTGGGAACAGGGATAGCAAAAGGGGTCACGTTTCACGACTTTTCCATCTCGAACGATGAGCTTGGAAAACCAGTACTCGCATTGACGGGCACAGCCAAGCAAATAGCGGATGCGATGGGTGTTAACCACATTCACCTGTCCATTTCCGATGAGCGTCATTACGCTGTGGCGACGGTCATTTTTGAATCCTAGCTTGTAAGTCTTAAACAAAATACTAAAAAGCCAGAGCATTTGCTCTGGCTTTTGTTTCTCTTCAATAGATCACTGTTCAAGGTATAACTTTGCGGTTGTTGTTACTTTAATCATTTCATCTTGCAGCTCGAACATTTCAGGCTCAACCTCCTCAAGACTGATCCCTGAGCGCAGTGCTTGCTCAAGCGTCGCACAGAGTGACTTCAGTCTTGGAACGCCACAATATGAACTACTGCCGTGCAGCTTATGGATGACATGAATTAGGTCATCACGAGAGATATCTTCTTGCTCTAGAGCTTGGTCAACAACCGCTTCTACTTCAGGGATGAACTCAATCAACATGCGCAGCATATCTTTGGCGAGATCCTCTTTATTCGCGCTCTGTTTCAAGGCCGCTTGCCAATCAATAATCACATCCTGTTGAGGTGAAGAAACGGATTGTGGTGCGCTTCCTTCAGGTTCATCAACGTATGAAGGGGCGACTTTGCCAATGCTCTCTGTACAAGCATTGGGGTTCCAGTGAACCAAAACCTGTTGTAGCACATGCTCTTCAATAGGTTTGGTCAAGTAGTCATCCATTCCTGCCGAGAGCAAGCGGTCTCGTTCCCCTGCCATGGCATGCGCCGTTACCGCAATCACTGGCGTGTCTTTATTTAGCTCCAACTCTTTAATGTGCTTACAAGCGGTCACCCCATCCATTTGTGGCATTTGGATATCCATGAAGATTAAATCGTACTTTTTCTCTGTCGCCAGGTTCACCGCTTGCTGGCCATTGCTACAGGCGGTGACGGTTTCTACTCGTTCGCGGAGCAGTGCAGAGATCAGCTTCAAGTTTGCAGGGTTGTCATCCACTGCTAGTACAGTGAGAGGTAAACGGTCCCCTTCGCTTGGCGTAATTGGAGCGCTTAATACCGGTGGCGATTCTACATGTTCGCTAATCAGGCTTTGTAGCAACTTACGGCGAGACAATGGCTTCGTCAGGCACTGGACGTGATGCTCAGTCATTATTTGGTCCGCAAGCGCCAATTCGGTACTCGGTGTCCCTAGGAGAACACTCGGAGCCATACGTTTCGCTTGTTCTATCCAAGGTGTAATAACTTCCGCATCGTGAGTCTGGTTGGCCGCTAAATTCAACAATACATAATCATATTGTTCTTCGTTGTTTGGTAGCGAAGAGCGGTAGGTTACTAAAATACCCTCCTGACTAAGAATCTGTTGGGTTACGGATGCGGCTTGCATGTTTGGTTCAATCAGCAGTAACTGCTTCCCAGTCAGAAGTTCCACTTCAATCAGTTCGCTCATTGGCATCTCGGTTGAGTGCAAGCGCACCGTAAACCAGAAGGTTGAACCTTGGTGTAGACGGCTGGTTAAACTGATTTCGCCGCCCATCTGGCTCACCAGTTTCTGAGTGATGACCAGACCAAGGCCAGTACCACCGTAACGACGTGAAATACTGGCATCCGCTTGGCTAAAGGCTTGGAACAACTGCGCTTGCTGACGCTCAGAGATACCAATACCGGTATCACGCACCATGAATTGCAGTTCGACGGAGTCTCCTGATTGAGAGCGCATTTCTACGCTAACATCAATGTTGCCTCGCTCGGTAAACTTGATTGAGTTACCGACTAAGTTCGTCAAAATTTGCTGAATACGTAGTGGATCCCCAACTAAACCCGGTGGAATTTTAGGGTCCACTTTTAGGGTGATTTCTAACCCTTTCTCATGTGCACTTGTGGCTTGTAGGTTAATTACCTCTTCTAAACTTTCTCGGAAATCAAAAGGAATGTTTTCCAGCGCCAGCTTACCCGCTTCAAGTTTCGAGAAGTCGAGAATGTCATTGATGATATTCAGCAGGTTGTTCGCCGACTTCTCAATCGTCTGTAGGTAATCCGTTTGGCTGTTAGAAAGCTGCGTTTTAAGCATTTGACGAGTAAAGCCAATCACCCCATTGAGCGGAGTACGCAGCTCGTGCGACATGTTTGCCAAGAACTCTGACTTAACCCTGGCCGCTTCTTGCGCGCGTTTCTTCGCGATATCCAGCTCAACGTTCTGAATTTCTAGCTGCTCAAGCGTTTCACGTAAGTCGGACGTGGCTTGGTCTATACTGTGCTGCATCTCCACGTGATATTCTGATAACGATACCGCCATGGCGTTGATGCCATTTTTTAGCTGGTCTAACTCCCCGTGCATTTTGCCTTCGATACGCACATCAAGATGACCGCGGCGAATGCGGTCAACGACATTCTTCATGTGGGTGATAGGTTGGGTCACATCGTGCATTAGACGTGAAGCAAACACACTTGCTAAGCCAAGACCGAGAACCAGAACTAAAAATGCAGAGAAGACTTCTTGATACTGTTGCAGCCTCAAGGAGGAGAGATCTAACTCGACGGCGATGTAACCAATCGCTTTTGTGCCTTGGCTTTCGTTCGACAACTCCGCTAAGTAGTGACCTTCTGACAAAATGGGGACACGCAATATCAGTGAGTTTTCGTAGATTTCCGAATTACCCAGTTGCGGGATCGGTTTATCTTTGGGGAACATCAAGGCTTCAAAATTAGGATGAAAGTTAGAGGTAACAAAGAGCTCATGATGTTCATCAAATACCGCGATACTACGAACCAGTTTGGAGTTTTTGCGGTGCGCGTAGCTTATCAAGCGACGTACCGCCTCTCGGCTTTCTGATAGTAGATGAGTTTCACTGGCAATCGCCAGCGGCTCAATAATGCTGTTACCAGTGGTGATAACTTGTTTCTCAAGGTCTTGGTAGCGGTTAAATGAGAAAAAGCCGCTCAGTAATAAACCAATAATGAGAGTGGGAGCGAGAGTTAGTGTAATTACACGTGCTCGTAAGCCATATCTGGTCATGTTATCTAATTACATCGGAGTCTGGATATGGGAAAATAACGCATTATTTCTCAAGCGCACGATAAAGCCTTGAGCAAAGAAGTGACGTCACCGAATAAACGGTAAGCATAATCAAGTCACTCGAATCACACAACGGCTGCAATCAAGAATAGTGAAGCCGAAGAGCAATTACACATAAATCAGGCATAGAGCATGGCACGCATCTTTCAACCGAAAAAGAAAACCCAACTCAATACTCGGCACCAAGCAGTGCAAGTAGAGCGTTTAGATCACCACGGCGCAGGCATTGCTTACCTCAAAAAGAAGCCATTGTTCATTGATGGAGCACTGCCGGGTGAGGAGGTGGTCACTCAATTGGTGGAAGAAAAGAGCAAGTTCGCTCGCGGTAAGTTGATTAAAATCCTTAAGCCGAGTGAAGCTCGTGTGGAGCCATTTTGCCCACATTATCATGAGTGCGGTGGCTGTGATTTGCAGCATCTAGATTATGACCAACAATTGACGTACAAACAGCAAACGTTGCGTCAGCTAATGCGAAAATTTTCAGGCAGTGACATTGAACTAGATGCCCCGTTATTGGGAGATTCGCAGGCCTACCGTCGCCGTGCGAGAGTGAGCTTGTTTGTTGATAAAAAAACACGTCAGCTACATTTTGGTTTCCGTAAAAAGCAGAGTAAGCAAATTGCGCAAGTGACTGATTGCCCAGTGCTAGCACCGGAACTGAATGTTTTGCTGCCAGAGATTTACTCAGCCCTAAAAGCGTTCAAAAAGCCTGAACAATTGGGTCATGTAGAGTTGGTACTTGGTGATAATGGACCGTGTATTACGCTGCGCCACTTGAGCGCTCTGACAACGAGTGAAACTCAATCTCTAACGGAGTTGGCAAAACGTCATGGCGCATCGTTGTACTTAATGCCATCGACAGAACAATTAGACCTTATCGAAGGCGATATGCCTTTTTATCAAGAAGTTGGAGTGAAAATCCCTTTTGCACCAAATAACTTTATTCAAGTAAACCAAGGTGTAAACCAACAAATGGTCAAACAAGCGGTTGAGTGGTTAGACCCACAAAAGAGTGACCGAGTGTTAGATTTGTTCTGTGGTTTAGGCAACTTTAGTTTACCAGTTGCGAAATTAGCTAAGTACGTGGTTGGAGTAGAGGGTGTTGCAGAGATGGTAGAAAAAGCCACAAACAATGCATCTTTGAACCAAATCAATAACGCGCAATTTTATCACGCTAACCTTGAGCAAGATTTTGAAGGCCAAGCCTGGGCCGCAGAGCGGTTTGATAAAGTATTATTAGACCCGGCACGCGCGGGAGCGAGTGGGATCATCGATCAAGTTTCTGAGCTTGGCGCACAGCGTGTAGTTTATGTTTCTTGTAATCCTGCTACCCTTGCTAGGGATAGTCAAAGCTTGATAGAGCAAGGCTATAAATTAACGAAATTAGGTATGCTGGACATGTTCCCTCATACCAGTCATCTAGAATCGATGGCATTGTTTGAAAAGTCCTAACTTTAGGACTTTGACCCCTTATTTGTGGTGGGTGGTCATAAAGCCAGCGTGTACGCGCGGTAAAAAGAACTAACCTGGACGGTGTTAGTCAAACCACACGAATATAATAATTAGGATGATGAGATGGTTGCGGTAAGAAGCGCGCATTTAAACCAAGATGAACAGTTTGAACTCGAAAACTGGGTGGCTAGCCTAGGACAAGAGAAAAACACAGCCTCACGCTTAATCGAAGTATATCGAGATTGCCAGACGGTATTAGCTGATAACGAGCAAGCGGAGCTGTTGTTGTGGCGTGGACGAGAAATGATCGAAATTTTGATCACCTTGTCTATGGATCAAGCCACTTTAGTGGCTGCTCAACTGTTTCCTTTGGTTTCAAGTGGTGCTTTTAACAGAGAAATTCTGGAAGAGAAATACAGCAAAGAAATCATAAAATTAATCGACGGCGTTGAAGAAATGGCTGCTATTGGCCAACTCAACGTCAACATGGAAGGCAGTGCAGCGTCATCTCAGGTAGATAACGTACGCCGCATGCTGCTTGCCATGGTGGATGACTTCCGCTGCGTAGTTATCAAGCTCGCGGAACGAATTTGTAACCTTATTGAAGTTAAAAAAGCGCCAGATGAAGTTCGACGTGCGGCGGCAAAAGAGTGTGCCAACATCTATGCGCCGCTAGCAAACCGATTAGGCATCGGTCAGCTGAAATGGGAAATTGAAGATTACGCTTTCCGCTACCAACAACCGGAAACTTACAAACAAATTGCCAAACAGCTTTCTGAGCGACGCATCGTTCGTGAACAGTACATCAAAGACTTTGTTGAAGACCTCACGCACGAAATGGAAGTGTCGGGCATCAATGCCGAAGTGAGTGGTCGACCTAAGCACATCTACAGCATTTGGCGAAAAATGCAGAAAAAGAGTTTGGCCTTTGATGAGCTGTTTGATGTGCGAGCAGTGCGTATCATCGCGGACAAACTGCAAGATTGTTACGCGGCTTTAGGCGTAGTTCACACCAAATACAAGCACCTACCGAGCGAGTTTGATGACTACGTTGCTAACCCTAAACCAAACGGTTATCAATCGATCCATACAGTAATTCTAGGGCCAGAAGGCAAAACCATCGAGATCCAGATTCGTACCAAGCAAATGCATGAAGAGTCGGAGCTGGGTGTTGCAGCGCACTGGAAATATAAAGAAGGGGCAAGCAGCCGAAGCGGTTATGATGAGAAGATCACGTGGCTGCGTAAGCTATTGGATTGGCAAGAAGAAATGTCTGACTCTGGCGAAATGCTCGATGAACTGCGTAGCCAAGTCTTTGATGACCGTGTTTATGCCTTTACACCACGTGGTGATGTTGTCGATTTGCCAATGGGGGCAACGCCGCTAGATTTTGCCTATCACATTCACTCCGAAGTGGGACACCGTTGTATCGGTGCCAAAGTCGGAGGTCGTATTGTGCCGTTCACGCATAAATTACATATGGGTGACCAAGTCGAGATTATCACTCAGAAAGAACCTAACCCATCACGTGACTGGTTAAACCCATCATTAGGCTTCGTTCATTCTGGTCGTGCGCGTGCCAAAATTAACGCCTGGTTCCGAAAACAAAGCCGTGAGAAGAACCTCGAAGCAGGTCGTGAAATCCTTGAGCATGAGTTAGCCAAAATTGGCGCAACGTTAAAAGATGCAGAGCATTACGCCCTCAAGCGGTTTAACGTCAAAACACCAGATGAATTGTATGTTGGTGTAGGTAGTGGTGATTTGCGCATCAACCAAATCATTAACCATATCAACGCGTTAGTTAACAAGCCAACGGCAGAGGAAGAAGACCAGCAAGCACTGGAAAAACTGCAAGAAGCTGAGCATAAATCACCCGCGCAAAGCCGACCGAAAAAAGACGCAGTTGTAGTAGAAGGCGTCGATAACCTAATGACACATCTAGCACGTTGCTGTCAGCCAATTCCAGGTGACGATATCTCTGGTTACATAACGCAAGGTCGTGGGATTTCAGTACACCGTAGTGACTGTGAACAGCTAGAAGAACTGCGCCATCATGCGCCAGAGCGCATCATCGATACAGTCTGGGGCAGCGGCTTTGTGGGGTCATACATCCTCACCGTGCGTGTTGAAGCGATGGAGCGAGGTGGTCTACTCAAAGACATTACGACACTGTTCGCCAACGAAAAGATCAAAGTGACCAGTATGAAGAACCGAGTCGACTACAGACGTCAACTTGCCATCATGGACTTTGACCTAGAAGTCACCAATATTGAGGTGCTTTCGCGGGTTTCGAAGCGTGTGGAACAGATCAAGGATGTCATGACGGTGAAACGCCTCGGCTAAAACTCTCGTCATAGTTATCGTTGTAGCGTTGTTGCCTGCGCTCACTCCGGAGTGCCGGCCCAGGCTCATCACATAGGCGAGCTATGCTCAGGAGTCGCGAAAATTTGTTGCCTTGTCAAAGTAACAATTACTTAGTGAAAGCTGCTGAGAAAATATAATGTAGAAGGTGAGTGGTTTTGGCTGCTCACCTTTTTCTTTAATAGAAAGGTTTAAAGGAACAAAAAATGAGTCATCCAATTGAACAGTTAGAACAAATCATGGCGAAGCTGCGTGACCCAGAAAACGGTTGCCCTTGGGACTTAAAACAAACCTTTGACACCATCGTTCCGCATACTATAGAAGAAACCTACGAAGTGGTGGACGCGATTCAAAATCGAGATTGGCCCAATCTAAAAGAAGAGCTAGGGGATTTGTTGTTTCAGGTGATTTTTTACAGTCAGCTAGCGAAAGAGCAAGAGCTGTTTGACTTTTCGGATGTCGTTGAAACCGTGAACGAAAAACTGACTCGTCGCCACCCGCATGTTTTTTCAGATGTTGAGTTTGAATCTGACGAGGAAATTAACGCGAACTGGGAAGAGGAAAAAGCAAAAGAAAAAGCCCTAGTAGGCAAAGCGGAAGAAAGTATCCTAGACTCAATACCAAACTCTTTACCGGCACTTTCTCGTGCTACAAAAATTCAGAAAAAATGTGCAAAATTTGGGTTTGATTGGGATTCACTTGGCCCGGTTGTCGATAAAGTACGAGAAGAAATTGACGAAGTCATGGAAGAGGCACTGCAAGTTCAGCCCGATGAAGAGAAAGTTGAATTGGAGCTCGGTGATTTGCTATTTGCGACTGTCAATTTGGCTCGCCACCTTGATAAAAACCCAGAAGTCGCGCTAGGAAAAGCAAACGTAAAGTTTGCGCGACGTTTTAAACAAGTTGAAGGCAAGGTCCAGCAGTCAGGCAAAGTACTTACAGATTGTTCTTTATCAGAACTTGACCATTTTTGGGATGAAGTAAAACAAGAAGAATCGAGGCAGAGGTAAACTGGCAGAATACATAATATAAGGTCAGCTTGTTTGGTTACACGAAAACGGACTTTGGTTTGTCTTTGCTCACTTTGATTTGAAGCAAAAAATAAAAAATTACGGTGTGATAGATTTCACGTTGTGGCGGTAAGGAGCTTCTGGTATATTTATCTCCCGTCCAGAAGCACTCCATTTCCCTCATTCAACCAATTTCAGGTTAAACATGACGACAAATTACATTTTTGTTACTGGCGGGGTTGTATCCTCTCTAGGTAAAGGTATTGCAGCAGCATCTCTTGCGGCTATTCTAGAAGCTCGTGGTCTTAAAGTGACTATGATGAAGCTTGACCCTTACATCAACGTTGACCCGGGCACAATGAGCCCTACTCAGCACGGTGAAGTGTTCGTTACAGAAGATGGCGCAGAGACTGACCTTGACCTTGGTCACTACGAGCGTTTCATCCGTACCAAGATGACCAAGCGTAACAACTTCACTGCAGGTCGTGTTTATGCCGACGTACTTCGTAAAGAACGTCGTGGTGACTACCTAGGCGCAACTATTCAAGTTATCCCTCATATCACTAACGCAATCAAAGATCGCGTTATTGCAGGTTCTGAAGGCCATGATGTGGCTATCGTTGAAGTTGGCGGTACTGTTGGTGATATCGAATCACTACCATTTATGGAAGCGATTCGTCAGCTAGCTGTTGAGCTAGGCCGTGAGCGCGCAATGTTCATGCACCTAACACTTGTTCCTTACCTAGCGGCAGCGGGCGAAGTGAAAACTAAGCCGACGCAACACTCTGTAAAAGAACTTCTATCTATCGGTATTCAGCCAGACATCCTAGTTTGCCGTAGCGATCGCGTTATTCCTGCGAATGAGCGTAAAAAAATCGCACTGTTCTGTAATGTTCCAGAAAAAGCAGTAATTTCAATGAAGGATGTAGACTCTATCTACAAGATCCCTCAGTTGATTAAATCTCAAGGTCTAGATGATCTTGTGTGTGCTCGCTTTGGTATTACTGCTCCGGAAGCAGACCTTTCTGAATGGGAACAGGTTATCTACGAAGAAGCAAATCCTACTGGTGAAGTAACCATCGGTATGGTTGGTAAATACATTGAATTACCAGATGCATACAAATCTGTGAACGAAGCGCTTAAACACGCTGGCTTGAAAAACCGTCTAAGCGTCACAATTAAGTATGTAGACTCACAAGATATCGAAACAAAAGGCGTTGAACTTCTAGAAGGTTTGGACGCGATCCTAGTACCAGGTGGCTTCGGCGATCGTGGTATTGAAGGCAAGATCCGTGCGGCTCAATATGCACGTGAAAATAACGTGCCTTACCTAGGTATTTGTTTGGGTATGCAAGTTGCACTAATCGAATACGCGCGTAACGTTGCGGGTATGGAAGGTGCACATTCAACAGAATTTAACAAAGAGACTAAGTACCCTGTGGTAGGTTTGATCACAGAGTGGGTAGACGAATCAGGTAGCGTAGAAGAGCGTACTGAAAAGTCTGACCTAGGCGGTACGATGCGTCTTGGTTCACAGTTGTGTCACCTAGAGAAAGGGACTAAAGCTCGTGAACTGTACGGTAGCGCGACGATCCATGAACGTCACCGTCACCGTTACGAAGTGAATAACGTGCTTCGTCCGCAAATCGAAAAAGCAGGCCTAAAAGTATCAGGTCTATCTGCGGACAAGAAGTTAGTGGAAATGATTGAGAACCCAGCTCACCCATGGTTTGTAGCGGCTCAGTTCCACCCAGAATTCACCTCGACTCCTCGCGATGGACATCCATTGTTTGCAGGTTTTGTTAAGGCTGCGGGCCAAAACGCACGCGGCGAATTCGAGAAGTAAAAGGATACGGGCGGCGGCGAAGGTTGTGCTGCTGCCCTTTAAGATTGACATTTATATTTGAAACGAGAGGAAACATTAATGTCTAAGATCGTTAAAGTTCTAGGTCGTGAAATCATCGACTCACGTGGTAACCCAACTGTAGAAGCTGAAGTACACCTAGAAGGCGGTTTCGTAGGTATGGCGGCAGCTCCATCTGGCGCATCTACTGGTTCTCGCGAAGCTCTTGAGCTACGTGACGGTGACAAAGCACGTTTCCTAGGTAAAGGTGTTCTTAAAGCAGTTGAAGCTGTAAACGGCCCAATCGCTGAAGCTCTAGTTGGCAAAGACGCTAAAGACCAAGCTGCAATCGACGCAGTAATGATCGAACTAGACGGCACTGAAAACAAATCTAAATTCGGTGCTAACGCTATCCTAGCTGTTTCTCTAGCAAACGCTAAAGCTGCTGCTGCTGCGAAAGGCATGCCTCTATACGAGCACATCGCTGAGCTAAACGGCACTGCAGGTCAGTTCTCTATGCCTCTACCAATGATGAACATCATCAACGGTGGCGAGCACGCAGACAACAACGTTGACATCCAAGAGTTCATGATCCAACCAGTTGGCGCTAAGACTCTTAAAGAAGGTCTACGTATCGGTGCAGAAGTATTCCACAACCTAGCTAAAGTTCTTAAGTCTAAAGGCTACAGCACTGCAGTTGGTGATGAAGGTGGTTTCGCTCCTAACCTTAAATCTAACGCTGAAGCTCTAGAAGTTATCGCAGAAGCTGTTGCAGCTGCTGGTTACGAACTAGGTAAAGACGTTACTCTAGCTATGGACTGTGCTGCATCTGAGTTCTTCGACAAAGAAGCTGGCATCTACAACATGAAAGGCGAAGGTAAAACTTTCACTTCTGAAGAGTTCAACCACTACCTAGCTGAACTAGCTAACCAATTCCCAATCGTTTCTATCGAAGACGGTCTAGACGAGTCTGACTGGGATGGCTTCAAGCACCAAACTGAACTACTAGGTGACAAGCTTCAACTAGTAGGTGACGATCTATTCGTTACTAACACTAAGATCCTTGCTGAAGGTATCGAGAAAGGCGTAGCTAACTCTATCCTTATCAAGTTCAACCAAATCGGTTCTCTAACTGAGACTCTAGCTGCAATCAAGATGGCTAAAGACGCAGGTTACACAGCAGTAATCTCTCACCGTTCTGGCGAAACTGAAGATGCAACTATCGCTGACCTAGCGGTAGGTACAGCTGCAGGTCAAATCAAAACTGGTTCTATGAGCCGTTCTGACCGTGTTGCTAAGTACAACCAGCTAATCCGTATCGAGGAAGCTCTAGGTGAGCGCGCTCCTTTCAACGGTCTTAAAGAAGTTAAAGGTCAAGCTTAATTCTTCACTGAATTAGCAGCTTAACTTAAAGCTTTTAAAACACCCTGCTTTGGCGGGGTGTTTTTGTATCTGACATATGAGAACAGGCTTTGCTTTTTGATGTCTTTCGCTTACGTTCATTTGTGATTCCATAGAACGAGGAGAGAGAGTAGAGAAGTCTCTTTGTTTCATTTTGCTGCCTATTTCTTGTAAGGAGCGTGTGAGTCTCCCTTTCTCCCCTAGAGGCAACCTCGCATTTATGCTATATATGTCACCTTATCTAATTCCTTCCGGTACAGAATGTTAGCAGCGATATGCGAATCTTTGTTATAGCCCTTACGCTACTGTTTGGCTTGCTTCAATACACTCTATGGTTTGGTAAAAACGGAGTGTCTGACTACTACACAGTAAAAGATGAAATTGAAGTTCAGCAACAAGTGAACAGCAAGCTACAAGCTCGCAACAATGAAATGTTCGCTGAGATTGATGACTTAAGGCAAGGTCTTGATGCGATTGAAGAACGTGCGCGTCATGAGCTCGGTTTAGTTAAAGATGGCGAGACTTTTTACCGCATTATAGGTGAGGAAAACCATTAAAATGTTGGATATGAACTCATCGCATATCGCAATTGTGCCTGCTGCTGGTGTAGGGAGCAGAATGAAGGCAGATCGCCCTAAGCAATATTTATTGATCGAAGGTAAAGCGGTACTGGAACATACCGTAGAGAAACTGCTTTCTCACCCAAATATTTCTAAGGTTGTCGTTGCCATTACTGACGGCGACCCATATTACCCAGAATTGTCCATTGCTAAGCACCCAGATGTGATTCGTGTAGCTGGTGGTAAAGAAAGAGCAGACTCTGTGTTATCAGGGCTAAACTATGTCAATGAGCATCTGGAAAGCGAGTGGGTATTAGTCCACGACGCTGCGAGGCCATGTGTATTAACATCCGACATTGACCGTTTGATTGATGTTTGCTGCGCCCACTCAACGGGTGGCATTCTCGCATCTCCTGTGAGAGATACAATGAAGCGAGCAAACGTAGTACAAGATATCGATCATACGGTAGATAGAGAAGCATTGTGGCATGCACTGACTCCACAAATGTTTAAAACTCAGCAGCTTACTCAAGCACTGGCTGACGCATTAGAACAGGGTGTAACCATTACTGATGAAGCCTCGGCTTTGGAATGGTTAGGCGAGAAGCCAGCCTTAGTTCAAGGGAATGCGAACAATATAAAAATCACTCAGCCAGAAGATCTTGCGTTAGCCGAGTTTTATCTAAGCCGTGAGCGCGGCGAATAAAGAAAGGATAGAAAATGATTCGAATTGGTCATGGTTTCGATGTACATAAATTCGGTGGTGAAGGCCCAGTCATTATTGGTGGTGTAGCAATCCCTTATGAGCAAGGTTTGATTGCTCACTCAGATGGTGATGTAGCGTTGCATGCGTTAACGGATGCTCTGCTGGGCGCGATTGCTGCCGGCGATATTGGTCGTCATTTCCCAGATACGGATGATAAATGGAAAGGCGCAAACAGTCGTGAATTACTGAAAGACGTTTACCGTCGAGTTAAAGAGCAAGGCTACCGTCTTGGCAATGCTGATGTAACCATCATGGCACAAGCGCCTAAGATGGCTCCGTACATTGAAGCCATGTGCGCAGCGATTGCCGAAGACTTGGAAACCGACATTAACAACATTAACGTAAAAGCGACGACGACAGAACGTCTTGGTTTTACTGGACGCAAAGAAGGCATTGCAACGGAAGCAGTTGTACTTCTGTTTAAGCAATAACTAGCAATTTGCTCCTCTAAGCTGTGATATCAGCGGAAACACATCATGTCAGACATTTTATCTTCATTGGCTTACCTAACAGGTAAGCCAGTTGCATCTGCAAAAATCAAAGCGCAACCAGAGCATTTTCAGGTTCGCGAAGATTTAGGTTTTGCCTTTACGGGTGAAGGCGAGCACTTAATGGTTCGTATCCGTAAAACAGGTGAGAACACCAGCTTCGTAGCTAACGAGTTAGCAAAAGCCTGTGGTGTTAAGTCGAAAGACGTCAGCTGGGCAGGTCTTAAAGACCGTCATGCTGTGACTGAACAGTGGCTAAGCGTGCATTTACCAAAAGGTGAAACCCCAGACTTTTCAGCATTTTTGGCGCAATACCCGAGCATCGAAATCCTTGCAACGGATCGTCACAACAAAAAACTGCGTCCTGGTGACTTAGTAGGGAACGAGTTCGTGGTTACTTTGTCTGAAGTGACAGATGTAGCGGATGTTGAGCAACGTCTTGAAAATGTGAAACAAGTAGGTGTGCCAAACTACTTTGGTAGTCAGCGTTTTGGTAACGATGGCAACAACCTTGAAGAAGCACGTCGATGGGGACGCGAGAACGTTCGTACCCGTAACCAAAATAAGCGCAGCATGTACTTGTCAGCGGCTCGCTCGTGGATCTTCAACCGCATCGTTTCAGCTCGTCTAGAGAATTGTGTGTTTGATAAGTTCATTGATGGTGACATTGCACAGACGAATTCTGGCACTCAGTTGATTGATGCAAACAACATCACTGATTTGCAAGTGCAATTTGCACAAGGTGAAGCGGCAATTACCGCTGCGCTTGCTGGCGATAATGCACTGCCTACTCAAGCCGAGGCTCTGGCATTAGAGCAACCGTTTTTAGACGAAGAGCCTGACCTCATGGCGCTGATTCGTGGTAATCGCATGCGCCACGATCGTCGCGATATTGCGCTGAAGCCAAAAGATTTAGCTTGGACGGTTGAAGGTAACAACATTACGCTGACTTTCTCACTGGATGCGGGATCTTTTGCGACCTCTATTGTTCGTGAGTTAGTTAATGAGGTTGAAGTAGAAAGAGAATACTAATGGAACAGGATTCACGAAACCCGAAGCCCTTAAGAGTCTTAATCAGCAATGATGATGGTGTTCATGCACAAGGGATTCATGCCCTCGCTGATGAGTTGAGAGATATCGCCGAAGTGACCATTGTCGCACCTGATCGAAATCGTTCAGGTGCTTCGAATTCACTCACATTAGAACAACCATTACGCGTGACTGAAATTGCCCCAAATATCTACTCAGTGCAAGGCACGCCCACGGATTGTGTGCATTTCGCGCTGAATGAGCTAATGAAAGATGATTTGCCTGATCTTGTTCTGTCAGGAATCAACCATGGCGCTAATTTGGGTGATGATGTTCTTTATTCTGGAACGGTAGCAGCAGCCATGGAAGGTCATTTCCTTGGCGTTCAGTCGGTGGCTTTTTCTCTAGTGGGTAAGCGACATTTCGAATCCGCCGCTAAAATTGCACGTCAAATTGTACAACAGCATTTAGCGTCGCCGATTCCAACGAATCGTCTACTGAACGTAAACGTGCCTGACTTACCATCAGAGAATTTAGGTGAAATTGAAGTTACTCGTTTAGGTGCACGTCATCACGCAGAGAATATGATCAAGCAGAAAGATCCGAGAGGCCATGACATTTATTGGTTAGGCCCACCAGGAAAGGAGCAAGATGCAGGAGAGGGCACGGACTTTTATGCAATTGAGCATGGCCGAGTTTCAATGACGCCTCTGCAAGTTGATCTCACCGCTCACGAGTCGCTGCGTGCTATGGATAGTTGGTTAAAGGAAGAGAAGTAATGAGTAACCCACATGCTGACAGGTTGATAGCGTTTCTTATCTCCAGTGGCATCAAAGACCAAAGAGTTCTGGATGCTATCCAACGCTTGCCACGAGAAAGCTTTGTTTCTCAAGCGATGATGCACCAAGCCTATGATAACAATGCGTTACCAATTGGTCAGGGACAAACTATTTCTCAGCCTTATATCGTTGCTCGTATGACCGAGTTGCTTGAGCTAGAACCGGCGAGTCGTGTTCTGGAAATCGGAACGGGATCGGGTTATCAAACCGCGGTACTGGGGCAAATTGTTGATCATGTATACTCCGTTGAGCGAATTAAATCGTTGCAATGGGAAGCAAAGCGTCGCCTGAAGCAATTGGATATCTACAATGTTTCAACTAAGCATGCTGATGGGTGGCAGGGCTGGGAAGCGCGAGGTCCTTTCGATGCTATTATTGTTACCGCTGCCGCTGAAGTGATTCCCCAAGCTCTTCTCTCACAATTAAGAGATGGCGGCAAAATGGTCATTCCTGTTGGAGATACGGAACAACAGTTATTAAAAATAGAGCGTAAGGGAGACGAATATCTCTCTACCGTTGTAGAAATGGTTCGGTTCGTACCTCTGGTTGCGGGTGATTTAGCTTAAGGGTTAGGGATAGGTGAATAAGTTACTACGTCATATTGGTATTAGCTTTGTGTTTGCTGCAGGACTAGTTGGTTGTGCAGCGCATTCCCCTGCACCTGTCTCTAGCCTAAAAAAAGACTATTCAAGCCTTGAAAGAGGAAGTTACAGAGGGAGTTATTATGAGGTAAAAAAAGGTGATACACTTTACTTCATAGCTTATGTCACAGATAAAGATGTAAATGATCTTGTTCGTTACAATGAGTTAACTCAGCCTTACACTATCTACCCAGGACAGAGGCTAAAACTTTGGGCTCCGAAATATGTCGCCCCTAAATATGGTCAAAAAGTTGAACCCGTTGTGGCTCCTGTTGTTACGACACCCCCAGCTCCAGTGACGAAAACATCAACAGCCTCTAAACCTAAACCTTCGAGTAAAAACTCTAGTCAAAAACCTACAGAGACTAAGCCTAAAGTCGTACAAAAACAGCCTCCAAAGAAGGTTGAACAATCGAAAACAAAGGAGTATGTTGGTTCAAAAGATAACCAAAAAGTGAAGCAAAAAGCGCCAACTACCACAGCAAAGAGTGATAAAGTCTCAAAGTGGTTGTGGCCAACAAAAGGGAGAGTAATCAAGAACTTTTCGGCGGGAGAACAGGGAAATAAAGGTATCGACATCGCAGGACAGCGTGGTCAACCTATCGTTTCAACCGCAGCCGGCACAGTCGTTTATTCAGGCAATGCGCTACGAGGTTATGGCAACTTAATTATAGTAAAGCATAACGACAATTATTTAAGCGCATACGCACACAATGACAAACTGCTGGTCACAGAAGGACAAAGCGTAAAAAGCGGACAAAAAATCGCCACCATGGGTAGTTCAGGTGCAAAGTCGGTCAAACTACACTTTGAAATTCGCTATCAAGGTAAATCAGTGAATCCAAAACGCTATTTGCCTTAAAACTTTGAAAAACAACTTGCGACATCATTTAGCGACATATTGAGTTGTCATGTCTTGCTAACTCGCCAGGGGGAGGCGTTATGAGTATCAGCAACACAGTAACCAAAGTTGAAGAGTTTGCATTTGACAATGCGTCAGTGAAGACCATTGATAACGAACTCGAAAGATCATCATCCACAGAAAGCAAAGCGACTGCGCGTGAAGAGTTTGACGCGAGCAGTAAAAGCTTAGATGCAACTCAGTTGTATTTGGGCGAAATTGGCTTCTCACCTTTACTTACTGCCGAAGAAGAAGTGCTTTACGCAAGACGCGCCCTACGTGGCGACGAAGCGGCACGCAAACGTATGATCGAAAGTAACCTACGTTTGGTTGTTAAGATTTCTCGTCGATACAGTAACCGTGGTCTAGCACTACTTGATCTGATTGAAGAAGGTAACCTCGGCTTGATCCGAGCGGTCGAAAAATTCGACCCAGAACGTGGTTTCCGTTTCTCTACTTACGCAACGTGGTGGATCCGACAAACGATAGAGCGAGCGTTGATGAACCAAACTCGCACGATCCGTCTACCTATCCATGTAGTGAAAGAGCTGAACATTTATCTGCGTACTGCGCGTGAACTTTCTCAAAAGCTCGATCACGAACCGACCGCAGAAGAAATTGCTGCTCAATTAGATATTCCAGTCGAAGACGTAAGCAAAATGTTACGCCTTAATGAGCGTATTAGCTCTGTCGACACGCCAATCGGTGGTGACGGTGAGAAAGCGCTGCTAGATATTATTCCTGATGCAAACAACTCTGATCCAGAAGTTTCGACTCAAGATGACGACATCAAATCATCGTTGATTCATTGGTTAGAAGAGTTGAATCCGAAACAGAAAGAAGTGCTTGCACGTCGCTTCGGCCTACTAGGCTACGAGCCTTCGACGCTGGAAGAAGTTGGTCGAGAGATTGGTCTGACACGTGAGCGAGTACGTCAAATACAAGTGGAAGGTTTACGTCGTCTTCGTGAAGTCCTAATCAAACAAGGTTTGAATATGGAAAACTTGTTTAACGTAGAAGACGATTAAATAGTCCGTATTTCACTAGATACACAAAAGGCTATGGTTCCCCATAGCCTTTTTTCTTTTTTTCTCGTTGGTGTGAGTCTGTTTACAGCATCTTCTTCAAGCGATACAGCTCTTCAAGAGCTTGGCGTGGCGTTAAGTCGTCAGGATCAATACCTGACAGAGCTTGTTCGACCTCGCTAGGCTCTGGAATCAGGCTCAACTGGTTAGCCACATCTACTGCACTTGGACGTGGTGTGTCACTGTTTTGCCCCAGTTGCTCTAGCTGAGATAGCTTGTTACGCGCATTTTTGATGACCGTTTTTGGTACGCCTGCTAAGCCCGCAACAGCCAGGCCGTAAGACTTACTTGCCGCACCTTCTTGAACTGCGTGCATAAAGGCAATGCTGTCTCCATGTTCTACGGCATCCAAGTGAACGTTCGCTAAGTTTGGCAGCTGGCTTGGTAACTCTGTTAATTCGAAGTAGTGGGTTGCAAATAGGGTCATCGCACCAATTTGTGTTGCGAGCCATTCCGCACTTGCCCAAGCTAAAGACAGACCGTCGTAAGTACTAGTACCACGTCCGATTTCATCCATTAGCACCAAACTATTCTTAGTTGCGTTGTGAAGAATATTGGCTGTTTCTGTCATTTCTACCATGAAGGTCGAGCGGCCAGATGCAAGATCATCTGACGCACCAATACGAGTAAATATACGATCTAAAGAACCAATCTGTGCGGATTCTGCCGGTACATAAGAGCCGATATGTGCCATCAATGCAATCAGCGCAGTTTGACGCATGTAGGTTGATTTACCACCCATGTTTGGACCGGTGATGATCAACATCTTACGGGCTGGGTTAAGCTCAATTGGGTTCGCGATGAACGGCTCTGTTGTTACTTGTTCTACGACTGGATGACGACCAGCTTGAATGTGAATTCCTGCGTCTTTCACAAGCGTTGGGCGGCAGTAATCTAACGAATCTGCACGCTCTGCTAGGTTTTGTAATACATCCAGTTGAGACAGAGCAGAAGCTAGGTTTTGCAGCTTCTCAAGGTTTGGCATCAATAGATCAAACAGTTCTTCCCACAACTGTTTCTCAAGTGCTAACGCTTTAGATTTCGAGTTAAGTACTTTGTCTTCGTGTTCCTTAAGCTTTGGAATGATGTAGCGTTCAGCGTTTTTGAGTGTTTGGCGACGTACATAATGCGGTGGAACCAAATGGCTCTGGCCACGGCTTACTTGGATAAAGAAGCCATGAACGTTGTTATAGCCTACTTTAAGCGTATCGATACCGTGTCGTTCACGCTCATCTCGCTCAAGCTGCTCAAGATATTCTGTTGCACCATCTGCCAATTTTCGCCATTCATCGAGCTCCGCATTGTAGCCTTCAGCGATGACGCCACCATCACGAATAACAACCGGCGGATTTTCTTTAATCGCGCGCTCTAACAGGTCACATACTTCGTCAATCGGAGCTGCATACTTCGCCAATTTCGTTAGGTACGGATGGGTCAAAGAAGCGGTGACAGATTCTAGCTCTGGTAGCTGTTGCATGGCATTGCGAAGTCTAGCCATATCGCGAGGGCGAGCAGAGCGTAATGCAAGGCGCGCTAAGATACGTTCAATATCACCAATTTGCTTTAACGTTGGTTGAAGATCAGCAAACAGAGCTTGTTCTTTAATCTCACCAATCGCATCAAGGCGATCGTTTAACGTTTCAATGCAACGCATAGGCTGATGCAACCAACGCTTCAGCATTCGGCTGCCCATCGGAGTTGCACAATGGTCGAGTACTGCAGCGAGCGTGTTATCGGTTCCGCCTGCTAGATTTTGAGTAATTTCCAGATTACGTCGGGTAGCAGCATCAAGGATGACGGATTGATCCTGATGATCAAACGTTAAAGAGCGAATATGAGGTAAAGCCGTACGTTGAGTATCTTTTACGTACTGGATCAAACAACCAGCAGCACACAGCCCTAAGGACGCATGTTCTACACCAAAACCAACCAGATCTTTTGTGCCAAATTGTTGATTGAGTTGTTGCTTAGCCGTATCAAGCTCAAACTCCCAGACTGGGCGACGACGGTTACCATTGCGGCTCGCCATTAAATGTACAGGTTCAAAATCTTCTGGGAACAGTAGCTCACGTGGTGCAGTGCGTTGAAGCTCGGCTGTCATCGCTTCTTCAGTTTCTGGTTCTGTCAGTTGGAAGCGACCAGAGGTGACATCCAGCGTCGCATAACCGAACTTACCGTTGTGATGGTAAATTGCTGCGATTAAGTTATCGACACGCTCAGAAAGCAGCGCTTCATCCGTCACAGTACCTGGTGTCACGATACGCACAACTTTACGTTCTACCGGGCCCTTGCTGGTGGCCGGATCGCCAATCTGTTCACAGATCGCCACAGACTCACCAAGCTGAACAAGTTTTGCCAGGTAGCCCTCTACGGCGTGAAATGGCACACCCGCCATTGGGATTGGTTCACCTGCAGACGCACCACGTTTGGTCAATGAAATATCAAGAAGCTGAGAAGCTCGCTTGGCATCATCGTAAAAGAGTTCGTAGAAATCGCCCATGCGGTAGAACAGCAAAATCTCTGGGTTCTCAGCTTTTAGCTTGAGGTATTGCTGCATCATCGGAGTGTGTTTTTGTTCAGCTTTCACAGGTAAGTTCTTTTGTTTATTTCCGTAGCGGCTTAGGATACGTGAATCCCTATCAAGTAAAAAGAGACAAAGGGCATTTTGGCTATGGAAAAAACAACAAAATTGAGTGCCGATTTAGGCGCATTATTGGCTAAACACGGGCATGTTTTAACGACCGCAGAATCATGCACAGGTGGTGGTGTTGCAACCGCCATTACTGACATTGCTGGTAGTTCAGCGTGGCTTGACCGTGCGTTTGTCACCTACAGTAATGAAGCGAAAATGGAGATGCTTGGTGTGCAAGCTTCAACGTTAGAAGCGCATGGTGCAGTGAGTGAGCCAGTTGTGATTGAAATGGTACAGGGTGCAATTAAAAACTCAAATGCCACCATCGGTGTATCCATCAGTGGTATTGCAGGGCCGGGTGGTGGCAGTGAAGAGAAACCAGTCGGTATGGTCTGCTTTGCTTTTGCTGATAACCAAAGTTGGCAGCAAGTAGAAACCATGCATTTCTCTGGTGACCGTGCAGAAGTTCGCAAAAAAGCGGTCGAGCACGCGTTGACTCAATTGTATCAACATCTGCTCTAGAATTTCTTAACTTGTTTTAGCCCAGCATTGATAAGGGCTAGAGCAAATCATGACTTTAGGTCAGCCAAATTTTTTTCATACAGGTATGGACACTGTATGAATCAACAGTATAATAACTTTCATTGCTGAGCAGTTCTTCTGCTTAAGAAAAATGAATTACTATTCGTCGCCCAAAGAAGATGAATAAATCGGAGAAAGTAATGGACGAGAACAAACAGAAAGCGCTCGCCGCTGCGCTAGGTCAAATTGAAAAGCAATTCGGTAAAGGCTCTATCATGCGCCTTGGTGATAACCGCGCAATGGACGTAGAAACCATCTCAACGGGTTCTCTTTCTCTTGATATCGCTTTGGGTGCTGGTGGTCTACCAATGGGTCGTATCGTAGAAATCTACGGCCCAGAATCTTCAGGTAAAACAACATTAACGCTTGAGCTTATTGCTGCTGCGCAACGTGAAGGCAAAACGTGTGCGTTTATCGATGCAGAGCACGCTCTAGATCCTGTATACGCGAAGAAACTTGGCGTTGATATCGATGCATTGCTAGTTTCTCAGCCAGACACAGGTGAGCAAGCGCTAGAGATCTGTGACGCACTTGCACGTTCTGGTGCTATCGATGTTATGGTTGTCGACTCTGTCGCAGCACTAACACCGAAAGCAGAAATCGAAGGCGAAATGGGCGATAGCCACATGGGTCTGCAAGCACGTATGCTTTCTCAAGCAATGCGTAAGCTAACGGGTAACCTAAAGCAGTCTAACTGTATGTGTATCTTCATCAACCAAATCCGTATGAAGATTGGTGTGATGTTTGGTAACCCAGAAACAACAACAGGTGGTAACGCACTTAAGTTCTACGCTTCTGTTCGTCTAGATATCCGTCGTACTGGCGCAATCAAAGAAGGTGACGAAGTCGTAGGTAACGAAACGCGCATCAAAGTTGTTAAGAATAAGATTGCAGCACCATTTAAAGAAGCAAACACACAAATCATGTACGGCCAAGGCTTTAACCGCGAAGGTGAACTTGTCGATCTAGGTGTGAAGCATAAGTTAGTTGAAAAAGCCGGTGCTTGGTATAGCTACAATGGCGATAAGATTGGTCAAGGTAAAGCGAATGCATGTAACTACCTGCGTGAGCACCCTGAAGTGGCTAAAACTATCGATACAAAACTGCGTGAAATGTTGCTAGCGCCAGCACTTGCGGAGGCGCCTGAAGCTGGTGAAGCGCCAGAGCAAGCTGAAGAGTTTTAATCTCTCATAGATTAATAAATGACAAAGCCCTGCAATGCGGGGCTTTGTTGTATCTATTGAAATCAAAAATCGAATTATCACAAAGGCCATTGAGAGCCTGTACAGCAAAAATACTTTTAGGATCATCATGTACCAAAAACGCCAGGCGCCAACATTATCGAGCAAAGAGGCTGCTATACAATTGCTTAGCCGTCGCGATCATGGTCAGTATGAGCTTTACCAAAAATTATCGATGAAGGGCTATGAAGAATCAGACATCGACATCGCAATTAATTTTTGCCTAGACCATAACTATTTAGATGATTTACGTTACGCGAAGAGTCAAATTAGACAGCATGTATACAAAGGACATGGAGAGCGTCGAATTCGTCAAGAGTTAAACCAGAAGCGTGTTGCGGAATCGGTGATTGAGCAAGCTATGGCTGAAGAGCCGCAAGATTGGTTTGAACTGGCTAAACAGGCGGCAGAAAAGAAATTCAAAGGTATTAAAGCCAAAGACCAAAAAGAGTACGCAAAACAAGTTCGTTTTCTGCAGTATCGCGGCTACAGTTTTGACCAAATCAGCTACGCGCTGAACTTTGAGGACGAAGATTAACGGTCAGTCGTCCGCACTGATTTTTGTTTTGCTTCAAATTTTTTCTCCTACTCCCTCTTTTCCTCAAGAAAACTAGTCTCAGCTGTTTGCATGATCTACAATACGGCAAAATTCTAACTCGACTATTTTCAGGAAGAGCTGCATGTACATGAGCACTGATGAGGTTCGTAACGCGTTCCTCAAGTTCTTTGAGAGCAAAGGACACCAAATCGTAGAAAGTTCATCGTTAGTTCCACATAACGACCCAACCCTGCTGTTCACAAACGCAGGTATGAACCAATTTAAAGATTGTTTCTTAGGCTTAGAAAAACGAGCCTACACTCGAGCGACTACGGCTCAGCGTTGCGTACGTGCTGGTGGTAAACATAACGACCTAGAAAATGTTGGCTTTACTGCTCGTCACCACACATTCTTTGAAATGTTAGGCAACTTCAGCTTTGGCGATTACTTCAAAGAAGATGCGATCTCCTTTGCTTGGGAATTCCTAACCGAAGTTCTTAAACTGCCAGCGGATCGTTTATTGGTAACTGTTTACGAAACCGATGACGAAGCGTTTGACATCTGGAACAAGAAAGTTGGCGTACCCGCTGATCGTATTGTTCGCATTGGTGATAAAGAAGGCGGCAAGCCGTACGAGTCTGATAACTTCTGGCAAATGGGCGACACTGGCCCTTGTGGTCCATGTACTGAAATCTTCTACGATCACGGTGAGCACATCTGGGGTGGCCGTCCTGGCACGCCTGAAGAAGATGGTGACCGTTTCATCGAGATCTGGAACAACGTATTCATGCAGTTCAACCGTCACGCAGACGGCACTATGGAACCGCTACCAAAACCATCGGTAGATACTGGTATGGGTATCGAGCGTATCTCTGCAATCATGCAGGGCGTTCACTCAAACTACGAAATCGATGTATTCCAAGCTCTTATCAAAGCAGCAGCAGAAGTGATCGGTTACGAAGACCTATCAAACCAATCACTACGCGTTATCGCTGACCACATCCGTTCATGTTCATTCCTGATCGTGGATGGTGTTATGCCTTCAAACGAAGGTCGAGGTTACGTATTACGCCGTATCATCCGTCGTGCAGTTCGTCACGGTAACAAGCTGGGCGCACAAGGTGCATTCTTCCACAAGTTGGTTGGCGTTCTAGCTGACATCATGGGTACGGCTGGTGAAGAGCTGAAGCGTCAACAAGCTGTGGTTGAAAAAGTACTGCGTATCGAAGAAGAAAACTTTGGTCGTACACTTGAGCGCGGTATGGCGATTCTAAACGAAGCACTAGATAACCTAGACGGTAAAGTACTAGACGGCGAAACCGTATTTAAACTTTACGATACTTACGGCTTCCCAGCTGACTTAACTAACGACGTAGCACGTGAGCGTGAGTTCGCAATCGACGAAGAAGGTTTCGAGAAAGCGATGGAAGAGCAGCGTCAACGTGCGCGTGAAGCGGGTAACTTCGGTACTGACTATAACGCAGCAATCAAAGTTGATACGCAAACAGAATTCTGTGGTTACACAGGTACTAAAGGCTCTAGTTCTGTAGCAGCGATGTTCGTTGAAGGCAACGAAGTAGATTCGCTATCTGCGGGCGACAAAGCAATCATCGTACTTGGTGAAACACCATTCTACGCAGAGTCAGGCGGTCAGTGTGGTGACGCTGGTGAAATCCGTACTGAGTCTGGTGTATTCCGCGTTGAGGACACTCAAAAACTAGGTAACGCAATCGCGCACCACGGTGTAATGGCAGAAGGCGTTCTAGCGAAAGGTGATGAAGTAGCAACTATCGTTGACGCAGAGCGTCGCGCAGCTATCTCTCTAAACCACTCAGCAACGCACTTGCTACACGCAGCACTACGCCAAGTTTTAGGTGAGCACGTAACGCAGAAAGGCTCATTGGTGAAGGCAGACAACCTACGTTTCGACTTCTCACACCTAGAAGCCGTAACTGCAGCAGAACTGAAAGAAGTTGAGCGTCTAGTTAACGCGCAAATTCGTCGCAACCACACGATTGAAACCAACGTGATGGACATTGAGTCTGCTAAGAAGAAAGGCGCAATGGCACTGTTTGGTGAGAAGTACGATGACGAAGTACGCGTACTGTCTATGGGTGACTTCTCGACAGAGCTTTGCGGTGGTATTCACGCATCAAGCACAGGTGATATTGGCCTATTCAAAATCACTTCAGAAAGCGGCATTGCTGCAGGTATTCGACGTATTGAGGCGGTAACAGGCGAGGCTGCATTAGACGCGATTGAAGCTCAAAACGCGAAGTACGAAGAGAAACTGGTAGAATCTGCACAGAAAGCAAAAGCGCTAGAGAAAGAAGTACAGAAGCTAAAAGATAAGATGGCGGCAGCAGAAAGCGCTAACATCATGGGCAAAGCGGTTGAAGTCAATGGTACAAAAGTTCTAGTCGCAGCTCTTGAAGGCGCTGACAGCAAGAACCTACGTACTATGGTTGATGACATCAAGAACCAAATGGGGTCTGGTGTCGTACTGCTTGCTAACGTAACAGGTGACAAGGTTGGCCTGATTGCTGGTGTGACTAAAGATCTAACTGGTAAAGTAAAAGCTGGTGATCTAGTTAAGATGATTGCTGAGCAAGTCGGTGGTAAGGGCGGTGGTCGTCCTGACATGGCTCAAGCTGGTGGTACTGATGTAGCCGCACTACCAGAGGCAATTAAAACAGTTCAGCCTTGGTTAGAAGAGCGCTTATAAGCTTTTAACTACTAAAATTACGCTCAATCAAGTTTCTTTGATTGAGCGTAATTTTTTTTAGCAGCCAAGTGGTTTAATTGACCAAAAGTTAACCGAGTCATTTAGGCTATTTGGTTTTTGTTGTAACTACTGCTTATATAATTTTTCTAAAAGGAAATACTGACGATGTAAGCAGTTCTAAAGAGACTTCGGTCTTGGGAAGGTGAAGACTGGTGAAAAAGCCCCTTATCGTGCAAAAGTTTGGCGGAACCTCCGTGGGTTCAATTGAAAGAATCCACCAAGTTGCTGAACACATCATTAAGGCGAAAAATGATGGCAATCAAGTTGTTGTTGTCGTGTCTGCAATGTCAGGCGAAACAAACAGACTGATGGACCTCGCTAAACAGATAGATAGCGTGCCTACAGCTCGAGAACTTGATGTTTTGCTCTCTGCTGGTGAGCAAGTGTCAATGGCACTGTTAGCAATGACACTCAATAAATTGGGTCATGCTGCACGCTCGCTTACCGGAGCACAGGCGAATATTGTGACGGATAATCAACACAATGACGCAACGATTAAACACATTGATACTAAGACAATTCTGGGATTGCTTGAGCAAGACCAAATCGTGATTGTTGCAGGCTTTCAAGGTGTGAATGAGAACGGGGATATCACCACATTAGGTCGAGGTGGCTCAGATACGAGCGCAGTGGCACTGGCAGGCGCATTGCGCGCTGATGAGTGTCAAATCTTTACCGACGTTGATGGTATTTATACTTGTGACCCACGTGTAGTGAAAAACGCGCGAAAATTGGCGGTTATCGATTTTCCTTCCATGGAAGCGATGGCAAGCCGAGGCGCGAAAGTATTACATTTACCTTCAGTGCAATTTGCATGGAAGAATAATGTGCCACTGCGCGTGCTTTCGACATTTGATGTTAATGAAGGCAGTCTGGTAAAGGGGGAGTTAGGCAATCAAGCCGTCTCTGGTATAGCCATTCAACGTGACCTTGCCATAATCGAAGTCGATAAAGAACATTTATCTAGTGCTACAAAACAATGTCAGATGTTGGGTATCGACATTTGGAATGTGATCGAGGAAACAGAACGGGCAGGTATCATGATAAAACAAGATGCATGTGCCAAGTTCGATCTGGTGTTCAGCGACAAAATCCGTAATAGTGAAGTGGTAAGCCTGTTGACCGCAGTGGGGCTTGAGGCCAATGGAATGGTAGAGCACGCATGCGATTTGTTGGCAAAGCGAGATATTGAGATCAATTTCAGCGCAACGAATGCACTCACTATGATGCTAGTTTTAGCACCCGAATGTGTGGATACAGCAGCAAACATTCTGCATGATGCTTACATTACGTCTAGTGAAGCATTAAACATTCAACAAAAACATGCCTTTTTAGGCTGATTTTCGCTAACAAGGTAGTTTACGAAAATATAACTTTTGTTGGATAATAGCTTTGTAGCAAGAAAATTTAGAGATTACTCAAGGAGCAAAGAATGCTAATTTTGACTCGCCGCGTAGGCGAAACACTGATGATTGGTGATGAAGTGACTGTAACTGTACTAGGTGTTAAAGGTAACCAAGTGCGTATCGGCGTTAACGCTCCGAAAGAGGTTTCAGTTCACCGTGAAGAAATCTACATGCGCATTCAAGCTGAAAAAGGCAATGGCAACGTTGCTTCAGGTAACTACTAAGTCGCTCCTGTTTACAGAGCTTAGTTTGAATGAAAAAGGCTAACCGAAGGGTTGGCCTTTTTAGTTTCTACTGTTTTTGAAAATTTGCAGAAACTATTGTGTTGAGTATGGCTGTGAATTCATCAATAATGTTGATTCGAACTTCAGAAAGTTATTTGAAAATAAATGTCTTTTTTTCAGAGAAGACTCTCTTTTTTTCATCATAATAGAGTGATAAAGTTCGTTTAATAGTCACTTTGATTAAATCAGCAACGGTTAAGCCAGTTTCGTAGATTTTTTCAAAGAAAGTGTTTGACATATTTTCGGTAAAACGTAATATGTGCCTCCGCAAGACGGTGAGGTGGCCGAGAGGCTGAAGGCGCTCCCCTGCTAAGGGAGTATACGGTTTATCCCGTATCGAGGGTTCGAATCCCTCCTTCACCGCCATTCTTGCAACGTTGATTTATCAACAAAAAGTGCGTCCTTAGCTCAGCTGGATAGAGTACCTGGCTACGAACCAGGCGGTCGGAGGTTCGAATCCTCCAGGACGCGCCATATCTCTTTTGAGATATAACAATGAAAACGGTGAGGTGGCCGAGAGGCTGAAGGCGCTCCCCTGCTAAGGGAGTATACGGTTTATCCCGTATCGAGGGTTCGAATCCCTCCTTCACCGCCATTCATTGACTGGCCCGATGGCCTTTTTTTTGTTTCGTAAGAAATGAATGTGATTTACTTCACAACTTCTTAGCAAGAAGATCTGCGCGTCCTTAGCTCAGCTGGATAGAGTACCTGGCTACGAACCAGGCGGTCGGAGGTTCGAATCCTCCAGGACGCGCCA
>NZ_JAWOQP010000024.1:60159-71488 GCF_033337375.1 Vibrio sp. YT-17
GTCCTTAGCTCAGCTGGATAGAGTACCTGGCTACGAACCAGGCGGTCGGAGGTTCGAATCCTCCAGGACGCGCCACTCATTGAAACAGCCTCGCAATTGCGAGGCTTTTTTGTATCTAGACATCTGGAATATGGCGTAGGATCACTAGAGCCTATGTTCCTCTTTTTAAAAGCGAATATGTGCGTATCTAAGCAATTTGCTATCAAGCTTCTGTCGCATCGTGTGAATCATCCTGATTATCCCTCCTATACACTGACTTCCATTTTTCATTTCAATTACTCTCATGTAGTCACTTTGTTTGTTATTTGTTTATTGATTGTTAATTTTGTTCATCTTTTTGTTTTTGTTGGTTTTTACTGCGTGAGTCCCGATTTGATTTTGAAATCTAAATCGCAGTTTTTATTTATGTCCTCCTTTACTCTGTTCGTAAGGTGATAGCGATTTGAAGTGATTATTTTGTCATGAACTGTGATCTGGGTAGTGAATAAATAATCATTTATCAGGATTACTACAAACCTTCCTTAAACAAAATTGACAAAATTTAACCAATCGAGATAATCCATGGGTCGGGATTTGACACTATTAAAGTCCTGCACGTTGTCAGGATGACAAAGAAAGGAAGCAACATGACTAATATAGGAAGCCTGCTAGTAGATGCGGCCACCCTGATGCTAACGGGGATGGCGGTCGTATTTATTTTCCTCACTATTCTTGTTTATCTCGTTCGGTTAATGTCGAAATTGGTACCAGAAGAAGTACCAGAGCCGATCGCAGCACCAAAAACAAACACTAATATTCAATCAACCTCTTCAGCTGTTAGTCCACAAGTAGTGGCGGCGATCTCGGCTGCGATTCATAAACATCGCGCCTCATTCGCGAAGTAGCCGAACTAGGATTAAAAAGGAGTTTAAGAGCATGTCTAAACCACTAGCTATTACTGATGTGGTCCTTCGTGATGCCCATCAATCACTATTTGCTACGCGTATGCGTATTGAGGATATGCTGCCTATCGCAGCTGAGTTGGATAAGGTTGGTTACTGGTCTCTAGAGACTTGGGGTGGTGCAACATTTGATTCTTGTATTCGATTCTTAGGAGAAGACCCTTGGGAGCGTTTACGTGAACTAAAAAAAGCGATGCCTAATACACCAATGCAAATGCTACTGCGTGGTCAAAACCTTTTAGGATACCGCCATTATGCCGACGATGTAGTAGAGAAGTTTGTTGAACGCGCGCATGCTAACGGCATGGATGTATTCCGTATTTTTGATGCAATGAATGACGTGCGAAACTTCCAGAAAGCCGTTAAAGCAACGGTTGATGTTGGTGCGCATGCTCAAGGTACGTTGTCTTACACAACGAGCCCAGTGCATAACGCAGACACTTGGGTTGACTTGGCAAAACGCCTAGAGGATTTAGGTTGTCACTCGCTGTGTATTAAAGATATGTCTGGCTTACTTAAGCCTTATGAAGCGGAAGAGCTTATCACGCGTATCAAAGCGTCTTGTGATGTGCCATTGGCACTTCATTGTCATGCAACAACGGGGCTGTCTACAGCAACAGCGGTAAAAGCAGTGGAAGCGGGTATTGATATTCTCGATACTGCGATTTCTTCAATGAGTTGTACTTACGGTCATACACCGACTGAAACGGTAGTCGCTATGCTAGAAGGCACCGAGCGAGATACCAATTTAAAACTCGAGCAACTGGAACCTATCGCCGCATATTTCCGTGAGGTACGTAAGAAGTATGCGAAGTGGGAAGGCCAGTTAAAAGGAGTCGATTCACGCATCCTGATTGCTCAAGTGCCTGGTGGTATGCTGACCAATATGGAAGGCCAGTTGAAAGAGCAGGGCGCTGCGGATCGCATTGATGAAGTATTAGAAGAGATCCCTCGTGTACGTGAAGATCTTGGTTTCATTCCATTGGTGACTCCAACTTCACAGATCGTCGGTACGCAAGCGGTGATTAACGTTCTTACTGGCGAGCGCTATAAGAGTATTACCAAGGAAACCGCTGGCCTATTGAAAGGTGAGTACGGTCAAGCGCCAGCCGAGTTAAATGCAGAACTGCAAGCGAAAGTGCTTGATGGTAAAGAGCCAATTACCTGTCGTCCTGCCGATTTACTTGAGCCTGAAATGGAGACGCTTACGGTTGATCTGATGGAGAAAGCGAAATCAGAAGGCATTAAGCTAGCAAGTGAGCGTGTTGATGACGTACTCACTTATGCACTTTTCCCTCAAGTTGGGCTTAAGTTCCTTAAGAATCGTGAAAACCCAGAAGCATTTGAGCCTGCACCAACGCTAGAAGCTGCAAAGCCTGCTGTACCTGCGGCTCAACCAGCAACTGGCGGTGTAGAAACTTATAGTGTACGTGTTGACGGGCAGGTGTATGAGGTGGAAGTTGGTCCTAAAGGTGAACTGACATCTGTTGCTCCTTCTAATGCACCGGCAAAATCGGCTACACCTAGCACACCTTCTAATGCTTCAGCTGAAGCGGTGCCTGCTCCTCTTGCAGGTAACATCTTCAAAGTGAATGTTCAGCCTGGTGCTGAGGTAGCTGAAGGCGATGTATTGCTCATCCTTGAAGCGATGAAAATGGAAACTGAAGTACGAGCGGCGCGTGGTGGTGTGGTTCAAGAGCTGAACGTTAAAGAAGGCGATGCTGTCACAGTAGGTGCGCCTCTGTTGAGCCTGGCGTAAGGGAGTATCATGGACGGATTGTTAACCCTTTGGGCAGAAACAGGGATCGCTAACTTCGAGTTCGGCCAAATCTGTATGATGCTGGTTGGTTGTACCTTGCTGTTTTTGGCAATTAAAAAAGGATTTGAACCTTTACTGTTATTGCCGATTGGTTTCGGTGCTATTTTGGCGAATATTCCAAATGCTGGCTTTACTGAGCCTGGTGGCTTGCTCTACTACGTTTACTACATTGGGATTGAATCGGGTGTGTTCCCGCTATTGATCTTCATGGGTGTGGGCGCGATGACTGACTTTGGTGCTTTGATCGCAAACCCAAAAACGTTGTGGTTAGGTGCGGCTGCGCAGTTTGGTATTTTTGCAACACTGTTTGGCGCTATTTTGCTCAACTATGTACCTGGCATGGAGTTCTCCATGGCAGATGCTTCGTCTATCGCGATCATCGGTGGTGCTGATGGGCCAACAGCGATTTTCTTAGCGAGTAAGCTCTCTCCAGATCTGCTAGGTGCGATTGCAGTCGCGGCATACAGCTATATGGCATTGGTGCCGATCATCCAGCCACCAATCATGAAAGCACTGACAACCAAGGAAGAGCGTCAAATCAAGATGGCTCAGCTTCGTCATGTTGGTAAATGGGAGAAAGTCATCTTCCCGCTTGCTGTATTACTGATGACGATTCTGTTCTTACCTTCAGCTACGCCATTGGTTGGTATGTTCTGTTTGGGTAACTTGATGCGTGAAGCTGGTGTGGTCGATCGTTTATCGAAAACTGCTCAAAATGAATTGATCAACATAGTGACTATCTTTTTAGGTCTTGGTGTTGGTTCTAAGCTGCAAGCTGAGCAGTTCTTGAACCTAGAAACGTTAGGTATTTTGGGGTTAGGCGCAGTTGCATTTAGTATCGGTACTGGTGCGGGCGTCCTGATGGCGAAACTGCTTAACAAGTTCTCGAAAGAAGACATCAACCCACTTATTGGTGCGGCTGGCGTTTCTGCGGTACCAATGGCCGCGCGAGTCGTAAACAAAGTTGGTTTACAAGCTAACCCGCAAAACTTTTTGTTAATGCATGCGATGGGACCAAACGTTGCTGGTGTGCTGGGTTCAGCCGTTGCGGCTGGTATATTGTTAGCACTTGTTGGTTAGACATTATTGAAAATGGAATGATCAACCAATTTACAAAATCACGATTAACTTAGGTTAACAAAATGGTTTATAGTCAAAGGGATGCTTTCGCATCCCTTTTTGTTTTCTTGCAGGGAATGGTTTATGGAACACAAACAGATCGTTATCACTGAGTTTGGTGATGCCAACGTACTCGCGATTCAACATGCTTCTACACCATCACCACAGCCTGGTGAAGTCTTAGTAAAAGTCGCTTTTTCAGGCGTAAATCCTATTGATGTCAAAACTCGAGCTGGGCTCGGTTGGGCGGCAGCGCAGAATAAGGACAATTTACCTTGGGTGCCAGGTTACGACATCTCAGGAAAAGTGATGTCTTGTGGAGAGGGGGCATCACGTTTTAATGAAGGTGATGAGGTGGCTGGATTTATTGGTTTCCCAGTTCGAGGCGGTGGTTACAGCCAATACATATGTGTTCCAGAAACTGAGTTAAGTCATGTTCCTAGCTCTGTCACTTTAGAGGCAGCTGCTGCATTACCGTTGGCGGGACAAACTGCGGCACAAGCTCTCAGTAAGGCTAATGTGACGGAAAACGATCGCGTACTTATCCTCGCTGGAGCCGGTGGTGTTGGACACCTCGCGGTACAAATTGCGATCGCGACGAAAGCGGAAGTCTTTACAACTTGCAGTGAACGAAATCTAGACTACCTTGCGACGCTCGGTGCTCATGCAGTGAACTATCAATTTGCACCAGTGTCAGAACGTGTTGAAGATGTTGATGTTTTGATTGATTTAGTAGGCGGAGATGCTGCGTTAGATGCGCTTAAATGCCTGAAAGACAATGCGAGAGTCATCACCGTTCCAACCATCACAGCTGAGCTGATTTGTGAAAAAGCCAAACTCCTAGGCTTTGAGGCTAGTGGCATGTTGGTTGAACCAGATCCTGCGCAGTTAGATACCTTGTTGTACATGGTAGGCGTTGGCTTACTGAAGACTGAAATTCAACAGGTTTATCCTATGAGTGATGTCATTGGTGCTCACCAGCAGGTCGAATCAGGAAGAACCAGAGGCAAGGTGTTGCTTGATATGACATGCTAGAAGCATTTAACACGAGTTTTGAAAGTTTAGCGCTTTGGTTTTCAGATTCAGCATTATGGGTGCTTTTCATGACCGGTTTTCTCAGTGCCACGTTGTTGCCTGGTGGTTCTGAGGCGGGCTTAGTTGCCACTCTCTCATTAAATCAATACTCCGTTTCTTCAATTGTTATGGTCGCTAC
The DNA here is from genome assembly GCF_033337375.1 of Vibrio sp. YT-17. Classification (NCBI taxonomy): domain Bacteria; kingdom Pseudomonadati; phylum Pseudomonadota; class Gammaproteobacteria; order Vibrionales; family Vibrionaceae; genus Vibrio; species Vibrio sp. YT-17. The sequence goes on from NZ_JAWOQP010000024.1 coordinate 65,252, forward strand.
TATCGGTAATACGCTTGGTGGCTTAACAAATTATTGGCTTGGCTTGTGGATTCCCAACAAAGCACAAGAGGAAAAGCACGGTCATACCGCATTAAAGTGGCTCTCTAAGTATGGCTATTGGGGATTATTTTTTAGCTGGTTACCTGTAATTGGAGACCCGCTGTGTTTAGCCGCAGGGTGGCTAAGAATGAAGTTTCTGCCTTGCGTGATTTTAATATTTTTAGGAAAGGCTGCTAGGTATAGCTTACTTGCGGCCATCTATCTCGGATTATTTTAAGGAAAGTACATGAAGATGTTTTGGGTTGGCGCGTGTTCACTGTTGGTGATCACGGGCTGTGCATCAAATACGCCAGTTTCATCACTGCCGAAAGGGGTAACTTTCGTTGAGTCATCGAAAGCTGAAGAAGGCAAAGTTAAGATTCCATACCAAAAGTATAAACTCGATAATGGTTTAACGGTGATCTTAGCTCCTGAAGATTCTGACCCATTGGTCCATGTGGATGTGACTTACCATGTTGGTTCAGCTCGTGAAGAAGTGGGTAAGTCTGGTTTTGCGCATTTCTTTGAGCACATGATGTTCCAAGGTTCAGAGAACGTTGGTGACCAAGAGCACTTCAGGATCATCACAGAGGCTGGCGGCACGTTAAATGGTACAACAAACCGCGATCGTACTAACTACTTTGAAACTGTCCCTGCTAACCAGCTCGAGAAAATGCTGTGGTTAGAGTCTGACCGTATGGGCTTTTTGTTGGATGCGGTTTCTCAACGCAAATTTGAAATTCAGCGTTCGACTGTAAAAAATGAGCGAGCTCAGCGTTACGATAATCGTCCTTATGGCTTGATTTGGGAGCGCATGTCCGAAGCGCTATATCCTGAAGGTCATCCGTATTCGTGGCAAACCATTGGTTATGTTGAAGATCTTGATCGTGTTGATGTGAACGACCTCAAAGCGTTTTTCTTGCGTTGGTATGGCCCAAACAATGCGACTATCACGATCGGTGGTGACTTAGACGTTGAACAAACTCTAGAGTGGGTAAATAAGTACTTCGGTTCGATTCCTCGTGGTCCTGAGGTTGAAAATGCGCCGAAACAACCTGCAAAACTGCAAGAAGACAAATACATCACTCTAGAAGATCGTATTCAACAACCTATGGTGATGATCGCGTGGCCAACAACCTACAACGGCGAAGAAAGCCAAGCGTCTCTCGATACATTATCAGAAGTATTGGGGGGCGGTACCAACAGCGTGCTCTATCAAGACCTAGTGAAGACTCAAAAAGCGGTCGATGCTGGTTCATTCCATGATTGTGCTGAACTGGCGTGTAACTTTTACGTTTACGCAATGGGTGATTCTGGAGATAAAGGCGACCTATCAAAACTGTACGACGAGCTTTTACAATCACTTAATCAGTTTGCGGAAAAAGGCGTGACAGAAGATCGCCTTGAGCAGTTGAAGGGTAAAGCGGAAGCGGATGCTATTTTTGCGCTAGAAAGCGTTAAAGGTAAAGTGACTCAGTTGGCTTCCAACGAGACATTTTTCGGCGATCCTGATCGTCTTGAGCAACAGCTTGAACAAATCCGTGCAGTTACGCCGACTTCGGTAGAAAAAGCGTATACGGACTTTATCCAAGGTAAGAACAAAGTGACCCTAAGCGTGGTCCCAAAAGGAAAAACAGACCTTGTCGTAAAACCTGCGACCGTTGTGACACCAAAGCGTACGCTGCCAGAATATGAGAAGATTTCCGATGACCAATTGGCGTATCGTCGTGCGACCGATAACTTCGATCGCTCAGTGCAACCGCCAGTAGGAGAACCAGTGAAAGCGACGATGCCAGAGCTGTACGAGTTACATTTCAAGAATGGCTCAGAGCTGCTTGGTGCAGTTAGCGATGAAACGCCGACGGTGATGATGCAATTTAGTTTACCTGCAGGGACACGTTTTGTTGAAAAGGGTAAAGAAGGTCTTGCCCAATTGACCGCTGCGATGTTGCAAGAAGGTACAACGAAACGCAGTGTCGAAGAGATTCAAGCTGAGCTTGATAAACTAGGTAGTGTTATCTCTGTTAATGCCACAGGTTATACAACAAACATCAGTGTTTCTGCTCTAGAAAAGAACTTAGAGCCGACGTTAAAAATTGTCGAAGAGATGTTGCTGTCTCCTGCATTTAATCAAGATGATTTCGAGCGTGTAAAAATGCAAGCGCTAGAAGGCCTGGTATATGAGCACCAAAATCCAAGTTGGATGGCGTCACAAGCGAGTCGTCAGGTGCTCTATGGGGATTCGGTTTTTGCTCGACCAAAAGACGGCACGCAAGCAGGTGTCAGTGCATTAACGTTGGATGATGTCCGTGAATTCTACTCGAAGCATTACACGCCACAAAGTGCGCAAATCGTCGTTGTTGGTGACATTGATCAACAGGAAATTGAGCAGCAACTGACGTTCTGGAAAAACTGGCAAGATGAAGCTGCGCCATTGTATGCACCGCAAAGCATTGCTGCATTAGGTGAGCAAAAGATCCATCTTGTTGATAAACCAGGAGCGCCGCAAAGTGTGGTCATGATGGTTCGTCAAGGTATGCCTTACGACGCAATGGGCGATTTTTACCTAAGCCAACTGGCAAACTTCAACTTAGCTGGGAACTTCAATAGCCGCATTAACCAAAATCTACGTGAAGACAAGGGTTACACATACGGTGCTTACGGCTACTTCTCTGGTAATCCAGAAACAGGCTCGGTGGTTTTCACCGCGCAAGTACGAGCGGATGCAACGGTTGCTTCGATCATTGAGATGGAAAATGAGCTAAATGAATACTCGCAGTCAGGTATTACTGATGAAGAGATGAAATTTATGCGTCAAGCGGTCGGTCAAAAAGATGCACTGAAATATGAAACGCCAACACAAAAAGCGGAGCTCATCAGTGATATTCTTAAGTACAACCTCGATCATGATTACTTGCAGCAAAGAAACGCTATCGTAGAAAAAGTCGATAAGCAGACGTTGAATGCGCTGGCTCAGAAATGGTTTGATCCAAATGACTATCAAATTATCGTCGTTGGTGATGCTAAATCGTTGCGTCCTCAATTAGAAAAGTTGGGGAAAGACGTAGAAGAGCTTGAAATCATTCGATAGAGTACACATTTAATAGCGGAGAAACGTTTCTCCGCTATTCATCTAGATAAGCAACTTTTCGTGGGTTATTTATCTAGATGCATTAACTATCAATAACTTAGCTTACACTTGTGTTATGTAACAAGTGTCCTGCTCCCAATATAAGCGAACCTCATTTTGACTGATTTTGCTGCGCGACTAAAAAAAGTTGCATCAAACCCCGAAGTATTTAAGCAGTTTGGACGCGGTGTTGAGCGAGAAACTTTGCGCTATCGTCAGGATGGACATCTAGCTACAACTCCTCATCCTGAAGGGTTAGGCTCTGCGTTCACAAATCAATGGATCACAACGGATTTTTCGGAATCATTGTTAGAGTTCATTACGCCTGTGTCACATGAAATTCCAGAACTGATGGCACAGCTGAAAGATATCCATCATTTCACTCAAACCAAAATGGGTGAAGAGAAAATGTGGCCACTATCAATGCCTTGCTACGTGGGCTCAGAGGATGATATTCAGTTAGCCCAGTATGGCTCTTCGAATGCAGCGAAAATGAAAACGCTGTACCGAGAAGGCCTAAAGCGTCGCTATGGCAGCCTGATGCAAATTATTTCAGGTGTCCATTTTAACTTCTCGTTTCCTGAAACATTTTGGGATGCGCTCTATGGCGAGCAAGATGAACAAGCCCGCCAAGATGCTAAGTCTGATGCGTACTTTGCGTTGATCCGTAATTACTACCGCTTTGGCTGGATGATTCCCTACTTCTTTGGTGCATCACCAGCGTTATGTGGCTCTTTTATTCAAGGTCGTGAAACCGATCTGCCATTCGAGAAGATTGGCGGGACATTATATTTGCCGAAGTCGACGTCTTTGCGTTTGAGCGATCTTGGCTATACCAATAGTGCTCAAAGTGTGCTGAAAATTGGTTTTAACAGCATTGACCAATACCTCGATGGTTTGAGTGATGCGATTCGCCACCCATCAGAAGAGTTTGCGAAAATTGGGGTAAAAGTGGATGGTGAATACCGCCAGCTTAATTCCAATATCTTACAAATTGAGAATGAACTGTACGCTCCGATTCGTCCAAAACGTGTATCGAAAAGTGGTGAGAAGCCTTCAGATGCGTTACGACGCGGTGGTGTCGAATACATTGAAGTTCGTTCTCTAGATGTTAACCCATTCAGCGCAGTGGGCTTAAATGAAGAGCAAGTACGATTCTTGGATCTCTTCCTTACCTGGGCGGCCTTGTCAGACTCAGACCCTATGGATAACTGTGAATTAGAGTGTTGGCGCGATAACTGGAATAAAGTCATTGTTTCTGGCCGTGAAAAAGGTCTAATGCTGCAAATTGGTTGTCAAGGTGAACGTCTATCTCTACAAGATTGGGCACACCGAGTTTTCGTCGAGTTACGTCAAATAGCACAGCAAATGGATATGACCGCTGGTGGCAGTGCATACCAAGATGTGTGTAATCAACTCGAGACATGGATTGATAACCCAGAACTAACGATCTCTGGTCAACTATTAGAGCTAACGAAAGAGCTGGGCGGGCTAGGTAAAGTCGGTTGTACTCTTGGTATGAAGTACCGTGATGAAAACCTAGCTCACGGTTATCAGTACTATTCACAAGATACGATGGAAACGGAAGTTGCGTCGTCCGTGGAAAAACAAAAGCAAGCAGAGCAGAGTGACATGCTTTCTTTTGATGATTTTTTGGAAGATTACTTTGCTTACCTGAAGCAGTAATGACTAACTAAGGATTGGTGGGGTTGAACATTAAGTCGTTAGTAGTAGCGGTACTTGGAAGCGTGTTACTTGCAGGTTGTGCTACGGCACCGCCAAAGCAGCAGAATAACTTATGCGAGATATTCCGAGAGAAATCCGGTTGGTACGATGATGCCAAAGATATGGAAGATGAATGGGGTACCCCTATTCATGTCGCTATGGCCATCATTAAACAAGAAAGCAGCTTTCGGCACGATGCAAAACCACCTAAAGATTATTTGCTAGGGTTTATTCCTTGGGGACGAGTCAGCAGTGCGTATGGTTATGCTCAAGCTCAAGACCCTGCTTGGGAAGACTTCCAAGATGCGACAGGTCAGGGGGGCTCTCGTACCAACTTCGATGATTCTATGATGTTTGTCGGTTGGTACACTCATGAAACACGGCGTCAGCTAGGGATTTCATTATGGGATCCCTATAACCAGTATCTGGCTTATCATGAAGGGCGAGGTGGATATAAGCGAGGCACTTATAATCGAAAACCTAGTTTAATCAAAGTCGCTCGACGTGTTGAACAAACAGCGAAAACTTATGGCTGGCAGCTGAAGCAATGTCGTCAGGAATTAGAAGACAACAGCAGCTGGTTCTTTTAGCCCACAGTCTGTTCATGTGCTGTAGGGATGAATGACATTTATCCATTACCGAAAGGTACTGGAGTTACAATCAGGAGAGATGTAATGCCTTTACTCGATAGTTTTACCGTGGACCACACTCGTATGAATGCACCGGCAGTGCGAGTGGCGAAAACCATGCAGACCCCAAAAGGGGATACGATTACTGTTTTCGACTTACGCTTTACTGCGCCAAACAAAGACATTCTTTCTGAAAAAGGTATTCACACCCTAGAGCACCTTTATGCAGGCTTTATGCGTAATCACCTAAACGGTGATTCTGTTGAGATCATCGATATTTCGCCTATGGGTTGCCGCACAGGTTTTTACATGAGTCTGATTGGCACACCATCAGAGCAGCAAGTCGCAGATGCTTGGATTGCAGCAATGGAAGACGTGCTGAAGGTAGAAAGTCAGAATAAGATCCCTGAACTTAACGAATACCAATGCGGCACGGCAGCAATGCACTCTTTAAAAGAAGCACAACAGATCGCAAAGAACATTTTGGATGCTGGTGTTTCGGTGAACAAAAATGATGAACTTGCTTTGCCTGAGTCGATGTTAAAAGAGTTGCGCATCGACTAGGTGCTCATTAAGAAGCATCTTGCCCCAATAAATAAAAAAGCCTGACATGAGTCAGGCTTTTCTTTTGGTTATTTTGTGCCGTCCTAAATAAGGTTGACACTTTCCACCCCCAAAATTGGAGAGTGTTATGAAATCAACAACTAAAAGAAC